>JBJTBF010000055.1:0-20418 GCA_046091145.1 Acidimicrobiales bacterium | reverse complement strand
CGAGGAGAGTCCGGAGTCCAGACATGGATCGTGGGAATCGCCCGGCACACATGCATCGACCATGTCCGGCGCAGCATGCGCCAGCGCAGACTCCTGGGTCGGATCGCCGCATCGGTGGCTTCGTCCTCGTCGTCCGTGGGGATCTCCGCCCCTGACTGGCTGCCGCCCGAGTATCGCGACCTCCTGTCGGCGACCTCCCCGGAGAACGCCGAGGCATTCATGCTCACCCAGTTCATCGGACTCAGCTACGACGAAGCCGCCGAGGTGATCGGGGGCCCGACCGGAACCGTCCGCTCGCGCGTCTCCCGGGCGCGCAGCGCGCTGCTCACCGCATATCGAGCCTCAGAGACCGGCTGATCTCAGCCCACTGGACGACCCGAGCGCCAGAGGCCGGGTCCCCAACCCGACCCGCGCGGGCGTGCAGTGGCCACTGGCGGAAGTGGCGGACGTCGGTCATCACCATCGCGACGTCGTGCGGATCGGCCAGCGCCACCGACTCGGCATCACGCCGCTGACGCAGCGCTCGGGAGAGGGCGCCTCAGGCGCCGGCGGATCGGCGACGACGCCTGGTCGCGGGGATCACGAGGGCACCCGCGATGGCGAGGAAGATCGGCACCACGATCAACCACACCGTGATCGCCGGTCCGCTCTCCCACGCCCCGACCATCACACCCACTGTCACCGTCACGGGCTCACCAGCGTCTCCACTCGCAACCACCGCGATCCGATGTTCCCCGTCCTCGGTCTCCACGGGAACCGTGTATGAGGAACTCAACCTCGTGGGCGACGAACAACTCGACAACTCTTGAAAGTCGCGGTTGAGATTCATCCGTCCATCCGTGAAACTCTGCGCGCAACTGCTCGACCATTGCAAGTCGTTCCTGTACAGGTCGGGTGACCCAATAGGACGAGGGAGTGTCAGCGTCACCCTTGCGCTTTTTGGTGACGACTCTTTTCATGTCCCGCACGGCGATGGGTCCACCTGCATCGACAAGGCACCTCGTGGAGACACCGTCCCAGACCACGACGGAATCCATGGCTGGCGCCCGGCTAGGCGAAGTCACCGGTGAACCAGTCGGAGGGAACCGCAACAACGCGCAGTCGACCGTGATTCACCTTGAACACCCGTACATCCCGACCCGGCGTGAGCCAGACCCACGCGCGTTCCCCCCGGGCTCCGGATTGACCGGACAGGGCGAACCAACCCATCGCCCTTCCGCGATTGATTTCTGTGCCGATGACCCTCCACCCGAGCAGTTGGCCGACGTCCTCCGCGGTCATGTGGACTTCTTCGGCAACTGAATCACGCGGGACTGTCACGTCTCGCGGATACGGGGCAAGCATGCGAGCCCAACCGCGGGGCTCGATGACGAGATGCGAACGGGTGAGACGGGCCGAGGACTTCATGTGACTGGCGCCCCCGGCAAGAATCGAACTTACGACCTGCGGTTTAGGAACCGTCGCTCTATCCACTGAGCTACGGAGGCGGGGTGGTGCGAAATGTGGGCGGGCCTGGCGTGTTAGCCCTTGGGGGTCACCCGGCCGCTCATGTTGATGATTGCCACGCTCGCCAGTGTAGGCGCTCGATTCACCTCGGCCGATTTCAGTCGGAGGGGAATTGGATGTCGATCCATCGCGCCTTTGTGCCGCTGTGGCCCGCCTGCACGATGAACACCGAGGTCGTCACGCTGGCCACGAGGGCGAGCGCCAGAACGGCACGGCCGATGACCCTCAGTGAGGGAACGCGGTCGACGTACCGCCGGATGACAAGACCGACGATCACCATGAGCATCGTCACCACTCCCCACAGTCGCGCCGACTCACTCGATGCGATGTGATCCCGCACGCCGGGTTCGTCACGAAGGTATGGGAGAGCCTCGACCAGCGCCTCCCCACTCGAGGAGGCGAGAAGAAGTCCGAGCCCCGAGACGACGGCGAGGACGGCGGTGGTGGATGCGAGAGCCGCGGGCTGTCTCGGGATGAGGAGCCACCACACGAGCGCGATCGTCACCACCGGTACCACGACACCGGGGAGGTGGACCCACAGGGGATGGGCCGGGAGATCGAAGAGCTGTTCCATATTGCGTGACTACGGAAAGTTCCCTAGGTTGCTGAGAGAAATGAAGAGGACACTTCCCCTCGTTGCTGCCGTCGCGATGATCGTGGCCACCGCGGGGTTCGCACCCCCGGTGCGCGCCGCGACCATCGCCATCACCGCCAATGACACATCGATTGCTGCGTGCAGTACTGCGATCCCCGACGGGACCCACTGCTTCTTCGTCAACAGCAAGGTGACCGCCTCGAGATCGGGCAACTCGGTGACCGCAATAAACCCGGTCACTGCCTCGGTTGGCGACATAATCATGCTGAACAACCAGTCCGGGACGCACAACGTGATCTTCTGCAAGGTCGGCACCACGATCGACGGTTGGAATTGCGGAGATCCGATCAGCAGTTCTGGTCCCGAACCTGGTTCGCCCACGGCGAGCACCGCCGGGGCGCCCGCGAAGATCACGATCGGAGCGCCAGAGAACATCGGCGGCGTCGGGGGCTACTCCGCCGAGACCTACTCGACGACCCTTGACTCGGCAGGGACGTTCTATTTCTGGTGCGGGGTGGGACGGCACCGCTTCGGCGGTCAATACGGAAAACTCGAGGTGAGTGCCCAGTCGGGGTCGCCCGCGCCGCCGACGGCCTCGACCGTCGCAGGGTCGACGCCGACCGCACCGACAATGCTCGTGAAGAAGACGGCAGGCCGGATCACCGCGCGCGGTCGTGCCGCTGCTGGTTCGCGCGTGACCCTCGAGAAGAGGGTCGGGGGGAAGTGGGTCAAAGTGGCCACCGGCACGTCATCGGCCTCGGGTCGTTTCACCATCCGAGCCAAGGCCGAATCGAAGAAAACCTCGTATCGCGTGGTGGTCGGGTCGGTCCCGAGTTCAACGACACAAGCCTGACGGATCACCGACTCGAACCGCGTTCCTGCTCTCCCCCGCGAACGCCGACCGTGACGGCTACGTGCCGAACGTGGTGTACTCGTGCGGGAGTCTCGCGCACGCGGTGAGACTGGTCATCCCGTTCGGCATCGCTGACACGTCGGTGGGTTTCGCCACGGCACCGCTCCACGAACTGCTGGACCGGCTCAGTTCGACCGGCGCCAGATGACCCAGCCGGGCGTGCCGCCCACGGTCTCGTACCGCGAGGAAACGAGTGCACCGAGCGCACCGGTGGGGTCGCAGGTGGCCGGCTCCTGCACCTGCACGATCCACTCGGGTGCGGCGTCACCGTTGAGCAGCGTGAGCACCTCGCGGATGGCCCCCGGCACCGCCCGGTAGTACGCGAACCACAGGTAACGCACGGGCGGGTCGCGCCGTGACTCGGCGTACAGCGACGAACTCGCGCACATCACCCACACGGAGTCGTCCTCCGGCACGTTCGCGCGGATCCAACGGGCTGCCTGCTCGTTGCGCACGAGACGTGAGTCTGCGTGCAGATCCCGTGCGACCTCGGCATCGTCCATCACGATGCCGCGCGCCGTGGACACCGTCGGGACCGCCAGCACCGCCACCGCAACCGCCACCACGGTGCGGCCGCGGAGTGTGGACAGCGCAGCACCCGTGCCCACTGCCAGCGGGTACATGAGGATGGTCCAGTAGTGACGGTGGAACAGGCCACCCGTCCAGAACGCGGCAAGAGCAGCCAGCGACCACGCCGCAAGCACCGCGAGTGCGCCACGGTGTCGTGACCACCCCCGGGCGAGCAGTGCGACGGCGGTGACTGCGGCCACACCCACGATCGGCAGAACGATGCGCGCTGTCTCGCGCAGCTTGTCGTAGTCGGCCGGGGCGAGGGCACTCTTGAGCTCGAGACGAACCCCGGCGACCGCCCACCACCAGTCACCGAAACCGGTGAGTGCTGCATGCAGGAGCACGGCACCGACAGGCACCGCGGCACCTGCGACGGCAACCGCAACCGCACGGGCGAGACGTTTCGCACCCCACTTGCGGACCGCAGCGGTCCAGACCACGGCCACGCCGGCTGCCACGGTGGCGTCGAAACCACTCTGCTTCACCGTGACCGCCGCACCGGCGGCAAGACCGGCGAGGAACAGCAGCCGTGTGTCGGGAACGTCACGGTTCCACGCCGCACGCAGGGCGAGAGCGAGCCCCACGGCCGCCACCGAACAGCTCAGCAACTCGGCATTCGCGCTGAAACCCTCGATCTGCGGGATGCTGAGTGCGATTCCCGCGGCCCACACCACCGGCAGACGGCTGCGGTCGCCGAAGAGCGCTCCGGCAGCGACACCGCAGGCCCACATCGACACCGCACATGCCGCGAGTCCGAGCAGCCGGTTGCCGAACGTGCTGCCGAGGCCCACACGGTCGAGCACCCCGTAGAGCACGAGGAGACCCTGGGGCCGGTCGACCCACACCCTGCCGTACAGGTCGGAGCCGCGGAACCATGCGCGTGCGACCGCGAGGTAGCCGCCCTCATCGACCGCCATGGGGCTGAAGAAGAACCGCGCCCGCACCGCGACCACGACGAGATACGGCGCCCACTTCCTCCACATCACTGCGAAGGCTATTGCCGGCGGGTCACTTCACGGTGACAGTGACCCACTTGGACACGTTGCCCGCGCGGTCAACCACGCGTGCACCGATCGCGCTGCAGAACATGAAGGCGAACGTGAACAGAGCGTTCGACGTCGGCCTCGAGGCCGCTGCCGCGTTCGTGGAGAAGAGACAACCCCGCTTCTCCGGCAGCTGATCAGCGCGCCAGACCCGGCTCACGGGGCAGGCCGAGCGCCCTCTCCCCCAGTGTGTTGCGCTGGATCTCGTCGGTGCCGCCACCGATCGACATCCGCGGTGAGTTGAGGAAGTGGTACTGCCAGAACCTGTCGTCGACGGAGTTCCCGTGCGCCAGCAACGACGGCTGCACCATTGCCACGGTCGCGGCACAGTACCGTGCCTGGCGCGTGCGCCACAGCTTGCCGATGCTCGGGTGAACGCCCCGGCGACGCGACAGCCATGCCATCACCATCTCCCCCGTGTAGGCACGTGCGAGCTGCTGGCGCACCAGCGGGTCGGCCGCACGGCCGTTCGAGGCGGCAAGACTGCGGAGGAAATGGAACGGCAGGGCCGAGGAACCTGATGCCTTGCGTTCACCGTCGTCGCTACCCGCGCCGAGCGACGAACGTTCGTGGGCGAGCAACTGGGTCGCGGCGCGCCAGCCGTCGTTGACCTCGCCCACCACCCAGTCGCGCGGGACGCGCGCATCGGTGAAGAAGACCTCGTTGAACTCCGCGTCGCCGGTGATCTGGCGCAACGGTCGCACATCGACGCCCGGCTGGTGCATCGGCATCACCATCATCGTGATGCCGGCCTTTCCGGGGTCGTCACCGGTGCGCACCAGGATGATGCCGAGGTCGGCGTTCTGTGCGCCGGAGGTCCACACTTTCTGGCCGTTCACCACCCACTCGTCACCGTCGGGAACCGCTCGCGTGGTGAGACTCGGCAGGTCACTGCCCGCACCCGGCTCGGAGTACAGCTGGCACCAGATCTCCTCGCCGCTCAGCGCCGCCGGCACGAACCGCTTCCTCAGTTCCTCCGAGCCGTACTGGAGGATGGTGGGCACCGCCATGTTCAGCCCGATTCCGAAGGTTGCCTCCTCTGGGGGCACGCGGCCCTTCGAGAGTCGCTGCAGTCGCCGTGCGCCGTCGGCCGGTTCGCTGCGGCCGCCGTACTCGGCGGGGATGCCAAAGCCGGCGAGGCCTGCCTCCCACAGTGCACGTCGCCATGCCCGCGCACGCGCCAGATGACCGGCACCGGCTGCCTCGAGCACCCCGGACAGACGCGAGAGGAAGCGTTCCACTTCGTCGTCGAATGCATCCCCCACGGGGGAGACACTATGCGCCAAGGCTGCGGAAGAAGCCGTCCGGTGCGACCACGTCGCCGCGGTCGAGTTCGCTGACGTGCGACTTGCCCACACCCATGAGCGCGGAGTCGATGCCGCCACGGAGGAGGTCGAGCACGTTCTCGACACCCGCCTGCCCGTTCGCGGCGAGACCCCACAGGTACGCGCGGCCGATCATGACGGCCTTCGCGCCGAGGGCGAGTGCCTTCACCACGTCACTGCCGCGACGCACCCCGCCGTCGAGCACGACCTCGATCTGGTGGCCCACCGCGTCCGCCACTGCGGGCAACGCGCGCACCGGTGCCGGCGTGCCGTCGAGGTTGTTGCCGCCGTGGTTCGACACCGACAGCGCGGTGGCCCCGATGTCGACCACACGCTTGGCGTCGTCGACACGGCACACGCCCTTCACCATGAACGGGCCGTCCCACTGCGAACGCAGCCAGGCGAGGTCCTCCCACGTGGGCAGCGGTGTCTGCATCCACTCGTAGTACGCGCCGAAGAACGTGGGTGCCTTCTCCCCGGGCTTCTGCATGTTCGGCGCAGTCAGGTCGGGCAGGTGCAGGGTGCGGGCGAACTGCCACAGCCAGCGCGGCTTCACCACCACCTCGGGTGCGAGCTTGGCCATCGCCTTCAGGTCGATCTTCTCGGGGATCCACGGGCTGCCCCAGTCGCGTCCGTTCGAGAACGACCAGTCGAGCGTGACAATGATTCCCTTCGCACCCGCCACGCGCGCGCGTTCCACCCGCTGGGCGATGAGGTCACGGCCGCCGCACCAGTAAATCTGGAAGAAGGTGCGCTCGTTCGCCGCGGTGACGTCCTCCACCGAACGGCTGGCGAACGAGCTGAGACCCATGGGGATGCCCCGGTTCTGTGCGGCGCGCGCAACAGCGACCTCACCCTCGGGGTGCACCGCCTGCACGCCGGTGGGCGAGATGAGAACCGGCATCGAGATGTCCTGGCCCATCACGGTCACGTTCATGCCGCGCTCGCGCGGCAGGTTCGCCATGTGCGGGGCAAAACCCAGTTGGTCGAACGCGGAGAGATTGTCGGCGAGGGTCAGACCCTTCTCGGAGCCGGCCACCAGTGCCCCGTAGACCGAACGGGGCAGGCGCTTCTTCGCGCGGCGCTGGGCCTCGGCAACCGTCTCGAACCATGCGTTGGCCATCGTGGGGTTCCTCCGTGGGGGACGGGTGAGTGTAACGCCGGCATCCCGCGGGCTTCCCCGGGAGTGCGCCGACATCAGTAGCGTCCACGATTGTATGAAGGTTCAACCGCTTCTTTGCTCCCTCGGTGCCGCAACTCTCGTGTTGGTCGCAGCCTGCGGCGGAAGCGGCGGCGGTTCGGCGGACCTCCCCCGCGTGACGGCCTGACCCGCTCGGTCGACAGCGGCCCGGAACGGCCGAACGGGGCCACCGACCGGATGGTCAGCGGCCCCGTTCGGGGTAGAGGGACAGGGACTGAGTTGGTTGCTAGGCGCGGAAGCCCTTGCGGACCATCTCGACGATGGCGGCCCCGAGCGGGACCATTCCGAGCAGCACCATTGCGTTCGCGGTGTAGGTCATCCAGTCGTCGCTGAATGAGACACCCCATCCTGCGATGAGGTTGATCTTCAGGTACCAGACGATCGCCACGGCGATGATGAGGTTGAGGTGCTCCCCGATGACCGGAATCTTCTTGATGACTCCGTGGACCTGGACTGCGCCGAGGACGGACTCGATCACAGAGACCGCATGGCTGAGCACGAGGGCGGTGATGAGCAGAGCTCCGAGTGTGTACATGTGGATAACCCCCACTTTCTGCGGACTGGGTCCGCCCCGCCACCATAAAAGTGCCCTCGTGAAATTTGGTGGATATCCGCTGAAGACGTTGAGCCACAACGGTTTCATGGCGAGTCTCGGGGTTGTCCACAGACTGTCGGGGCCGTGGCGGGCTGCTGCGCGGTCAGTGGCCGTGGCGGGCGCCAGGTGATGCGCGTGCGTGCACGCACGCACGCACGCGAGAGAGACCCCTCAGCGCACCACTCTCACGGTGACCGTGCGCACCAGTGTCGGGCCCTTCGTGCGGATCAGAACGGCGCGCACACGGCAGGTGCCGACGGCGGTGCCACGCACACTGGTGCCCGCGAACCTGCACCTGCCCCCACCCGACACGATGCTGAGTCGCAGCCGGCCCTGTGACCCCCGCGGTATCGAGAGCCCCGTGGCACCGGCGATGCGTGCGGCAGTCAGCGTGCGTCCGCGTCGCACCATGAGCACATCAGCGCGGGTGCCGGTGCGTGCGACCGCAGATGACTTCTGCAGGGCGACAGTGGAGGTCGTCGTCGGCACCACCGCGGTGGTGGAAGTCGAGGTCGAGGTGGTGGTGGACGCGGTGGTGGTGCTTGTGGGGTCGGCGGCTGCCGACACAGTGGTGACCGGAACAGACGTCGGGGTGCTGGATGACGTGCTGCTGGATGGTGCGGTCGTGGTGGTGTACACAGCCGGCAACGAGGCCACGCTCACCGGGGCGGTGCGCTGCGAGATGTCGCCCGTTCCCAACTGACCGAACTGGTGGTCACCCCAGCACTGCACCGCGCCGGTGTTCAGCACCGCACACGTGTGCAGGGCACCAGTGGCAACGTCGCCCACGGTGCCGCCTGCGACGGTGACGGTGGCCGGGGTGTATGCGTCTGATGTCGACCCGAGGCCCAGTTGACCCTTGTCGTTGCGGCCCCAGCAGCGCAGCGCACCCGCTGTGGTGACCGTGCAGGCATGAAAGCCACCGGCCGACAGCCCGCTGACCGTGCCGGTGCCTGCCACCGCCGTGGGAGTGGCCGAGCTTGCGGGGCTGGTGGAACCGCGGCCCAGCTGGCCGTACTGGTTGTCGCCCCAGCACCACACGGTGCCGCCCGCGACACGGGCACAGGAGAACTCGTCCCCGGCGGACACCGACAGCGCGGTGTCACCCAGGGCATCGGTGCGCAGCGGGGATGACTGGTCGACGGTGGAGTTCACGGCGTTGCCCAGCTGCAGACGGCCGGCCTCACCCCAGCACCAGACCTCACCCACGGCCGAGGCCGCGCATGCGTGCTCGAACCCGCCGGCAACCGACACCGCATCGAACGTGCCCGGCACCGCAGGCAGCGCCGTGGGTGCCACACCCCCAGTGGCTTTCGTGGTGCCGATGCCGAGCTGACCCTTGTTGTTGCGGCCCCAACACAGAAGCTGTGTTGCGGTGCGGGCGCACGACGTGTTGCCGGCGGAGGAGATCCACGTGGCGGAGGCCGGAAGAGTGACCAACAACGGGTCAGCAGCAGTACCACCTGCATTACCTAACTGCGCATAGGTGTTGTCACCCCAGCACCACACTGTGCCGTCGCTCATCCGTGCGCACGTGTGGTTGCGACCCGCCGCCAGCTGCATCGGGGTGCGGCCTCCGAAACCAGAAGTCACGACCGGCACTGTGCTGCGCGCGTCGCCGAAGGTGGAGTCACCGAGCTGGCCGAACTGGTTGTCACCCCAGCACATCACACGGTTGTCGGCCGCAATCACGCAGGTGTGCCCCACACCGGCCACGATCTGTCCCGCCGCCCCCGGTGCCGCCGCGCGTACCGGCGCCACGTCTCGACCCGATGCAACAACCACCGCGCACGTGGCCACGGCCAGCAACGCCAGTGCGAACGCTCTCCCCCGCGCCACCGTGGGAAATGTACCTAGCTCTCGGTGGACTCGCGCTCGATCTCCGCGCGGATCTCGTCCATGTCCAGCTCACGCGCCTTGCCGATCAGGTCCTCCAGCGCGTGACCCGGCAGTGCACCGGCCTGGTTGAACAGCAGGATGCCGTCGCGGAACATCATGATGGTGGGAATGGAGCGGATGCCGCACTGGGTGGCAAGCATCTGCTCGGCCTCGGTGTCCACCTTGCCGAAGGTGATGTCGGCGTGGGTCTCGCTCGAGCTCTCGAACAACGGTGCGAACATCTTGCACGGCCCGCACCAGTCCGCCCAGAAGTCCACCAGGGTGATGCCCTCGCGGGAGACCGCCTGCTCGAAGTTGTCTGCGGTGAGTGCCACTGTTGCCATGGGATGTCCGTTCTCTGGTCGCTGGTGATGACGGTACCGAGGGAGTGGACCCGCCGGCTACTTCGTGACGGCCAACGAGATCGAAGTGGAGAACGCGCGATAGGAGCCCGAACGCGCGACGGACACCTTCACCCTGCAGGTGCCCACTGTCGCGGGGGCCGCATCACTTGCCGGAGCCAGCACGAACGGCACACCGAGCAGTTCGGCCGGAAGCGACCGCGGGATCCGCCGCATCAGATGCGAACGCCCTGCATGCGCGCAGCCTCCACCGTGTTCTCCATCAGGCACGCCACTGTGAGCAGGCCGGTGCCGCCGGGCATCGGCGTGACCCCGCCGGCAACTCCCTGCACCGCGTCGGAGTCGATGTCACCGACGATGCCGGAGTCCGTGCGCGAGATGCCGACATCGATCAACACCGCTCCCGGCTTCACGTGCTGCACGGAGATGCTGCGGGCAATGCCGGTCGCCGACACGATGATGTCTGCCTCGCGGCACACCGCCACCATGTCGTCGGTGCGTGAGTGTGCGAGCGTCACCGTGGCATCGACTCCCTTGCGGGCGAGCAGCAGTGCCATCGGCAAGCCCACGAGCGTTGAGCGACCGATGACCACCGCCCGCCTGCCTGCTGTCTCGATGCCGTAGTGCGCGAGCAGGCGCATCACACCGAGCGGCGTGCACCCCACATGCCCGGGAACACCGCGCACGAGCCGACCGAGTGAGGCCTCGGTGAGACCGTCGACGTCCTTGTCGGCGGGGATGAGCGCGAGCACGCGCTCGGGGTCGAGCCGGTCAGGCAAAGGCATCTGCACGAGGATCCCGTGCACGGTCGGGTCTGCCGCGAGCTGCGCCACGGCGGCCTCCACCTCGGCCTGTGCGGCCGACGCGGGCAGTTCCACCCCCACCGAGCGGATACCCACCTGACCGGCTGTGCGGTGCTTGCTGGCCACGTACCTGTGACTCGGCCCATCGTCGCCCACCAGCACGGTGGCAAGGCAGATGTCGGGGCTGCCGGCCCCGTGGATGCGTGCAGTGAGGTCCTGAAGGATGCGGTCACGCACCGGAGCGCCTTCCAGACGCATGGTGACGGGCTCGGACGGACTCACGGTCCAATCGTACGGTGGGCTCCCCGTCGGGGGTCCGCGGGGGCCAGTGTTCACAACGGATTCCGATTCCCGACAAACTTTGTCGGGAATCGGAGATTCACCCCTATGCTGACCGCCTCCACACGGACGAACAGGAGCGAACCATGGCCATCCGACTGGGCGACGAAGCCCCGAACTTCACCGCAGACACCACCCAGGGCACCATCAACTTCCACGAGTGGCTGGGCGACTCGTGGGGCGTGCTCTTCAGCCACCCGAAGGATTTCACCCCTGTGTGCACCACCGAGCTCGGTTACGTGGCACGCATCAAGCCCGAGTTCGAGAAGCGCAACGTGAAGGTCATCGGCCTGTCGGTCGACCCCGTCGATTCGCACGTGAAGTGGGAGGCCGACATCGCCGAGACGCAGGGAACCCCCGTGAACTTCCCCATGATCGGTGACCCCGACAAGAAGGTGTCCGACCTCTACGACATGATCCACCCGAACGCGAGCGACACCATGACGGTCCGCTCGGTGTACGTGATCGGGCCCGACAAGAAGGTGAAGCTCACGATCACCTACCCCGCCTCGACCGGACGCAACTTCGAGGAGATCCTGCGCGTGATCGACTCGCTGCAGCTCACCGCGAAGTTCAAGGTGGCGACCCCGGCGAACTGGACCGACGGCCAGGACGTCATCATCGGCGCTGCTGTCTCCGACGAGGAGGCCAAGCAGCTGTTCCCGCAGGGCTGGAAGACGGTGAAGCCGTACCTGAGGGTGCTTCCGCAGCCGAACAGGTGAACCCTGCCTGCCGTTGACGCGCCGTCTGACGGCCCGTCTACGGCAGACTGGGAACCATGACTTCCCCCGATCCCACCACCCCGCACGGCACGGCCGCGGAGACCTGCGGCGCCACGAAGATCTACGGCCACGGGGACGGTGCCGTGTACGCACTGAACGACGTCACGGTGTCCTTCAACGACGGCGAGTTCACCGCCATCATGGGCCCGAGCGGCTCGGGCAAGTCCACCCTGATGCACTGCATCGCGGGGCTCGACGACCTTACTTTGGGCTCGGCCTTCATCGACGGGGTTGACCTCTCCGGCCTGAACGACCGCGAGCTCACCCGACTGCGCCGCGAGAAGATCGGCTTCGTCTTCCAATCGTTCAACCTGGTGCCCACGCTCACCGCGGACGAGAACATCCGCCTCCCGCTGCTGCTCGGCAACGAGGCCGGCGACCGCGAGTGGATCCAGAAGGTGATCGACACCGTGCGCCTGAACGACCGCCTCACGCACCGGCCGAGCGAGCTCTCCGGCGGCCAGCAGCAGCGCGTCGCCGTGGCGCGCGCGCTCGCGTCGCGGCCGCGGATCATCTTCGCCGACGAGCCGACGGGCAACCTCGACTCCACCACCGGCAACGAGATTCTCTCGTTCATGCGCAGCGCAGTGAGCGACCTCGGCCAGACCATCGTGATGGTCACCCACGACCCCGTGGCCGCCAGCTACGCAGACCGCATCGTGTTCCTCGCCGACGGCAGGATCGTGCACGAGATGCGCCAGCCAACACCGGAGAAGGTCCTTGACCTGATGAAGACCCTGGGGCACTGACACCGTGTTCCGCATCGCTCTGAAGGGCCTCCTCGGCCGCAAGGCACGCCTCGTGCTCACCTCGCTGGCCGTCATCCTCGGCACCGCGTTCCTTGCGGGCACCTCGGTGTTCTCCGCCACGATCAACCGCACGTTCGACAACCTCTTCCAGGACGTGTTCCGCGACATCGACGGGTACGTGCGCTCCACCGAGGTGGTGGATGACGACTTCGGCAACCAGGAGCGCACCCGCATCCCCGTGTCGTACGTGGAGAAGGTGCGCGCGGTCCCCGGCGTGGCGGACGTGTCCCCCGACATCCAGGCCTTCGCGCGCATCATCGGCAAGGACGGCAAGCCGCTCGGCTCCGAGGGCAACGGGCCGCCCACGTTCGGCTCTGTGGGCGTGGAGTTCAAGGGCGCGCTGTGGACGATCGCCGACGGCCGCTTCCCGGACGGTGCGAAGGAGGTCGCACTCGACGAGGCCTCGGCCGCGAAGGGTGGCTACGTCGTGGGCGACACCGTGAAGGTGGCTGCCCAGCAAGGAACACGTGCGTTCACGCTCGTCGGCATCGCCTCGTACGGCGACGTGCGCTCCCCCGGTGGTGCCACCTTCGCGTTGTTCGACCCCACGACTGCCGCGGAGTTCCTCGGCAAGCCCGGGTTCATCGACGCAATCCTCGTGGTGGGCGACGGCTCGCGCACGGACGAGGCGCTCGCGAAGGACATCGACGCGGTCTTCGACCCCGCATCGAAGGTGGAGACCCTCACCGGCGCACAGATCACGAAGGAGACCCAAGACGACATCGGCCAGGCCCTGTCGTTCTTCGGCATCATCCTCACCACGTTCAGTGCCATCGCCCTCGGTGTCGGTTCGTTCGTGATCTACAACGTGTTCTCGATCAGTGCCGCCCAGCGCCAGCGCGAGAACGCCCTGCTGCGGGCGATCGGTGCGAGCAGGCGCCAGATCTCCTCCGCGATGCTCACGGAGTCGCTGGTGGTCGGCATCGTGGGTTCCCTTCTCGGTGTCCTCGGCGGCATCGGACTGTCGTCGGGACTGACTGCGCTGCTGAAGGCGCTCGACATCGACATCCCGAGCTCGGGTCTCGTGGTGCAGGGGTCGATGGTGCTGAACACGCTGCTCGTCGGCACGGTCGTCACGGTGACGTCAGCGTTCCTCCCGGCCCTGCGTGCCGGGCGCGTGCCTCCTCTTGCGGCCATGCGTGCCACCGCAATCGAGTTCGTGGCCCTCGGCAGGCGCCGGACCGTGATCGGTCTCTCCACCGTGGCCGCCGGTGCCGCCGTGATCGGTGCCGTCGTCGCCGGTGCGGGCAACTCGTGGCTGGGTCTCGGCATTCTTCTCGTGTTCGGTGGCACCATCATCCTCGGGCCGGTGCTGGCCCGGCCGGTGTCACGGGCACTCGGGCTGCCGGCGGCACGTCTGCGCGGCGTGACCGGCCGCATGGCCCGTGAGAACAGCGCACGCAACCCCAAGCGCACCAGCCGCACCGCCAGCCCGGTGCTGATCGGCGTGGCACTCGTGACCGCGGTGTCCGCCGTGGCAGCGAGCATCAAGGGCCAGATCTCCGACATCTTCACGGAGCAGTTCAAGGGCGACTACGCGATCAGCGTGCAGGCGGGTGGCTTCGGCGGCCTCAGCCCGAGCCTTGCCGACGATGTCGCGAAGGTCGAGGGTGTGCAGAGTGCGACCGGCGTCGGCCTGCTGCTGGTGAAGATCGACGGCAAGGGCCGCCGGCTCACCGTGATCGACCCCTCGACCATCGAGGGCAACTACGACATCGGTCTCGTGGGGGCCGCGTACTCCGACCTCGACAAGGACGGCATCTTCCTCTCGCGCAAATGGTCGGCGAAGAACGACGCCCCGGTGGGCTCCACGATCAAGGTCACCCTCGCGGACTCCACCGAACGCACACTCACCGTGCGGGGCCTGTACGAGAACGACGACGCCGCGGAAGACCGCCTGGTCAGCCGCCGTCTTGCCGAGGGTGCCAACGTGCAGTACTTCGACTTCGGCGTGTACGTGCGTCTCGCCGACGGCGCCGACCCCACGAAGGTTCGGCCCGCCCTGCAGGCCGCAGTCGATGCGGCCGGCCAGGGCAAGCTGCTCTCCAAACAGGAGTACATCGACGAGCAGGCCGGCCAGGTGAACCAGCTGCTCGGCCTCATCTACGGCCTGCTGTTCCTGTCGGTCATCATCGCCGTGGTGGGCATCGTGATCACCCTGCTGCTGTCGGTGTTCGAGCGCCAGCGCGAGATCGGCCTGCTGCGTGCGGTGGGCATGACGAAGTCACAGGTGCGCACGACCGTGCGCTGGGAGAGCGTGATCACCTCGCTGCTCGGCTCGGTGACGGGCATCGTGCTCGGCGTCAGCCTCGGCTGGGTCATCGTGTTCAGCCTGCGTGACCAGGGCCTGACCTCGTTCCAGCTGCCGGTCGCCTCCACTGTCGTCATCCTCGTGATGTCGTTCGTGATCGGGGTGACGGCAGCGGTGTACCCCGCGTGGAGGGCCACCAAGGTCGACATCCTCGACGCGCTGGTCACCACATGAGTCAGCAGCCCGGTTCGCTCGGCGAGGACGCTCTCGCGTTCCTCCGCGAGTACCACCTGGCCTCGCTCACCACGTTCCGCGCCGATGGTTCACCGCACGTGGTGCCCGTGGGGTTCTCGTACGACGACGCGACTCGCACGGTGCGCATCATCACGTTCGCGTCCTCGCAGAAGTACCGCAACGCGCTGCGCGGCGGACGCGCCGCGGTGTCGCAGGTCGACGGCGGTCGCTGGCTGACCCTCGAGGGAACCGTGAGCGGCACCGACGACCCGGATCGCGTCGCACTTGCTGTTGCCGGGTACGCCGCGCGCTACCGCCAGCCGGGCGAGCGCGCCGACAGGGTGGCCGTGGAGATCGCGGTCGACCGCATCATGGGCCGCGCCTGAGGCGGGACGGTCAGCTGGCGTCGCGGTGACGCAGCACGTCGGCCACGAACCGGCTGGCGGCCGGGTGCGGGTCGGTCGCACGGGCCACCGGGTCGGACGTGTCGACCATGGGCCAGCTCTCCCCCACCGTCTGGCACCCCGGGCACCAGTAGAGAAGCCGCGCCATCTCGCCGTGCTTGGTGAGGCGCACCACGTCGCCGCAGCGCACGCAGCGCTGTCCGTTGCGTCCGTACACCGCGAGACCGCCGGGCACGTCGGGTGCTGTGATGCGCGCGGGTGAGGTGAGGTTCGAGCGCAGTTGACCCGCGGCGGTGAGAACGAGGTCGAGACACGTGGACTCCGGCAATGTGCCCACGGGTGCCCAGGGGTGGACGCCGCACGCCCACAGCACCTCGCAGCGGTACACATTGCCGACACCGCACATCACGCGCTGGTCGAGCATCGCCTCGGCCACGGTGGTGTCGGGGCGGTCGTAGTGGAAGAGGCGCGCGGCGCACTCGTGGAGGTCGGCATCGGGTGAACAGAGATCGGGGCCCCGCCGGCCAGCACGTGGGTGGCGGTTGCGGTCGGGCACCCGCCATGTCTCCACCACGGGGGCATTGAAACACACCGCAATCCAGTCGTCGGTGGCGATGATGGCGCGGGCCTGGTGGCGGCGTTTGCGCCACTTCTCGCCCGGCCGGTACAGGTGCCACGATCCGGTCATGCGCATGTGGGTGTGCAGCACGATGCCGTCGTCGAAGGTGATCTCGAGGTTCTTGCCGTGGCTCTCCACGGACTCCACGGCACTGCCGAGACCGGGCCCCGGGCCGACGAGACGCGGGGCCTGGAAGCCGGTGATCACACGGCCGACGAGCGCGGTACGGAGCGCTGCAGCGGCACGGTGGATTGTGTCACCCTCTGGCACGGCACGAATCATAGGCGAGCAGCGTGAATGCGCGCTGGCAACACGAGCGGGTATTCCGTCAACGTGCGGAACGGTTGACTCAGGGAAGCTGGCCGACCGACGCGAGCGCGAGCCGGATGAGACGGTCGTGGCCGCTCGTCATCTCGCGGATCACCTCGGGGCTGACCGCCTGCTCGGGCGTGAACCAGGCGAGGTCGAGGGCCTGCTGCGTGGGGTGGCACTCACCGGTGACGGGCACGACGAAGGCGAGGCTGACCGCGTGGTGTCGGGGGTCGAAGAAGCCCGACACGGTCGGGTCCTGGAAGTACTCGACCACGGTGAACGGTGCGGGCTCGGGCGGGATGCGGGGAAAGGCCATGGGGCCGAGGTCCTTCTCGAGGTGGCGCACGAGGGCATCCCGGATGCGCTCGTTCAGCAACACGCGACCCGACACCACCATGCGGCTGATGGTCCCGTCGGCGGCCTGGCGCAGCAGCATGCCCACGTGGGTGACGGTGCCGTCATGGTCGGTGCGCACGGGAACGGCATCCACGTAGACGAGCGGCACCTGGTTGCGCACCGCCTGGAAGTCCTCCGGGCTGAGCCACGCATGCTGGGTGTCGGTCTGCTCGCTCATGTGGGGATGACCCTAGTCCCCTGCGGCCCTCCCTGACCGTGGCTCGGTTGACCCCGCTCTACGAGTCGGTGTTACGGTTCGGGCAACGCCGTCGCCCGCGGCACGAGATTCACGGAGGTCGCACATGGCTATCAAACTCGCAAAGTTCAAGGACGTGGCGAACGGGCTCCAGCCCGGCCAGTTCGGTGTCGGCGAGAGGGACAAGATCACCTCCCTCGACGACCTCGACCCGATCTACAGGCAACTGCTTGACAAGCCCTACGCCTGCACGATGGCCGTCATCGGCGCGGATGGACGGCCCGGACTCACCACCATGTGGTTCGACTACCAGGGCGACAAGGTCCTCATCAACGTGGCGGCACACCGCAAGAAGACCGGGTGGATCCGCAAGAACCCGAAGGTGACCCTCCTCATCATGAACCCCGAGAACATGTACCACTGGGTGTCGATGAAGGTCACCGTCGAGAGGGAGATCTCCGAGGACGACCCCAAGGAGGGTTCGTTCGTCACGGAGCAGCTGAACCGCATCTGGCAGAAGTACATCGGCCAGGGCGACACCTACGGACTCCGCGACCCGTCAATCGACGAGCGTCGTGTGCTGTTCGTCTGCGGGATCGACTCGGTGGCAACGTTCGGGAAGCCCTGACCGGCCGCCGACCGTGAAGGTCGACATCATCGGGGGCTCCATCGGGGGCCTCACCGCGGCGCTCGTGCTCGCGCATCATGGCCATGACGTGCATGTCTTCGAGCGATCGCCGTCGGAGCTGGTCCAGCGCGGAGCCGGGATCGGGCTGCTTCCCGAGACATCGCGTTATCTCACGGACGTTGCGGGGTGCGATCCCGACTCGATCAGCACCTCCACCCGCCTGATCCGATATCTCCGCCGGGACGACTCCGTTCTCCACGAGGAGGACCACCACTACAGGTTCAGCAGTTGGAACACGATCTACCGGAGCCTGCTCGGGTTTCTTCCGGTCGACCGCTATTGCCTCGACCACGAGATGGTGTCATGGGACGACGCGGGCGCCGGTGTCACGACTCACTTCGCAAATGGACTCTCGAGCAGCGCCGAGCTTGTCGTGTTCGCCGACGGTGTCGCATCCACCGCGCGCTCCCGCCTGCTTCCCGGTCTCTCACCGCGCTATGCCGGCTATGTCGCATGGCGCGGCATGGTGCCGGAGGCCGATCTGCCCGACGACGTCAGCGCTGTGCTCGACGGTGCGATCACGTACCACGTGTACGCGAACAGCCACATCCTCGTGTACCCGATTCCGGGGCCGGACGGGTCGACGGAGCGGGGCCGGCGTGCGGTCAACTATGTCTGGTACCGCAACTACGCCGAGGGCGGCGACCTCGACGATCTCATGACCGATTTCGGGGGTTCCCGTCGCGAGGTGTCCCTGCCGCCCGGGACAGCATCAGAACGTCACGTTGCCGAGATGAAGGCACATGCGCTTGCGCGGCTCCCCCGGGCCGTCTCGTGGGTGGTGCAGGCGACGGACCAGCCCTTCGTGCAGGTTGTCTATGACCTCGACATACCGCGAATGGTGTTCGGTCGCACGTGCCTTCTCGGTGACGCGGCGTTTCTCGGCCGGCCCCACGCGGCCGCCGGCACGGCGAAGGCCGCCGACGATGCGTGGTCGTTGGCAGCCGCGCTCAAATCCGGGAACGATCTCACCGCTGCACTCGCCGACTATGAACACACACAAATGGAGGTGGGGCGGGGCCTCGTGCGGCGGACCGAGCGAATCGGCCGTCGCTCCCAGTTCGACCAGGACTGGGAGCCGGGAGACCCCGACCTCATATTCGGGCTGAAGGGGCCGGGGTCGTGAGCGAGTCGGTCGCCCGCGCGATGTCGGATGCAGCGGCATCCGTGCTCGCCACACTCGACCCTGAACAACAGGGCGTCGCGCAGTGGCCGTTCCCCTCCGAGGAGGAGCGGCGATTGTGGTTCTACACACCCACCGACCACGGAGGTCTGACGATGCACGGGCTCTCGCCGGTGCAACAGCGTCACGTGATGCGACTGCTTGATTCCGCACTCAGCGAGCCGGGGTATGCGACTGTTTCGACCGTTCTCGGGCTCGAGAACGTGCTCGACCGTCTCGAGGGATTCACCTTGTTCTGGGACTGGCCCCGCGCGCGCGACCCGCTGCGCTACTTCCTGCGCATCTTCGGCGAACCGGGCTCGGACCGATGGGGCTGGCGCTTCGGCGGCCACCATGTGTCGTTGAACTTCACGGTGCTGAACGGTGAGGTCATCTCCGGCACCCCGTGTTTCCTCGGGGCCGATCCTGCCTCGACTCCACTTCTCGGCGGTCATCTCCTGCGGCCTCTCGCAGCATGCGAGGACACCGCAAGGGACCTGCTGGCCGTGCTCGATGACGAGCAACTGTCACAGGCGGTCGTCTCGCCCGTGCCGCCGGTGGACCTCGTGGGGGCGAACAGGTCGGAGCTCACTGCGGGGGATGCACCGCTGCCTTTGCTGCGTGTGTGGCGCAACGAGTTCACCGGCGAGCTCAGAGAAGTGGTCGAGAACATCCAGTCAGCCGAGGAGAAACGCATCGGTCTTGATGTGTCGCACATCGATGCGGTGCGTTGGCGGGACAACCCGATCGGCCTCCCTGCCGGCCGCATGTCAACGGGACAACGGGACATCCTCCGTGCGCTGATCGCAACGTATGTTGACCGCGTGCCGGAAACAGTGGCCGGAGCCGAATGGGAACGTGTGAATGCTTCGTTTGATGACATCCACTTCGCGTGGGCCGGCGGGCTGGAGCCGGGCGGGCCGCACTACTACCGGCTGCACGGCCCCCGTTTGCTTGCCGAGTACGACAACACGACGCGACAGGGAAACCACGTCCACACCGTGTGGCGTGACCCGGTGAACGATTTCGGTGCCGATGTGCTCGGTGCGCACCGAAGGGATGCCCACGGCGCCTAGACGTCTCTCACCACTGCGTCGCCACGTACTTCGTCTCGCAGAACTCGAGCAGACCCTCGTGGGCCCCCTCGCGACCGATGCCGGACTGCTTCACTCCCCCGAACGGCGCCGCGGGGTCGCTCACGAGCCCGCGGTTCAGGCCCACCATGCCGGTCTCGAGTGCAGCCGCGATGCGCATGCCGCGCCCCGCATCGCGGGTGTACACGTACGACACCAGGCCGTGGTCAACCCCGTTCAGCAGATCCATCGACGCCTCGATGTCGTCGACCACCACCACGGGTGCCACGGGGCCGAAGATCTCCTCGGTGAGCACCGGGTTGTCGGGGGCCACCCCGGTGAGCACGGTGGCCTCGTAGCCG
>JBJTBF010000054.1:0-14110 GCA_046091145.1 Acidimicrobiales bacterium | reverse complement strand
ACCTGTTGACAGCGTTCACCACGAGGGTGCCGAGGCCGATCGTGCGGGTGACGGCAGCCCATGCACCGAGCGAGGTGAAGCACTCGCTCATGGACTCCGCCCCGAACATGGCACCCGAGAAGTGGTCGAGGTTCCACAGTGTGGAGAACCCGGCCTCCTCGGCGGCGATGATGGCCTCGCGCATGCGCGGCCAGTCGGCTGCACCCTGGTTCAGCTGCAGTTCGACGATCACTGTGCTGTGGCCATTCTCACCCACCTCGGGAAGTACCGGGTCCGGTGCAGCCGGGGGTCGTCCTCGGCGTTCAGGCGCTCCCATTCCGTGCCGTCCCACTCGGCTTCGGCGCCGAGAGCATCGCTCAACGACTCCGGGGAGTCGACATTGGATTTCCAGATGAACTCATGCCGCTGCAGGTATGTGTTGCCGTACGGGTCGTTCTCGATGACATGCCGCCACCGGTGACCGAGCAGATCGATCGAGGGCTGGTGCGGCGCCGCCCGCCTCGTCTTGGACTCAAAGTGGATGCAGCGTGCGTGCGGCGTGTAGATCGTGCGCTTGCCCGACTTCGCGAGCTTCAGTGCGTAATCCACGTCGTTGTAGTCGCCTGGGAACATCGGGCTGAGGCCACCCACTGCGAGGAAGTCACTGCGGCGTGTCATCGCGAATGCCGCAAGCACACTCGATACCTCGCGAGCGACGTGCAGGATGTTGTAACCGCCGCAGAGGGCAGGGTCGTACCCCCGGTAGAGGTCGAACGGGGCAGGGTTCAGGAGATGGCCCGCCGACTGAACAGTTCCGTCCTCGAAAGTCAACAGCGGCCCGACCAGGCCGACGGTGTCATCTTCCATGTAGGAGAGCAGTTCCTCGATGATGTCGGTGGACACAATCTCGATGTCATCATTGACGAGCAGCAGATACTCGGCGCCGGTCTGAACCGCAGCGAGGTTGATCTTCCGGGCGAAGTTGAACTCGCCCTCAAAGTCGATGATCCGCAACTTCTCCCCACCGATTCGCTGCAGTTCGTCCCGAATATGACCCGGGGTCACAACATCAGCCACCACGAGAATCTCGACATTCCCGTAGGACAGGTCGTTCAGCAACCCCCGTACGGCGTCCACCACCATCACCCTCGACTCACCACGCACCTCGGTTGACGAGCCCCGCGTGGGGATCACCACCGCCACGCGGGGCGACCCGCGACGTACCCGGGAAACACGCACAACCGAGCCACCGTTGGCCAGGGTGCAGTCGGCCTCGATCCCGGTCCGGGCGCAATGTCCCCTGGTCGCCTCGACGTCGGCCGAAGGCATCCGCGTCTCGTGATTCGATGCGTACAGAAGTTCTTTCACGTGCATCGGATGAACAGCCTTCTCCGACAGACGCAGTGCGCGGTCATGTGATGACAGACGGGCGAGGAACCTGCGCCCACCCGCCGCTCGCACAACCTCGGGCGAAGCCGCAACGACATCACCCACATAGCAGTGGGACCTCAGCCTCTCGGGCGACCAACCCGGCCGGAGCTGGTGGAAGTACGACCCGGGGCCGGGCCCGAAGTGAATCGAATCTCCGTAGACGAAGTCGGCTCCGGCGTCGCGCGCGCCCGAGAGATGACCACGGATGTCCCGGGCCAGCACTGTCCCTTTCGTACGGAACACGAGATGGGCCCCGACGCGAGAGATGCGCGTACCCCCGAAGCCCAGCAGCATCATGCCCGGGACGACCCAGGCCCGCGCACGGCAGCGACCATGCGTCGCCTTAGCCTCGTGTAGCTCCCTGGCTTGAGCCGAAACGGTCCGTAGAAAATCTCGAACGGCGGCTCATACGGGAACTCATGTCTCGTTATCTCGTCCCGGGCCCCGGGGGCTATCTCCCGGTCGCGCACGGCGAGATTCTCGAGCGTTCGGTTGATGTCTCCGGAGCTACCCACCGCGGACAGAGTTTACTTTCGCCACGCCCGCACGATTGCCGCGACACCGGCAGCGAACACCACGAAACCGATCAACCTGGCACCGATGCCGACATCCAGCGACCACATCCATCCGCCCAGGAACAGCGCGGGCAGTGACACGACCGTGGCGAGGGCCCTGCCGCCGGTGCTGCGTGGTCGGCGCACGACCACAACCGCGGCCACGATGCCGGAGAGAATGATCGCCAGCATCACGATGGCGGCGGCCACGGCCAGTGATTCCACAGGCGCACCCTATACGCAACTGTGAATGCGAGAACGCAATGGTGGAGCTGAGGGGAATTGAACCCCTGACCTCTTGCATGCCATGCAAGCGCTCTGCCAACTGAGCTACAGCCCCGATTCGGGAGCCCTCACCCTACCCAAACCTGTGCGGTGTCACGACCCCGGAACGGGTTGCCAGTCGACCGGCACCACGTCCTTGTACAGCCGCTCGATCTCATAGAAGCGGCGGGTCTCCTCGGCGAACACGTGCACCACGACCTCGCCATAGTCGATGAGGACCCACTGCTGCTCCCCCGTGCCCTCGGAGCGCAGCGGCCCCCTGCCGGTCTCGTCCCGCACCCGGCGCAGCACCTCGTCGGTGACGGCGCGCACCTGACGCGGGTTTGATGCGCTCGCCACCACGAAGAACTCCGTCACGGCGATCACGTCCCCGACGGGCAGCACCACCACGTCGGTCGCGAGTTTGTCGCCGCACGCACGGGCGCACGTGACCGCCAGTTCCAGCGCGGCCCGGTCGATGCTCACTCGGGCACCGTGCTCGTGGTCGTGGTCGCGATCGTGCGGCCGGCTGCGCTGCCGATGAACTCACGGAAGTCCTCACCGAGCACGATGCGGGCGTTCACGCCCTCGATCACCTCGTCGGTGAGCTCATAGGTCAGGTCGCCCATCAGGGTGACGTACTGGCCGAGGTCGTTCTGCACGACCGGGTCGTTGAAGAACACGCGCGTCTCCAGTTCCGGCGGGGTCGCGACCGTGCGCACCACCACAACGTTCGCGCCCGCGTATGCGAGCCGCAGCACTGCCTCGCGCACCAGGTTTGAGTCGTCATACGGGGTGTCGATCATGAGCGCGAGACTGTTCGACACCAGAGCGATGGCGCTCGGGGCGATGCTCGCCATCACCATGATCACCTCACCTCCGTCGAGGTCGTAGAGGTCCACGTTCCCGGGGTTGCGCACCGCATCGGTCACCAGCGTCGCCGACAGCTGCCACACCTGCACCGGACCGGCCAGCAGTGCGGTGAAGTACCCCGCGATGTCGGCGGGTTCCGTCGCGTTCCCCGTGGGTGCGACGGTGGTGTCAGTGGCAGTCGCAGCGGTGCCGGCGGCGGCCACTGCAGTCCACAGTTCCTTCACGTTCGCCAGACGTGATGTCTCCGCAACGCCGTCCTGGCTGGAGGCGAGTGCGGCCGCGATGCGGTCAGGGGCCAGCGTCCCCTCACCGGCAGGGGCGACTTCCTTCACCGAGCCGTCGGCCTGGGTGTCCATCACCGGCGACGGCAGAGTGACCGGGCGCTCACCCACGGGCCCGAGCACCGCAGCAAGTTCCGTTGCGGTCATGTCGTCGGCGTTCGAGAACGACACGTTCAGGAGGCCCTCGACGTCGGCGCGCAGGGCTGCGAGCCCCGCCACCGGGTCGGCTGCCCCGACATAGGAGTCAGCCACGCGGTGGATGGTGCCGGTCTTCGGTATCTCCGCGTTCGCACCGACAGGGATCGACACGATGCTCCCGCCACGGCCCGACGGGTCGACGGCAAGCATCGCCATCGACGCAACCTGGCCCCTGCCGTTCACCACCGCGACAAGGGCAGTGGGTGTCGCGGGTATGCGGGTGGTCGGGCGGTTGTCGACACTGTCGCCGCCGGTCTCGTTCAACAGGCGGTTCGCGCCGAGCACGAGTCCCGACGGCAGGGCGAGGAGCCCGGCCACACCGAGAGCGACCGCAGTGATCGCACGGCGTCTGCGGCGCGAGGCAATCGCGCTCACGCGGCCCCCGCGTACAGCCCGTGCAGGCCGATCACCTGCGCCACCGCTGCGCCGACCTCGTCGCTCACGTCCAGCCCGCGGGCCACCGCGGCGCGCACGGAACTGCTCGACGTCTCGACGGGCACCATGGTCACGTGCACAACGCGGACCGCACCCTCGGGGGCGAGCGCAGTCTCGTCTCCCCTGTTCACCACAACGAGCGTAGAGAGCGCAAGCACGGCCTCGGGTCGACGCCAGGTGTCGAAAGTGCGCGCCGTGTCGGCGCCGATGATCAGGTGCACGTCGATCCCCGGCATGACCGCGTGGATCTCCTCCAGGGTGTCGGCGGAGTAGGTGGGCCCGCCACGGCGGATCTCGCGGTCGTCCACCCCGAGGCCGTCCTCACCCTTCACGAGCGCACGCACCATCTCGAGGCGCACTGCGGGCGGGGTGATGCCCGTCCCCCGGTCGGTCTTCTGCCAGGGGTCGTTCGCCGGAACGAGATCCACCCGGTCGAGGCCGAGGGCATCGCGCACGGCCCGGGCCGCAGCCAGGTGGCCCAGGTGGGGCGGGTCAAAGGTGCCCCCGAGCAGTCCGAGCCTCATCCCGGCCCAGTAACGGCGCGGGTCGGGGGCGTCGGAAGGCACCGGAGGAGTGTAGGTGGCCTGTCCGTCACTATCCGGGTGGAGGTTGGTTTTGGCCCTAGCGCGCGGTACCCCCGCGTGTTACTGTGATCTTCCCCCCGACACGGCACCCCCATGTCGACACCCCTGTGCCCGCCGCCACGGCGTGCCCGGGAACATCACCAACACAAGGAATGTTGCACCGCTCATCATGAACGATTCCATCGGTTTGTACCTGAACGACATAGGCAAGGTCCCGCTTCTGACCGCAGAGGACGAGCGCGAGCTCTCCAAGGCGATCGAGGCCGGCCGTGACGCCCAGAAGCGCATCGACAACGGTGAGCGCTCCGCTGCCCTCCGTCGCGACGTCCGCAAGGCCAGCGTGGCCAAGGACCGCTTCATCCGTGCGAACCTCCGCCTCGTCGTGTCCATCGCCCGCCGCTACCCCCTGCCCCAGGGCATGGACCTCCTCGACCTCATCCAGGAGGGCAACCTCGGTCTCGAGCACGCGGTCGACAAGTTCGACTGGCGCCGCGGGTTCAAGTTCTCCACCTACGCGACCTTCTGGATCCGCCAGGCCATCGGCCGCGCGCTCGACCAGAAGGCGAGCCTCATCCGCATCCCCGGTGACCGCTCCGCCAGCCTCCGTGCGGCGCTGCGTCAGTCGTCCGGCGACGGCGAGACACTCGATGCCGCGAACGCGGAACTGCACCGTCTCACCACCCCGGTGTCGCTCGACAAGACCGTCGGCGACGACGGTGACGCGACCCTCGGCGACCTCATGGACAACGGCCAGGGCACGCCTGAGGACGCCGTGATGGACCTCGTGGAGAGCGAGCTGCTCGAGGAGCTCCTCGGCACCCTCGAGCCCCGCGCCCGCATGGCGGTGGAGAAGCGTTTCGGACTGTTCGACGGCGAGAAGCAGAGCTTCCGCGAGATCGGTGAGGAGCTCGGCGTCACCGCCGAGGCCGCCCGTCGCCTCGTCAGCCGCGCCGTCGAGGGACTCAAGGAAGACGCCGTCCGAATCCTCGCGGTCTGACCACCACCCGTTCCTCCCACGCGAGCCGTGCGAGACGGGCCTTCCGGCCCGGCGCACGGCTTTCGCGCGTAATGCGGTTGCGAACGCCCCTCCGAGACGCAAGGCTTTGCACCATGCCGAAAAGCTGGAGCCCGACCTCATGGCAGAACTTCCCTGCCGCCCAGCAGCCGCAGTGGCCCGACCCCGCCACGGTCGATGCCGCCCTGAAGCAGGTCGCCGGCTATCCCCCGCTGGTGTTTGCCGGCGAGGCCCGCTCCCTCCTGGCCTCCCTCGCCCAGGTGGCCGCCGGCAACGCGTTCCTTCTGCAGGCGGGTGACTGCGCCGAGAGCTTCGAGGAGTTCAGCGCGAACAACATCCGCGAGAAACTGCGTGTGATCCTGCAGATGGCTGTGGTGCTCACGTACTCGATGGGCGTGCCGGTGGTGAAGGTGGGCCGCATGGCCGGCCAGTTCGCCAAGCCGCGCTCGTCGAACACCGAGAAGATCGGCAACCTCGAGATCCCGTCCTTCCGCGGGCACATCGTGAACGATGCCTCGCCCACCGAGGCCGCACGCGTGCCCGACCCCGACCGCCTCGTGCAGGCCTACCACCAGTCGGCGTCCACACTGAACCTGCTGCGCGCGTTCACGAAGGGCGGCTTCGCCGACCTCAACCGGGTGCAGGCGTGGACGCAGGAGTTCGTCGCTGCCAGCCCCGAGGGCGTGCGCTACGAACGGCTCGCATCGGAGATCGACCGTGCGCTGCGTTTCATGCGTGCTGTCGGCATCGACACCGAAAACAACTCCACCCTGCACGAGGTCGACGTGTACACAAGCCACGAGGCGCTCATCCTCGGATGGGAGGAGGCGCTCACACGCCAGGACTCCCTCACCGGCCAGTGGTACGACTGCTCTGCGCACATGCTGTGGATCGGCGAGCGCACACGGCAGCTTGACGGCGCACACATCGAGTTCCTGCGCGGGGTGGGAAACCCCATCGGCTGCAAGATCGGCCCCACGGCCACGCCCGAGTGGGTCATCGAGCTGTGCGAGAAACTGAACCCGGCGCAGGTACCGGGCCGCCTCACCCTCATCAGTCGCATGGGCTCCGACAAGGTGGAGGACTCCCTGCGGCCGCTGCTGCGGGCCGTGCGCGACTCCGGCCACCCCGTGGTGTGGGCATGCGACCCGATGCACGGCAACACCTTCACCGCCCCGAACGGCAGGAAGACACGGCACTTCGATGACATCGTCACCGAGATCGCCGGCTTCGTGCGTGCACACCACGCCGAGGGCACGTGGCCTGGCGGCATCCACGTGGAGCTCACCGGCGACGACGTCACAGAGTGCACCGGTGGCGGCCACACGGTGACCGAGGACGACCTCGACACCCGCTACCAGACGATCTGCGACCCGAGGCTGAACGGCCGCCAGTCGCTGGACCTCGCGTTCCGCGTGGCCGAGCTCGTCCGCGGCTCGGATGCCTGACCGCTACGACGCGGCCTGGGCACTAGCCGACCGCTTCCCCGTGGAGCACTTCGGTGCGGCAGTGATCGACCGTTTCGGTGTGCACCTGCACGGCGACACCGCGCGCAGCCAACGCATCGCTTCGGTCAGCAAGCCGCTCGCCGCATGGGCGGTACTCGTCGCAGTGGAGGAGGGCTCGGTCTCACTGGATGACCCGTTGGGCCAGGAGGGCTGCACACTCCGTCACCTGCTGTCGCACGCGGGTGGCTACCCGTTCGACGGTGCCGAGCCGGTGGACAGATCGGGGGCGAGGCGCATCTACTCGAACACCGGTTACGACATGGTCGCTGCGCACGTCGCGGACCGAACGGGAATCGCGTTCGATGAGTACCTCGACGAGGCGGTGTTCGCCCCGCTCGGGATGGACCACAGCGAACTGCTCGGCTCCTGCGCAAAGGACGTGCACTCCACCGTCGATGACCTCGTGCTGTTCGCCGGCGAAATGTGCAAGCCGTCCCTCGTCTCCCGCGACACCTACATCGAGGCCGTGACACCGCAGTTCGCAGGGATCGACGGCATCGTGCCGGGCATCGGGCCGATGTCGCCGTGCCCGTGGGGACTCGGGCCCGAGATCCGCGGCCACAAGCACCCGCACTGGACCAGCCCCGAGAACTCGGCCGCCACGTTCGGCCACTTCGGGGGCATCGGCACGTTCCTCTGGTACGACCCGGTGGTCGACACCGCGTGTGTTCTGCTCGCGGAGCGCGAGTTCGATGAGTGGGGCATGGAACACTGGCCTGCCTTCAACTCCGCGGTGCTGCGCTGCCAGCGCCATGGCTGACACAGGCCCGCACCGATGAGACCCCTCGAGAAGTTCACCATGGGCATCGGCCCGCTGCTCGTGTGCGGCTTCGGCGTGCCGATGACCAACAGCATGATCTTCCCGGCGCTCTCCGACCTGCAGGACAAGTACGGCTTCTCCGACGCGGGTCTCGGCTACATCGCCGCCTCCGGTTTCCTCGCCTCGCTGATCGTGCAGCTCACGCTCGCCCCACTCGCCGACCGGCGCAACCCGAAGATGCTGGTGCTGACCGGAGTGGTCTTCGCGATCGCAGGGTCCGTGCTGTTCGCGTTCGGTGGATCACTTCCGGTGTTCGTCATCGCCCGCGCGGTCGCAGGTTCCGCTTTCGGGATGTCGGGGCCGGCTGTACGCGCCCTCGCGGCCAACATCGACCGTTCCCGTGCCGCCGAGAGGATGGCGCGGCTGCGCGGCGTGGAGATCGCCGGCTTCACGGGCGGGCCGCTGATCGGGGCGCTGCTCATCGGTCCGTTCGGGATCCGCGGCGCGTTCCTGGTGTTCGCCGGAGTGGGTGTTCTCGTCTTCCTCGCGGTCCTCACCCGGGAACTGCCCGCTCTGCCCACCACGGCGGAGTCGGGCCGGCCATCCCTTGAACTGCTGCGCCTGCGTCCGGTGCGTGCGGCCGTGCTGGCGTCGGCCACCCTTTTTCTCCCGGTGGGGATCTACGACGCACTGTGGGACCGCTACATCACCGACCGTGGCGGCAACAACTTCCAGGTGGGTCTCAGCTTCCTGTTGTTCACGGTGCCGTTCATCGTGTTCGGCGCGAAGGGTGGCAGGCTCGTCGACCGACGCGGCCCGGAGCGGATGATCCTCGTGGGCATCGGTTTGACGGTGCCGCTCGTCCTCATCTACGGACTGCTGCCGACGGCCGAGCTGCTGGTGGCGTTCGCCGTCGTCGAGGGTCTCTTCAGTGCGATCTCCACACCGTCGGCGCAGAGCCTCATGGCGAGGGTCGCCCCGCTCGGCCGCGCGAGCGCAGCCCAGGGCCTGCAGGCAAGCGGAGACCTCGTGGGGGCCATCCTCATGTCGTTCGCCGCGCCGTGGATGTACGGCGCGCACGGACCCGCGTTCACCTTCGGGGTGGCCGCGGCCCTGATGGCCGTGATGGGGATTGTGGTCGCCGCGATGCTGCGCGGCGGGAGGGTCAGCTCAGACGCTCGATGATCATGGCCATGCCCTGGCCACCACCGACGCACATGCTCTCCATGCCGTACTGCTTGTTCTCCCACTGGAGGCCGTTGATCAGCGTGGTCATGATGCGCGCACCGGTCATGCCGAAGGGGTGACCGAGGGCGATCGCACCGCCGTGCACGTTCAGCTTCTCCATCGGGATGCCGAGGTGCTTGGCCGACGGCAGGACCTGGGCGGCGAACGCCTCGTTGATCTCCACGAGGTCGATCTGGTCGATCGACATGCCGGCGCGCTTCAGTGCCTGGCGGCACGCCTCGATCGGGCCGAGACCCATGATCTCGGGGTTCAGGCCGGACACACCGGAGGACACGATGCGTGCGAGCGGCGTGAGACCGAGCTGCCTCGCCTTCGTGTCGCTCATCACCAGAACGGCCGCTGCGCCGTCGTTCAACGGGCATGCGTTGCCGGCGGTCACCGACCCGTCGGGGCGGAACACGGGCTTCAGCTGCGACACGGCCTCGTAGGTGGTGCCGGGGCGGGGGCCGTCGTCCTTCGACACCACGGTGCCGTCGGGAAGGGTGAGCGGGGTGATCTCACGCTCGAAGAACCCGTTGTCAACGTTCTCGCACGCGAGGTTCTGCGAACGGACACCGAAGCGGTCCATCTCCTCGCGGGTGACGCCCTCGTGCTCGACCACGTTCTCGGCCGTCTGGCCCATTGCGATGTAGGCGTCGGAAAGGCCGGCTGCCGGTGCCCACTTGCCCTGTCCGCCCTCGGCCCGTGCACGGGTGCGTGCACCCGGCTCCTTGAAGAGCGGGTTCGGCGCGGAGTCGCTGGCACCCGAGGCATAGCGACTGACGGTCTCGACGCCGGCGGCGATGAAGCAGTCCCCCTCGCCCGAGCGGATGGCATGTGCGGCCATGCGGATGGTCTGCAGCGACGACGAGCAGTAGCGGTTCACGGTGACACCGGGTACATCGTCGAGGCCGGCCAGGATCGCCGCCATGCGGGCGATGTTGAAGCCGCCCTCACCGGCGGGCTGGCCGATGCCCATCATGAGGTCCTCGACGTCGTTCGCCTTCACCTGCGGGACTTTTGCCATCAACGCACGGACGATCTGGGCCGACATGTCGTCGGGGCGGAGATCCTTCAGCGATCCCTTGTTCGCGCGACCGATCGGGCTGCGGGCTGTGGCGACGATGACTGCTTCGGGCATTGGGGGCCTCCTGGCTCGTGCGTCCCGCTGGCCGGGACAACGGCTCCGAACCTAGTCAACGCGGGGCCCGCTCTCCCTGCCCGAACGGGGCCGGGCGGGCAATAGCCTCGCGACATGGAACTTCCCCGCGTGCCCCTCGCCGACATCGACCTGTCGTCCCCCGAGTTCTGGACAGCCCCCCGTGACTGGAGGTTCGGCGCCTTCCGCACCCTGCGCGACGAGGCACCGTTCCGGTTCTTCGAGGAGTTCCAGCCTGAGGACTCCATGTTCCCCCGCGGCCCCGGGTACCGCGCCCTCACCCGTCACGACGACATCTGGCACGTGAGCCGCAACCCGCAGCTGTTCTGCAGCGGACGAGGCTCGAACATCGGCGACATGCCGGTGGAGATCAACGAGTTCTTCGGCTCCATGATCAACATGGACGACCCCAAGCACTTCCGCCTCCGCTCCATCGTGTCGAAGGGCTTCACCCCGAAGGAGATCACCGCACTTGAGGAGTCCGTGCGTGTGCGCTCCAAGGCCGTGATTGACCGCATGTTCGAGCGCTTCCCCGAACGCGAGTGCGACTTCGTGAAGGAGGTCGCCGCGCTCATGCCGCTGCAGATCATCTGCGACATGATGGGCATACCGGAGTCCGATGAGGAGATGATCTTCAACTGGACGAACACAATCCTCGGTGTCGGCGACCCCGAGTACGTCGGCACCTTCGAGGACCTCGTGCGCGTCGGCGGCGAGATCTTCAACTATGCCCTCACCCTCGGTGAGGAGCGCAAGGAAAACCCGCGCAACGACATCGCCTCGGTCATGATGTCCGCCGAGGTCGACGGCGAGCGGATCAGTGCCCAGGAATTCGGCTCGTTCTTCATTCTCCTCGTTGTGGCCGGCAACGAGACCACCCGCACCGCCATCGCCCACGGAATGCGCGAGCTGACCAGGAACCCCGACCAGCGGACGAAGTGGTTCTCCGACTTCGAGACGCACCAGCGCACCGCGGTCGAGGAGATCGTGCGTTACGCGACACCGGTCATCCACTTCCGCCGCACGGCCACCGAGGACACCGAGATCAACGGCCAGCCCATCAAGGAGGGAGAGAAGGTCGTGATGTTCTACCAGTCGGGCAACCGCGACGAGCGCGTGTTCGAGAACCCCGACGTCTTCGACATCACCAGGCCGCTCGCCCCTGCGCAGGTCGGTTTCGGTGCCGGCGGCCCGCACTTCTGCCTCGGCGCGAACCTCGCCCGGCGCGAGGTGGGCGTGATGTTCGACGAGATCCGCCGCCGCGTGCCCGGTCTCGAGATCACCACCGAACCCGATTACCTGCAGAGCTCGTTCATCAACGGCATCAAGCGGATGCGCTGCGCCTGGTAGGCGGGCCCGGGACGGCTACTGCGTCACCATCGTGATATCGGCCACCACGGCCGCGTGGTCGCTCGGCTGGATGCCGTCGACCGCGTCGATGCCGGCCAGCCACACGCGGCTCGGGTTGCCGAGCGGACGCGGCCGCGGCCAGCTCACGAAGAGGTAGTCGAGCCGTCGGTTCGGCCACGTGGAGTCGGCGATGTAGGGGTTGTCACGCCGCCACGTGTGGCCGGAACCCTCGCCCGCGACCTCCCAGAGGTCGGTGAACACGAGACCCGGCACGGCCGGTTCGCGCCGTCCGGTGAGCATGCGGATCTCGTCGGAGTCCGGCACGGCGTTGAAGTCCCCCGCCATGATCACCGGTGTCTCCACCTCGGGGTCCTCGCGGAGGGAGTCGACAATCGCGCACAGTGACTCCACCTGGGCGACGCGCGTTCCTGACTGGTCGAAGCGGTAGTCGAGGTGCGTGCACACTGTCCACCACCGTCCGTACGGGGTGTCGAGCTGGGCCACCACCGCACGTCGGTGGCTCGGTGCGCCCGTGTAGTCGGGAAGCCGGTGCACCTGCCAGCGAATGATCGGCCAGCGCGAGAGGATGGCGTTGCCGAGGCTGACACCCTCGTCGTACCACGGGCCCTCGGTGCGGGCGACGTACATGTTCAGTTCGTCGGCGAGCCAGTCGGCCTGGTCGAGGCCGCCCTCCTGGCCCCAGACCTCCTGCAGAAAGACGATGTCGGCATCCTGCTCGCGCAGCACCTTCAGGATGGCGGGTTGGCGGTCGCGCCAGGGCCCGAACTGCCACCACACGTTCCAGGTGAGGATGCGCGCCTCCATCACCCGAACGCTACGCCCTGCGGGACGTCAGGCGCCCAGAAAATCGACGAGCGCGGCGGCAATGAGTACCGGCTTCTCGGGGAGCATGGCGTGGCCGGCACCGTCGATCTCCACCAGTCGGGCGTGCGGGGCAGATTCCGCCACGTACCTGCGACCGTTGCCGGGCGGTGCGATCGCGTCCTGCAGGGCCTGCACCACGAGCACCCGCTCCACGTTGGCACCCCACCAGTCGTCGCGGGGCGTGGCCTGCACGGCGGCCCGTTGATAACGGAAAACCTCCGGCATCCATCCCTCCCGCCAGACCGAGGGGTCATTCCCCGGGGCGAAGAAAGCGGTTCGGACGTGGTACAGATGCTCCTCCTTCGGCAGTGAGGAGTCGAAGCAGTGGCTGAGCGAGACCCACAGGGACGGGTCGGGTTCGACCAGTCCGCCGGCGGCGAGAAGAGTCAACGAGGCCACACGTTCCGGGAAGTCGGCGGTGATCATGCGGGAGAGCCTGTTGCCGAAAGCATGACCCACCAGATTGAAGGTCGTGATTCCCTCTGCCTCCAGGCGCCCCACTGTGTCGCGGGCGAGGTCATGCAGCGTCGGTGTCCCGTCCCACGAGGGACGTGGCTCCAACTGCACGGTCTCGTACCCTGCATCGTGCAGTGCCGGCACAACCGGCTCGAAGTCGGTTGCGGGCCGCCCGAGTGACGGAATCATCACGACGACTGACGGTCCGGCCCCCATCACTGCACCGCGAGACTGGCGCGGAACTCGGCGTCCTCGATGAGGGCCCGGATCTCCGGTGACGGCTCACTGAGGCGCTCGAGCGTGACCCCGTGGATGGTGCCCGTGAAGCGGTTGATCATCGGGTAGTCCCCCACCGGCACACCGGTGTCCATGCCCACGTCGAAGGTCTCGCCGCTGATCGAGAAGATCACGGGCACGGTGTGGTTCTTGTGCACGGCACCGACCGGCCGGCCGTCGACCGAGAGGACGGCGTCCCCTCCCCCGCCCATGCCGCCCTCGTAGGCGAACTCGAGCACGACCCCGTGACGGCCCGGCGTGAGCACGTCCTGCGCGACGATCACGTAGTGCTCATGGCCGAGCCACGAGTAGTGGTATGCCGCGTGTCCCGGGTCATCCACGTACAGCGACCACCCGGCCATGTTGCCGCCCTGCGCGGCGACCACGCCCCTGCAGCCGCCGTCGGGCACCGTGATGTCGGCAGTGATGCGGAACGAGCAGTTCTTCAGGTTCACCACGGACCGTTCCGGCATGCGGATGTGGTCGGTGGTGTAGGTCATCCTCTTCGCGCCGCCGAGCGCGTCGGGCACCGCGTACCGCGGCCCGAAGGTCTGGCCGGGCTCCTTCAGTGGGTACACGTTGTTGCGCCGCGCCTCGGCATCGAAGATGTGCTTTAGTTCCTCGAGTTTCTCCGGGTGACGGGCCGACAGGTCGACACCTTGCGAGAAGTCGGAGCGGATGTCGTACAGCTCCCACTTCTCCTGCGGCCCGTCGAAGGGCACGGAATCGAACCTCTTCCACGGGAGACGGCCGTGGAAGCAGGCGGCCACCCACCCGTCGTGGTAGATCGCGCGGTTCCCGAACATCTCGAAGTACTGGGTGTGGTGCTCCTCGGGGGCGTCGGCGCGGTCGATCACGGGCAGCATCGACACACC
>JBJTBF010000053.1:0-16008 GCA_046091145.1 Acidimicrobiales bacterium | reverse complement strand
TGCTCACGTCGACCGACACGAGAGGCCAGCCGAGTGACATACGAATTCATGCCCCCACCGCCCGAGGGCGGGGAACTCATCCACACACGCCGCTACGAGGTGCGCACCTACAAGCTGAACGATGACCGCTTCCTCCTGCGCGGTGTCCTCTGCGACGAGAAGCCGGGAGGCCTGTACCTCGCCGAGGACAACGAGGACCTGTGGGTGCACCACATGGTGGTCGACCTCGAGGTGTCGTACCCCGCACTCCGCATCGAGGCGGCACGTGTGGAGATGAAGGAGCACCCGCACACCCGCTGCACGAACATCATCCCCGCGTACGACGGTCTGGTCGGCATGTCGATTGCGCGCGGTTTCAACAACAAGATCCGCGAGATGTTCGGGGGTCCGCGCGGGTGCACCCACATCGGTGCGCTCCTGTCGGCGATGGCACCGGTGGCAATCCAGAGCGGCTGGTCGATGCGTGCCCGGCATTCCACCGGTACGAAGCGTTCCGAGATGTCGCCGGAGGAGCGTGAGAGTGGTCACGCGATGAACCTGAACACGTGCCACATGTGGGACGAGAACGGCGACATGGTGAACGAGATCCGCAGGGGCGAGCCGATGGAGATCCCGGTGTGGATGCGCAAGCGTCTGGTGAAACTGGGCAGGAACCCCGAAGAATGGCAGGGCTGGGACTGAGTCCCGCCTAGCGGGCGACGGTGGCGAGGAGATAGGCCGCCGACACGGCCAGCATCACCGCTGCCGGGGCTGCGTTCCGCACACCGTCACGTGCGCGGAGGTGGGTCAGCACCGCCACGGTGAAGAAGAGAACCAGGAAGGCGCCCGCGGCCTCGGCGACGCGAAGGATGTCGGTGCCGACGAACACCGCGAGTGCCGCCGCGACCTTGATTCCTCCCAGCACGGGCACCGCGTCACGCGGGATACCCAGTCGGTCGGTGACCGCGAATGCGCGTTCGCTACGCACGAGGTCGAGGCCCGCCGTGGCACCAAGCACGACGAGAAGCAACAACGACAGCACCTGTGCGGGCATGGTGATCATTTCTTCCGGCCTCCCCGCGCGCCGCGTTCGTGCGCCAGCAACCACTCTTTCACCGCCAGGCCGCCGCTGTACCCACCGAGCGTGCCGTCCGACGCAAGAATGCGGTGGCACGGAAGGATGATCGGCACCGGGTTGCGTCCGTTCGCGGACCCCACGGCGCGCACCGCAGCCGGCCGGCCGACCGAACGGGCCTGGTCGGCGTAGGTGGAGGTGCGGCCGTAGGGCACCTTGCGCAACGACCGCCACACCTCCACCTGGAACGGGGTGCCACGGAGGTCGAGGCGCAGGTCGAACCTCGTGCGCGTGCCCGCGAGGTACTCGCGCAGCTGTGTGCATGCCGTGTTCACCCCCGCGTGGCGTGGACGGGAGACTGCCGCATCGCGCAGGGACGGCTCGAGTGTGTCGGGCCCGCCGATGTGCACCGCCCGCAGGCCGCGCTCGCCCGCCACCACGGTGAGTTGTCCGAAGGGTGCGGACAGAACGCTGAAGAACATTTCCTCGTTCGGGGCCACGTTCCACACTGTATTGCCCGGTTCGTTGCCCGTCACCCCGTTCGTTGTATGGTGCAAACATCGAATCCGAGAACTTCACCATCTCCCAGCACGAGATCCGCATGGTCTACGCGGCCCTCATGACCGCGGTCGGGCTGTCCGCACTGAACGGCCAGATGGTCAGCACGGCACTCACCACGATCATCTCCGACATCGGCGGCATCAAGGCCTACACGTGGGTGTCGACCTCGTACCTGCTCACGTCCACCGCCGCCACGCCGCTCTTCGGCAAGTTCAGCGACCTGTACGGACGCAAGCAGTTCACCCAGTTCGCGATCCTCGTGTTCCTCATTGGCTCCTTGATGTGTTCGGTCGCGCCCAACATGACACTGCTCGTGTTGGCGCGTGCAGTGCAGGGCATCGGCAGCGGCGGTGCCATGGCCATGTCGTTCATCGTGATTGCCGACCTCGTGCCACCGCGCGAACGCGGCCGCTATGTCGGGGCGTTCACCAGCATCTTCGCAGTCTCGAGCGTGGCCGGACCGTTGATCGGCGGTCTCATCGTTGACAACACCTCGTGGCGCTGGATCTTCATCGTCAACATGCCGTTCGGGATCTTCGCCCTGTGGATGACCCAGCGGCACCTGCGACTGCCCGTCATCCGTCGCGACACGACCATCGACAAGCTGGGTGCCACACTGCTCGTGACCGGCGTCGCCCTGCTGATCATCGGTCTGTCGTGGTCACCCGGCCACTATGGCTGGCTCTCGGTGCAGACACTCGGGATGCTCGCGGGAACCGTCGCGGTGTTCGCCGTGTTCATGTGGTGGGAACCACGCACCACCAACCCCATCGTGCCCACCCATCTCTTCCGCAACCACACCGTGCAGGTGATGGTCCCGATGACCAGCCTCATCAGCGCGGGCATGACTGTCGTCAGCAGTTTCATGCCACTGTTCCTGCAGGCCGTCACCGGCGTGTCACCCACGAACTCGGGTCTCCTCCTGGTGCCGATGATGATCGGCATGACCCTCTCGAGCACGTGGGTGGGCCGCCGCGTGACCGCCACCGGCCACTACCGCACGTGGCCGATCGTCGGTGCGGCCGCCGGCACGGCCGGCATGGCAATGGTCAGCCTCGTGAACTCGAGCGGCAGTCGCATCGCGGTGAGCCTCCTGGGAATGGCGATGATGGGCCTGTGCGTGGGGGCAACGATGCCGACGTCCACGACCGCCATCCAGAACTCGGTCGCGGTGATGGACCTCGGTGTGGCCAGTTCGCTCTCGCAGTTGTGCCGCAACCTCGCGAGCACTGTGGCACTCGCCGGCTACGGCGCCGTACTGAACGGGCAGCTGCAGGGCCGCGTCGACCCGCAGTTGCTGCGGGCACCGCGGCACATCAACGACCTGCCGGAACCAGGGCGCACACAGGCTCTCGATGCCATCTCGCACGCGATCACCACGGTGTTCCGCTGGGCAGTGCCTCTCATCGCACTGGCAGCGGTTCTCACCGTGATGGTGCGCGAGCTTCCGCTGCGCCAGCACGCAGCGTTCGAGGGCGACAACGTCCGCGAGACGGCCGTCGACTGACGGCCTTCCGACGGCTACTTGCTGCTGGGTTCCTTCGGCAGGCCGAGCACGCGCTCGCCCACGATGTTGCGCTGGATCTGGCTGGTGCCGCCCCAGATGGTCTCGGAGCGCGAGAAGAAGAACGCCGACATCATGCCGCTGACGGGGTAACCCGGACGGCGCTTCTCGCGCGCGGTGCCCGGCCAGTTGCCGTCACCCATCGCGGAATCCACCAGCATCGAGTCCGCACCGTTGATGTCGAGTGCGAGCTCCATGGCCTCCTTGTGCATCTCCGTCCAGAACATCTTGTTCGTGGCGCCGAGAGCCATCATGTCGGGGTCCTTCCTGCCCATCAGCGTCGTGGACAGCGAACGCAGACCGTTGATGCGGAGGATCTGGATCTTCGTGTGGTACTGCACGAGACGCTGGCGGATGGTGGGGTCGTTGATCGACCCGTTCTCCTTGGCGCCGCGCACCATTGCCTTGTACTCGCTCTCGAAGCGGCGGTAACCGGTGGTGGCGCTCATGCCGCGCTCGAACGCGAGCGTCGAGTTCGCGACCTGCCAGCCGTTATTCACACCACCGACGACGTTCTCCTTCGGGCAACGGGCGTTCGTGAAGAACACCTCACAGAACTCGGCCGTGCCGTCGGGCTGCACGATCCCGCGCACCTCGACGCCGGGCTGGCGCATCGGCACGAGCAGGTACGAGATTCCCTTGTGCTTCGGTGAGTCCTTGTCGGTGCGTGTGAGAAGGAAGCAGTAGTCGGCGTGGTGACCCTGCGTGGTCCACACCTTCTGGCCGTTGATGACCCACTCGTCACCGTCCAGCACGGCCTCGGTCTTCAGCGACGCGAGGTCGGAACCGCTGTTCGGCTCGCTGAACCCCTGGCACCACCGCATCTGGCCGGAGAGGATCTTCGGCAGGAACTCCTTCTTCTGCTCCTCGGTTCCCCACTGGAGGATGGTCGGCCCCACGAGGGTGTCGCCGAAGAAGTCGGCGCGCATCGGTGCCTTCGCGGCGGCGAACTCCTCGGAGAGCACGACGCCCTGCATGGTCGTGAGGCTCTTGCCGCCGTACTCCTTCGGCCATGTCGCACAGATCCAGCCACCCTCGAACAACTTGGTCGGCCACTCGTCGTTGAACTTCTTGCGCTGCTCATTCGTCATCTCGAAGCCGGGGTCGAACCAACCGGCCGGGAGGTTGTCGCGCAGCCAGCCGCGGATCTCGGCGCGGAAGGCCTCGTCTTCTGGGGAGTAGTCAAGTTCCATGGGGGCAGAGTCTGTCGCAAGAGGGGCCGTTTCCACTCCGACCGACAGGTGTGACCGTTCACACTCCGTTCACGCGTTGCTGACCGACCCGAAAAGGCGGCTCCCTAGTTTTCCGCCTGTGGACATCCCGCCGCCGAACGAACTCTCGGCCACCGACCTCGCGGTGCTGGCCGTCCTCGTGCGCGCCCAGGGGCGCGTGCTCAGCCGGGCCGCGATCCTGCGCCTGGCGAACCTGCGACACCTTGCCGAGCGCCGGTGCGACACCTGCATCGTCGCCATCCGCAGACGGCTCGGGACACAGTCGGTCATCACCGTGAGGGGCAGGGGCTGGCGCCTCGTTGATGACTCCGCCGGGGAGGCGAAAGACCTGCTTGCGGCCAACGGGCTGGTGGCAGAGTAGGGCCCATGTCCGCACTCGTCGCCGCCGGCGGCGCACTCGACTACGGCGTCATCCTGAGGGACCTCGCGGTGATTCTCATCGTCGCGAAGCTGGCGGCCGAGGTTGCCGAGCGCATCCGGATCCCTGCGGTCATCGGGGAGATCACGGCGGGCATCCTGATCGGCCCCTCGTTGTTAGGGCTCGTCGGGTCCACAGACGCCGTGAAGGTGCTCGCCGAGGTCGGGGTGGTGATCCTGCTCGCCACCGTCGGCATGGAGACCGACCTCGACGAACTGCGCCGTGTGGGTCGTGCCTCGATGATGGTCGCGTTCGCGGGGGTGATCGTGCCGATGACAGTCGGCATCGGGGCCGGCGAGGTTCTTGGTGAGTCCACGAACGCCTCGTTGTTCCTCGGTGCAGCCCTCGCCGCGACGAGCGTGGGCATCACGGCCCGGGTGTTCGGCGACCTGCACGCCCTCGCCTCGCGCGAGGCCCGCATCGTTCTCGGTGCCGCGGTGGCTGATGACGTGCTCGGGCTCATCATCCTCACGGTCGTCACCCGCGTGGCGGAGAACGGGTCGGTCGACGCCGTCGGCATCGCGGGAACGGTGGGGCTTGCCCTCGGCTTCCTCGTCGTAGCCGGGGCCGTCGGCGTGCTGGTGGTGCCACGGGTCCTGCGCATCATCGGCGCCCGGGCGAACTCGTCTGCCACCATCGGGGTGGTCGCCGCCGCGCTCACGTTCGGGTTCTCGGCCGCCGCAAGCGGGGCCAGGCTGGCGCCGATCATCGGCGCGTTCGTGGCCGGCACTGCTCTCGGACGCAGCGAACACCACGAGAGGATCGCCCGCGACCTGAACGCGCTCGGCAGTGTCTTCATCCCCGTGTTCTTCCTGCAGATCGGCATCGACACCGAGATCGACCGCTTCGCGCGGGCGCACGTGCTGTGGGTGGCGCTCGTGCTCACCGTCATCGCGATCGGCGGGAAGGTCGTGGCCGGATGGATGGCAGGTCGCGGCACCGACCGCCTGCTGATCGGTCTCGGCATGGTGCCGCGCGGCGAGGTGGGCCTGATTTTCGCCACGATCGGCGTGAACGTCGGCGTGTTCGACGATGACCTGTACGCCGTCGTGCTGCTCGTGGTGCTGGCCACGACCTTGGTCGCACCGCCGTTGCTGCGGTGGCGACTGGGGAACGCCCCGGTGCCGACCGTCGGCGAGTCCACCGCCGAACCCGAGGGCGGCTGGCTCGTTGTCGACGACGACACCGTGGAAATCGCCGGCGTGCCGGCCGAGGCGGACACCCTGCGTGTCGCGCTCGCTGCCTCGTTGCATGCCGGCACGCGCGAACCGGGGCCGGGTCTGCTCGCCTGGATGGACGCGCGTCGCGCCACTCCCCTCGCAATCGACGGAGACTCCACCGAGCGCTTCCTCGAGCTGCTCGCGACGGGAAGCCCGGGCTCGTGGCGTTTCCTCGAGCTGTCAGGAATCATCGAGCGCGCGATCCCCGAGTACGCAGCCGTGATGTCGGCACGCCGACCGGACTCCACCGAGGTGAACCCGGCACACGACGCCGGGCTCCCGGCACTCGAGGCCGTGCGGGGCAGGATCGCACGGTCGTCCGAGGGCGCGGATGACCTCCTGCTGGCAGCGTTCCTCTCCGACATCGACGCCGACCCCGCCGCGGCATCCAGGGTGCTCGAGCGAGTCGTGCTTCCCGGCGGCACGCCAGCCTCCGGTGCCGCCCTTGTCCTCTCTGCACGACTGATGTCCGCGGCAGCAGTCACCGGCACCGTTGCCGACGACAGACGGGTGATGTCCCAGATCGCCGAGTACCTCGGGTCACCGGCGGCGGTCGAGCGGTGCCGGATGCTCGCCGAGGCACGCACCGAGTTCGCCGACTGGCAGTACTCGGCCCTGCTCGAGCTCACCGGCGGCGTGCAGCAGTTGCTCGCCCACCCCGAACTGCTCGAGGGCAGACAGGGCTCGCTCGAGCAGTTGCGCCGCACCGAGGCAATGGAGGCCGCACCCGACGACACGGTGCGCGAACGCATCGAACATGCCGCAGCGAGCTTCGTGCTCTCGCGCGACGTCGCGACGATCGTGCGTCACGCGCGGCTCGTGGAACCCACACCCCAGCCGCGTCGGGCACGGGTGGCCGTCACCGAGACCGCCGCACGTTCGGTCTGGTCGGTCGACATCGCCACGCGCGACACCAAGGGTCTGCTCGCCCGCATCGCGGGCGTTCTCGCCGAACGTGGCCTCGACATCGTCGCGGCAGACCTCGCAACATGGCCCGACGGGGCCGTGCTCGACACGTTCACGGTGCGCAGCGACGCCAAGCCCTCCCCCGAGGTCCTGGTGTTCGATCTCGAGCGCAGCCTGCGCGCGGGCGTCCCCGAACCCCGGCGGCTCGGCTCGGGGCGTGTCCTGCGCCTGGAGCTCGACAACAACGCGCATCCGTGGCACAGCGTCATCACCCTCGCGGGGCCCGACCAGCCGGGTCTGCTGCGCACGGTTGCCGCCGCCATGGCGCGGGCAAACGTGAGTGTGCACCACGCACGTGTCAGCACCGTCGACGGCGGGGTGTCCGACCGGTTCGAGGTGAGTGACCGTCACGGCCGCAAGATCAGCGAGCACGCGCTGTCCCGCATCCGCGCCGCGCTCGGCTGACCGGCGACTGACGCAATCGCCACAGTCCCGAAACAATCGGGCGACAACCGCGAAACCTGGGTTCCGTACCGTCCCTTCGCGTGGCCGTCCGTACCGGACGGCCCGTCACGAGAGGAGAAGAGGTGAAGTTGATCACGGCCATCGTCAAGCCGCACAAGCTGGACGACGTGAAAGACGCACTGAAGTCGGCAGGTGTGCAGGGCATGACCGTCACGGAGGTCCGGGGATTCGGCCGCCAGGGCGGGCACAGCGAGACCTACAGAGGGTCCGAATACGCCATCGACTTCGTGCCGAAGGTGAGGCTGGAGATCGTCGTGGACGACTCATCAGTCGATGCAGCGGTCGACGCCATCAGGACGTCGGCAGCAACAGGGAAGATCGGCGACGGGAAGATCTGGGTCTCCGACGTCGCACGTCTCGTCCGGATCAGGACGGGAGAGGAAGGAAACAATGCAATCTGAAGTCCAAATTCTCGGCACGCAGCTGAACCTGCTGTGGGTGGTCATCGGTGCCATCCTCGTCATCTTCATGCAGGCGGGGTTCGCGCTCGTGGAGACCGGGTTCTGCAGGGCCAAGCACGCGGCGCACGTGGTGTCCACCAACTTCGCCATCTTCGGACTGGGGTTCGTGGGGTTCTTCTTCATCGGGTTCCCGCTCGCCTTCGGTGGCTTCAGCTACTCGGCCTTCGGTCTCGACAAGCCGATCGGTGACGCACTGCTCGGCAGCGGCAACTTGGTCTTCCTGTTCAAGGGTGGCTGGGCTCTCTCCGGTGGCGGAATCACACCCGCGCTCCTCGGTTTCTTCCTCTACATGGTGGCGTTCATGGACACCGTGGCCACGATCCCGACGGGTTCGATGGCCGAGCGGTGGAAGTGGAACAGCTTCGTTGTGTGGGGTGTCTTCTGCGGCGCGATCTACTACCCGCTGTTTGCTGCGTGGACCTGGGGCGGCGGCTGGCTCGCCAAGACCTGGGACACCATGGGACTCGGTGCCGGTTACGTCGACTTCGCCGGATCGGGCGTGGTGCACATGGTCGGGGGTGTCGCGGCGCTCGCCGGCGCGATGGTGATCGGCCCGCGCATCGGCAAGTTCGGTGCCGACGGCAAGCCGCGCGCCATTCCCGGTCACCACATCCCGATGGCCATGCTGGGCACGTTCATCCTGCTGTTCGGCTGGTTCGGCTTCAATGCCGCGTCGACCTTCGCGGCAACCGACGTGCAGTTCGCGACGGTCGCCACGAACACCGCGATCGCCGGTGCTTTCGGTGCCGTCGTCGGGATGCTGTGGATCACCAAGCGCACCGGCAAGCCGGACCCCGGCATGATGGCGAACGGGATGCTCGCGGGCCTCGTGGCAATCACGGCACCGTGCGCGTTCGTCGCACCTTGGGCCGCGGCGGTCATCGGGTGCATCGCCGGGGTGCTCGTCATCGAGACGGTGTTCTTCGTGGAGCGCAGGCTGAAGCTGGATGACCCCGTGGGTGCCATCGCGGTGCACGGCGTGAACGGCATGTTCGGTGTGCTCGCCGTCGGCATCTTCGCGAACGGCAGCTACGGAGCCGCGTGGAACGGCTCCGAGGTGAAGGGTGTCGAGGGAATCATCAAGGGTGACTGGGGCCAGCTCGGCGCACAGGCACTCGGCGTGGTCGTGATCCTCGGTGTGATCTTCCCGATCGCGCTCACCTTCTTCACGGTGCAGAACAGGCTGACCAAGGGCGGCATCCGTTCCGCCGAGGAGGACGAGATCCAGGGTCTCGACGTCCCGGAGATGGGCGTGCTCGCCTACCCGGAGTTCGGCGGCAGCAGGTTCTGACCTCGCTACACCCGCGCAGGACCCGCGGCAGCCCCACGAGGGGAGGCCGCGGGTCCTCGCACGTGTGGCCCCGGCCCGGGCAGGGACCCTTCCCGTCGGTGCGCCTAGTCTCGACAACATGACGATGACACCGGACGCACCCGCCAAGGCCGAGCGCTGGACCGCCCAGTGGAAGGAGCTCTACGAGGAGGTCATCAACACGGGTCTGTGCACCGGATGTGCAGGGTGCGTGGTCACGTGTCCCCACGACGTGATCGGGTACGAGCACGAGGAGGGCAAGTACAAGCCATTCCATCTCGAGGAGGAGCTCGGTCTCGACAACTGCATCCACGGCGAGAAGGGCTGCACCACCTGCACCCGGGCATGCCCGCGGTTCCGTACCTGGGAGTCCAGCGCGAACAAGCATCTCTTCGGCCGCGACCGCGAGGACAACGAGATGGCGGGCATCTGGGAGCAGCTGCTCCTCACCCGCGCGACCGACCGCACCCAGCACGAGAAGGGCCAGGACGGCGGGTTCGTCACCGCGATGCTGTCGTGGTTGCTCGACAACGACTACATCGAGGGTGCCCTCGTGTCGGGTGTCGAGGATGACGACCACTGGAAGGCCAAGCCCGTGCTCGTGCGCACGAAGGACGAGGTGCTCGCCACGGCGGGCTCCCGCTACACGTACTGTGCGAACCCGCTCGCGCTCCGCGATGCCCAGAAGGCCGGTCTCTCCCGGCTCGCTCTCGTGGGCATGGGTTGCCAGGTGTCGTCGCCGCCCACGATGTGGAGCCGCAAGGCGGGCAAGGTCGGCAAGCCGTTCGTGTTCAACATCGGCCTGCTGTGCAGCAAGACGTTCGACGACGCCATCTTCAGCGAGCTCTTCGAGCCCAAGTACGGGCTGAAGAAGCAGGACATGGTGAAGATGAACATCAAGGGCGTCTTCCAGATCTGGATGAAGGACGGCTCGTACCACGAGATCGACCTCAAGGAGTGCCACAAGTGGACGCGCGAGGGGTGCAAGACGTGCCCCGACTTCGCGGCCGAGCACGCCGACATCTCGACCGGTGGCATCGGCAAGGACAACGACTGGACACTCACCATCGTGCGCTCGAAGATCGGTGTCGAGGTGGTCGAGCGCATGATCAAGGACGGCGTCATCGAGTCCAAGCCGGCCCAGGACGACGAGGTCGCGATGAAGCTGCTGCGCACGCTCTCGATCGTCAGCCGGCGCCGCTGGCCCGACTGGGCGGAGACCGCCGTCAAGATCGGCACCCCGCCCCCCAAGAAGAAGGCCGACGCACCGGCAGCCACAGAGTCACCTTCAGGTGGCGACGGACCGAAGGAGTGACCATGTCGATCGATCTTCACCCGCAGGCTGCGATGGTGCTCGAGGCGATGGCCGCCCTCGGGGGGCCGGTGATCCATGAGTCGACGCCCGATGAGTTCCGCGCGTACTACGCGACGCGCGCCGTTCCGCCCACCGAACCCATCCACGAGTCGCGCGACATCTCCGCGGGTGGTGTCCCGTGCCGGCTGTACCGTCCCGATTCGTCGGCCGTTCTTCCCCTGCTCGTCTACTACCACGGCGGCGGCTGGGTGATCGGTGGACTCGACAGCCACGACAACGTGTGCCGGTCGCTCGCGAACAAGTCGGGCGCCGCGGTGCTGTCCGTCGACTACAGGCTCGCCCCGGAGCACCCGTTCCCTGCAGCGGCGGAGGATGCCCTGTGCGCCCTGCGCTGGGCCCACGAGAACGCATCCGACATCGGCGTCGACCCCGGGCGCATCGCCGTGGGCGGTGACTCCGCGGGCGGGAACCTGGCCGCGATCGTCGCCCAGCAGCGGCCCGTGCCGTTGTGCTTCCAGCTGCTCATCTACCCGTCCGTCGACATGACGCAGTCGTTCCCCTCACATGCGGAGAACGCCGCGGGGCCGGTGCTCACCGACAAGGCAATGGAGTGGTTCATCGGCCACTACGTGCAGGACCGCTCGCGGTTGAGGGACGAGCTTGCGTCACCGTGGTTCGCCGACGACTCGATGCTCCGCGGCACGCCCCCTGCGCTCGTGATCACCGCCCAGTTCGACCCCCTGCGCGACGAGGGCGAGGCGTACGGGGCCCGGCTCATCAGGAACGGCACCCCCGCATCGATCGTGCGGTTCAACGGCCAGTTCCACAGCTTCTTCGGCATGCTCGGCCTGCTGGACGACGCCGAGGCGGCGCACACGATCTCTGCTTCGGCCCTGCGCCGGGCGTTCGCCGCGTCCTAGTCGCGGCCGCAGATCTCCCGCGCCCGGGAGAACACGGAGTCGAGCATCGGCTCGGTCAGCTTCCCGGTGAAGGTGTTCTGCTGGCTCGGGTGGAACGAGCACAGCACCGTCACCCCGGCACCCGGTACGGCCGCCTCGACACCGTGGCCGAACCTCGGCCGCGGTCGCATGCCCCACTCGCGGGCCACGGCAGCGAGCGCGAAGGAGCCGAGGGCCACGATGCAGCGCACACCCGCGAGCAGTTCCCTCTCACAGGAGAGGAACGGCATGCACGCGTCGCGTTCCTCGTTCGTCGGTTTGTTGTCGGGTGGTGCGCAGCGCACCGCCGCGCTGACCCACGCACCGTCGAGGGTGAGCCCGTCGTTCCTGTCGGTCGACGATGCCTGGTTCGCGAAGCCGGCGCGGTGCATCGCCCGGTAGAGCCAGTCGCCGCTGCGGTCACCCGTGAACATGCGGCCCGTGCGGTTCGCGCCGTGCGCCGCAGGCGCAAGACCGACCACCCACAGCACAGCGGCAGGGTCACCGAACCCCGGTACGGGTCTCCCCCAGTACTCCTCGTCACGGAACGACGCGCGCTTGTCGACGGCCACCTGTTCGCGCCACTGCACCAGGCGCGGACACGTGCGGCACGCGCAGATGTCGTCGTGCAGCCGCTTCAGGGAATCCACCGCACCGACACTAGGTTGGGTGGTGCATGGCACAGAAGAAGCAGGCCCCTCCGAGCGCCACGCTCGTTCTGCTCGTGCGCCACGGCCAGACACCGACCACGGGGAAGTTGCTGCCCGGTCGCGCCGCCGGGCTTCATCTCGCTGACACCGGGCACGAGCAGGCCCGCAGGGTCGCCGAGCGCATCGCCGAACTGCCGCGCGTCGATGCGGTGTACGCGAGCCCGCTGGAGCGCACGAGGGAGACGGCCGCACCGATCGCGAAGGCGACAGGCAAGCGCATCGTCACCCACAAGGGCCTCCTCGAGTGCGATTTCGGTGACTGGACCGGCGCGAAGCTGGCCGACCTCATGAAGAAGCCCGAGTGGACGACGGTGCAGCGCTCCCCCAGCACATTCCGTTTCCCGAACGGCGAGTCGTTCACCGAGATGCAGACCCGCATCGTGTCGGCCCTCGACGACATCCGCTCCCGCCACCCCGGGGGGACGGTGGTGTGCGTCAGCCATGCCGACCCCATCAAGGCCGCCGTCGCCCACGCGATGGGCACGCACCTCGACCTGTTCCAGCGCATCGTGATCGGCACATGCAGCGTGAGTGCCGTGGCGTACTCGGGCTTCGGGCCGGTCGTGCTCACCGTGAACTCGACCGGCGCGTCCCTCGCCGAACTCAGACCGAGCTGACCCCGCGATGACCATGCACTTCGAGTTCGAGAGCGCCGAGGGGTTCGCCACCGGAGCCATCGGCAACCCCGGCGAGCGCACCTTCTACGTCCAGGTGCGTGCCGAGGGACGCACGATCTCCGTGAAGTGCGAGAAACAGCAGGTCGCCGAGATGGCGAACCACCTGCGCGGCATGTTGAACGACCTCCCCGACCCGGGCCCCGCACGGGCAGGCTCCGCACGGTTGGCCTCGCCCGTGGAACAGGACTTCGTGCTCGGTGCCATCGGGCTCGGCATGGACCGCGCCTCGATGCGCATGGTGGTGCAGCTCGAGGAGGCTGTCGTGCTCGACCTCGAGGAGGTCGACGTGGAGGACGACGAGGCGATGGAGGCCTACCTCGAGGAGGAACATGCACGTGCCAGCACAGTGCGCGTCATCCTCGATGCGGCACAGGCGAGGGCCTTCTGCGAGGTCGCCGATTCGGTGGTCGGCGCGGGCCGGCCGGTGTGCCGCTGGTGCGAGGGACCCATGGAGCCGTCGGGCCATGCGTGCCCGAAGATGAACTGATGCCCTGCACCGAGAACTCACGCGGGCTCCTCACATCCGGCGAGATGGAGGTCATCGGGCGCATGCCGAACTCGAGCAACGCGACGCTCCTCGTGGACATCACTTGCGGGGAGGAGTCCGTCCGCGCCGTGTACAAGCCGGGCCGCGGTGAACGGCCGCTGTGGGACTTCCCGCCCGGTCTCTACCGACGTGAGGTGGCCGCGTACGAACTGTCACGTGCGCTCGGATGGAACCAGGTGCCATGCACCGTGCTGCGCAGCGGCCCCTACGACGAGGGCTCCGTGCAGCTGTTCGTGGATTTCGGGCCCGGGGAGCACTACTTCTCCATCCACGAATCGCGACCCGATCTTCACGACGAGCTGCGGCGCATGGCGGTCTTCGACATCATCGCGAACAACACCGACCGCAAGGGCGGCCACATACTTCTCGGCACGGACGGCAACGTGTGGGGCATCGACCACGGCGTGTGCTTCAGCGACGACTTCAAGCTGCGCACGGTCATCTGGGAGTTCGCCGGCGAGGACATTCCTGACACGATGCTCGAACCGGTTGCTTCACTCGCGGAGAATCCCCCGTCGACGGTCACCGACCTGCTGTCGCCCGGGGAGGAGGACGCGATGGCGGAACGCATCGAGTGGTTGCTGGAGAACCGCGTTTTCCCCTCCCCCGGCAGCCGGTACGAGTACCCCTGGCCGATCCTGTGAGCGGCGCGGAGGACGAACTCGACTCCCTGGTCCAGCGAGCCGACCTCGACGGTCTGGTACGGCACGTGGATGCAACATGTGCATCACGTGACTGGACCCACCTGCTGCGCGTGCGCGACAGGGCGAGAGCCGCCGTCGAGACCGGGCGCCAGTTGTGGCCGATTGCGACGCTCGCCAACCACCGCCTCGCGCTGTGGGCACCGGCTGCGCTCGCCGTGCGCGCGCGCGGCGGCACCGCGCGCCCGGTCATGCCGGGCCCCGTCCGTGGGATCCTCGCCGTGCACCACCGCTGGGACGAGACGGAGATTCATCTCGCGCCCGGACACGACCGGTCGTTGTTCGCCCATGAACGGTCGCTGCGCGGCGACCACGTGCCGCCGGACGAACCGTCCCTCATCGATGTCCCATTTGCACTGCAGGACTGGGAGCCACGGTACCTGCCGGCCGTCTACACCGACGACGGACTCGACGCCCCTCCACCGGACCTGCCGCATCCTCGCGACACCGTCGATCCGGTCGGTGGTGAACCGGTCGATGACCCCGAGACGGTCACAGCCTTCAGGGTGCTCGTCGAACCATGGACCTCACAGTCGAACGGCACTGCATCATGCACGGTCGCAGAGGGCGGTCTGGACGAGGCCCTGCACGCGGCCGGCGCCGGGACCTGTGAAGTTGCGCGCATCGACGAACTCACCGGGCTTGCGCTGCTCGCGTGGGCCGGCGCATCGGGCGGCGCGCACGGGCGGCGCCGGGGTCTCGCCACCGGTCGCTCTAATGCGTGGTGGTTCCTCGCGGTGCTCACCGGCCTTCACGAGCCGTGGCCGTGCGACGGGGGCGAACTCGGTGAGGTGGTGGGCAACCTCGAATGGTGGTTGTGGCAACCCCACGGACAGCCCGCAAAGGGCTGGAACGTTAGGTTGGTCCTCGTCGACCTCGACGAGGGCCTGTCGTGCGCGCTCAGCGCCCACGACGAAGCCTGATCAACGACCCTTCAGGGCCTCGATCAGCTTCGGCACGACCTTCAGTGCGTCACCCACGATGCCGAGGTCGGCGACACCGAAGATCGGTGCCTCCTTGTCCTTGTTGATCGCGATGATGTTCTTCGAGCCCTTCATGCCCACCATGTGCTGGGTGGCACCGGAGATGCCGACCGCGATGTACACGTTCGGCTTCACGACCTTGCCGGTCTGGCCGACCTGGTAGGAGTACGGCACCCAGCCGGCGTCGACGATCGCGCGGGACGCACCGGGTGCGCCCTTCAGCAGCTTCGACAGCTCCTCGACGAGCCCGTAGTTGCCGGCCTCGCCGAGACCACGACCTCCCGACACCACGATGTCGGCCTCGTCCAGCTTCGGACCGGAGGTCTCCTCGACGTGCACTGCCTGCACCTTCGCGCCACCGACTGCACCGAGATCGGGCACGGTGACTGCGGTGACCGCCGGTGCCGCGCCACCGGACTCCTCCGGGGCGAACGACTTCGGGCGGAACGCCGCAAGGTACGGACCCGAGCCGGTGAACGTGGTGCTCACCAGGGTGTTGCCGCCGAAGATCGGGGTGGTCACGGTGACACCGTCGCCGGTCTCGGCGACGTCGACGTTGTTGGTGAGCACAGTGCGACCGAGCTTCACCGACAGGCGCGCCATCACGTCACGGCCCTCGTAGTTCTGCGGGAACATGATGAGGTCGGGCGTCTCGCCGCCGTCGATCACTGCCTTCATGGCCGCAGCAACGGCGACACCCGGAAGGTGCGGGCCGTGCTCGGCCACGTAGACCTTGGTTGCGCCGTGTGCACCGACTGCGGCGGCTGCGTCGCCGCCGCCGTTGCCCGTGAAGACGACGATGTTGGACGCGAGCGTGCGCGCCTTGGAGACGAGCTCGAGCGTGCCGGAGGTGGGTGCGCCGTTGGCGACCTGTCCGAAGACCCAGA
>JBJTBF010000052.1:0-41003 GCA_046091145.1 Acidimicrobiales bacterium | reverse complement strand
GGTCGTGCGCTGCGTCGTCGTCCGCGTGAAGAAGGAGAAGCGCCGTGCAGACGGCAGCTACATCCGTTTCGACGAGAACGCGGCCGTCCTCATCAAGGAGGACCTCACCCCCCGCGGCACCCGCATCTTCGGGCCCGTGGGCCGTGAGCTGCGCGACAAGAAGTTCATGCGAATCGTCTCGCTCGCCCCGGAGGTGCTGTGACCATGAAGCTCAGGAAGGGTGACACAGTCCGCGTCATCAGCGGCAAGGACAAGGGCAGGGAGGGCAAGATCTCGTCCGTTCTGCCCAAGGAGAACAAGGTCATCGTTGCCGGTGTGAACACCGCGAAGCGCCACACGAAGGCCACCTCGACCAACCAGAAGGCCGACATCATCGCGAAGGACATGCCGATCGATGCGAGCAACGTGATGCTCGTCTCGAAGGGCAAGGCCGTCCGTGTCGGCTACCGCACGAAGGCGGACGGCACGAAGGTGCGCGTCGCCACGAAGACAGGAGACGAGGTCTGATGGCCACCGCCACCGTTCCGCGCCTGAAGGAGCGCTATGCCTCCGAGGTGAAGAAGGCACTCCAGGCCGAGCTCGGCCTGAAGAACGTCATGCAGGTTCCCACGCTCGACAAGATCGTGATCAACATGGGCGTCGGCAAGGCCACCCAGCAGCCGTCGCTGCTCGAGGGCGCCGTTGCTGATCTCACTCTGATCTCCGGCCAGAAGCCGGTGGTGACCAAGTCCCGTGACTCGATCGCAAGCTTCAAGCTGCGCGAGAACCAGGCGATCGGCTGCAAGGTCACGCTGCGCGGCGACCGCATGTGGGAGTTCTTCGACCGTCTGCTGTCGGTCGCGATCCCGCGTATCCGTGACTTCCGCGGTCTCCCCGCGACGTCATGGGACGGCAGGGGCAACTACACGTTCGGCCTCGCCGAGCAGACGGTGTTCCCCGAGATCGATTACGACAAGATCGATGCCCCGCGCGGCATGGACATCACCATCGTCACCACGGCAGCAAACGACGCCGAGGGCAGGGCTCTGCTCGACGCGTTCGGGTTCCCCTTCAAGAGGGGCAACGAGGGCGGTGCCCCGTCGCAGCGCAAGTCGAAGTCCCGCGGCCCGGTTCGCGGCGGGAAGAAGAAGTAGGCAGGAAGAGAAATGGCCAAGAAGTCTCAGATCAACAAGTCCAACGCCACCCCGAAGTACAAGGTGCGCGCGTACACCCGTTGCCGCAAGTGCGGCCGCGCGCGTTCCGTGTTCCGCAAGTTCGGGCTGTGCCGCGTGTGCCTCCGCGAGATGGCGCACGCCGGCGAGATCCCGGGCGTGACGAAGGCGAGCTGGTGAGGTACCGACATGATGACTGATCCCATCGCCGACATGCTCACCCGCATCCGCAACGCGAACACCGCGTTGAAGGAATCGGTGGCCATGCCGTCCTCCAAGCAGAAGGTGGCGCTCGCCGACATCCTGAAGAAGGAGGGTTACATCTCCGACTACAGCGTCAGCCCCGCCCAGAACGGGCCGGGGAACGTGCTCACCATCTCGATGAAGTACTCGAACGACCGTCACCGCACCATCAGCGGTCTCACCCGCGTCTCCACGCCGGGTCTCCGCGTCTACCGCAACTCCGCTGCGGTGCCGCGTGTGCTCGGCGGCCTCGGGGTCGCAGTTCTGTCCACCAGCCAGGGTCTCATGACCGACCGCGAGGCGCGCAAGCGCAAGGTCGGTGGCGAGGTCCTCTGTTTCGTCTGGTGACGAGGGAAGTCAGGTAACCACATGTCACGCATCGGAAAGTCACCCATCACCATCCCGTCAGGGGTCGAGGTGTCCATTGCCGGCCGCACCGTGTCGGTGAAGGGCCCGAAGGGTCAGCTGTCCCGCGAGATCCCGGGCGACATCATCGTGCGCAAGGAGGAGAACACCCTCCTCGTCGAGCGCCCCGATGACAGCCGCACCAACCGTTCGCTGCACGGCCTGTCGCGCACGCTCGTGAACAACATGGTCGTCGGTGTCACCGACGGTTTCTCGAAGGAACTCGAGATCGTGGGCGTCGGCTACCGCGCCGAGGCACAGGGCCAGAACCTGCGTCTCGCTCTCGGTTTCTCGCACCCGGTCACGGTGCCCGCACCCGCCGGCATCACGTTCGAGGTTCCCGCCCAGACGAAGGTCATCGTGAAGGGCATCGACAAGGAGCTTGTCGGCCAGGTTGCCGCCAACATCCGTTCCATCCGCAAGCCCGAGCCCTACAAGGGCAAGGGTGTCCGTTACGCCGACGAGCGCGTCCTGCGCAAGGCCGGCAAGACCGGCAAGAAGTGACCCGGTAGGTAGCACATGGCAAACACATCCCGCATCCGTCGCGAGGCACGGCTCCGCCGTCACCGCCGCGTCCGCAAGAAGATCCGTGGCACCGCCGCGCGTCCGCGCCTGGCGATCCACCGGTCGAACAAGCACCTCAGCCTCCAGGTCATCGACGACGAGTCCGGGCACACGCTCGCGGCCGCGTCAACGGTCGAGGCAGCGGTGCGCTCCACCAACGGAGCCACGGTTGAGGCTGCAAGGACACTCGGCCGCATGGTTGCCGAGCGCGCGAAGGCCGCCGGTGTCGACAAGGTCGTATTCGACCGCGGTGGCTACGCCTACCACGGTCGCGTTGCGGCGGCCGCCGAAGCCGCCCGTGAGGCAGGACTGGAGTTCTGATGAGCAGCATGCACAGCATCACCCCCGAACCGGGCGCGCTCCGCGAGTCCCGGGTCATCCACATCAACCGCGTGGCGAAGGTCGTGCAGGGTGGCCGCCGTTTCTCCTTCACCGCGCTCGTCGTGGTGGGTGACGGCAACGGCCGTGTCGGTCTCGGGTACGGCAAGGCGAAGGAGGTGCCCCTCGCCATCCAGAAGGGCACCGAGGAAGCCAAGCGCAACCTGTTCGAGGTCGCGCTCGCCGGCAGCACCATCACCCACCCGGTGCTCGGCATCTCCGGTGCCGGCCGCGTGCTCCTGAAGCCCGCTGCTCCCGGTACCGGTGTCATCGCCGGTGGTGCAGCACGCATCATCCTCGAGGAGGCCGGCATCCATGACGTGCTGGCGAAGTCGCTCGGTTCGGCGAACGCGATCAACGTCGCTCGCGCGACAATCAAGGGTCTGCAGGACCTGCAGCGCCCCGATGTCGTCGCGAAGCGTCGCGGCATCCCCGCCGACTCCTTCGTTCCGAAGGGAATGCTGAAGGCCTACGAGGAGCGCAAGCGCGCCGCGGCGGCAGGGGAGGCCCACTGACCATGGCTGACAGGACAATCACCGTCACGCTCAAGCGTTCGAAGATCGGCAGCAAGCCGAAGGCACGGGGCACGCTGCGTGCACTCGGTCTCTCGAAGATCGGCGACACCAACACGTTGCCCGACCGTCCCGAGATCCGCGGCATGATCGCCCGCGTCCCGCACCTTCTCGACGTCCAGGAGAGCAACTGACCATGCGTATCGACGAACTCGCACCCGCACCCGGGTCCACAAAGCGCCGCAAGCGCGTGGGTCGCGGTATCGGTGGACGCGGCGGCAAGACCGCAGGCGCCGGCACCAAGGGCCAGCACGCACGCGGTCGCGGCAAGGTCGCCCGCGGCTTCGAGGGCGGCCAGATGCCGCTGAAGCAGCGCGTGCCGAAGCTGAAGGGCTTCAACAACCCCTTCCGCGTGGAGTACTACGCCGTGAACCTCGATGCAATCGATGGCCTCGGTCTCGACGAGGTCACGCCCGAGATCCTCGTTGACCGCGGTGTCGCCCACAAGGGCACCTACGTGAAGGTGCTCGGCCGTGGCACGGTGTCGCGCGCGGTGAAGGTGTCGGCACATGCCGTGTCGAAGTCCGCCGAGCAGGCAATCGTTGCCGCCGGTGGATCGGTCACCATCATCCCGCTGAAGCACAAGATCCGCCCGGCCGCCAAGGGCAACCAGTTCACCAACCGCTGAACACGGTCACCGGCCGGCACGTCCGGCCGGCGGTCGACACAACGAACGAACCACATCGGAGGAGAAGACAGTGTTCTCGAACCTGAAGAACATCTTCAAGGTGGAGGATCTCCGCAGGAAGGTGATGTTCACCCTCGCGATGATCGCCGTGTACCGGCTTGGTTCCGCCCTGCGGGTGCCCGGCGTCGACCCCGGCGCGGTCGCCCAGTTGCGCGAGGCCTCGAAGTCCCAGGGTGCGCTCGGGTTCCTCAACCTGTTCTCCGGCGGCGCCTTCGGCTCGTTCTCGATATTCGCGCTCGGGATCATGCCCTACATCACCTCGAGCATCATCATCCAGGTGCTGAACGTGGTCATCCCGAAGCTGCAGGAGTGGCAGGAGATGGGGGCGGTCGGCCAGCGCAAGATCACCCAGGTCACCCGCTACACCGCGATCGCGATCGCGCTCCTGCAGGGTGCGGGTCTCACCTTCATCTTCGGCCAGGGCAACGGTTCTGCGTTCTTCGGCGCGGCCAACCAGGCGCCGGACGTCGTTCTGCTCGACCCGTTCATGCCGCGTGCACTCCTCGTCATCCCCACCCTCGTCGCCGGCACGGCTCTGCTGATGTGGCTGGGTGAGCTGATCAGCCAGCGCGGCATCTCGAACGGCATGTCGGTGCTCATCTTCGCCTCGGTCGTGTCCGGGTTGCCGTACAGCTACTACTCCATCCTGCAGAGCAAGAAGTTCGTGGTGTTCGGCGTGCTGGTGGCGGTGTCGATCGGCGTTCTCATCGCGGTGGTGAGGGTGGAACTCGGCCAGCGCCGTATCCCCGTGCAGTTCGCCAAGCGCGTGGTCGGTCGCAGGATGACGCAGGGCCAGAGCACCTACATCCCGTTGAAGGTGAACCAGGCGGGCGTCGTCCCCATCATCTTCGCCTCCTCGGTGCTGCTGCTGCCGGTGCTGCTCTCGAACATCCTTGGTTCGGCCGAGGGGTGGCGTGGCTCGGTGGCCGGGTTCGTGAACGACTACCTCGTGAACAGCGAGAACCTGGTGTACATCGTGACGTTCTTCGCGATGATCGTGATGTTCGCGTACTTCTACAACTCCATCGCGTTCGACCCGGTGCGCCAGGCCGACCAGCTGCGCAAGCAGGGTGGTTTCGTCCCCGGCATCCGTCCCGGCCCGCAGACCGAGCGCTTCTTCGCAAGGACGGTGAACCGAATCACGCTCCCGGGCGCGCTGTTCGTCGCTGTCATCGCGATCCTGCCGTACATCATCCTGTGGGTGGGCGACGTCCGCTCGTTCCCGTTCGCGGGCACCACCGTGCTCATCGCGGTCGGTGTGGCACTCGAACTCATGCGCCAGATCGACAGCCAGCTGATGCTGCGCAACTACGAGGGCTTCCTCAAGTAGTGGCGACCCTTTCCGGAGGACATCAGATGGTGGGGCAGGAGACGGTCCGATGATCCCGGGCGCACGTGTCGTGATGCTCGGTCGACAGGGTTCCGGCAAGGGGACCCAGTGCACGCGCCTGTCGCGTCACTTCGTGGTGCCCCACATCTCGACCGGCGACATGCTGCGCGCCGCAGTGCGTGAGGGAACGCCGCTCGGACTCATGGCCAAGGAGATCACCGCTGCCGGTGGCCTCGTGGGCGACGAGATCATGGTCGGCCTGGTCGACGAGCGGCTGCAGAAGGAGGATGCCCGCGCCCGCGGGTACATCCTCGACGGCTTCCCCCGCACGGTCGCCCAGGCGGAGTCACTCGACCGCATCGTGGGGGAGCGGCCCCTGAACCTCGCCATCGACCTCGACGTGCCACGCGACCTCGTGCTCGATCGTCTCTCGCTGCGCCGGGTGTGCCGCGACTGCGGCACCAACTACCAGTCAGGGGGCAATGACCCCGTCCAGTGGCTGTGCGACACCTGCGGTGGCGACGTGGTCCAGCGCGACGACGACACCCCCGACGCCATCAACCGCCGCCTGGACCTGTACGAGACCCAGACCCAGCCGTTGGTCGACTACTACGGGGAGACCGGCCGGCTGGCCCGGGTGGACGGGGTCGGCAGCCCCGACGACGTCTTTGCCCGCCTCACCGCCGTCATCCATCGGGCCCGCTGATCCGAGCGGCCCAACTGGCCCGTTCGCCCAAGTGGATGGTCTGACGGGGCCCGATAGCCTTGTCCCCTGTCCCTGAGACGGTTTCGTACCGGGGGCACTCCTGTCCGTACTCAACAAGGAGGCCACCCTGGCCAAGCCGAAGGAAGATTCGATCGTGCTCGAAGGCACGATTCTCGAGTCGCTGCCGAACGCAATGTTCCGCGTCGAACTCGAGAACGGTCACAACGTGCTCGCTCACATCTCGGGGAAGATGCGCATGCACTACATCCGCATTCTTCCCGGCGACAAGGTCCAGGTGGAACTCACCCCGTACGACCTCACCCGGGGTCGTATCACCTACCGGTTCAAGTGAGATCGCGATGAAAGTTCGACCCAGCGTCAAGAAAATCTGCGAGAAGTGCAAGGTCATCCGCCGCTCCGGCCGGGTGATGGTCATCTGCGAGAACCCGCGCCACAAGCAGCGGCAGGGCTGAGAGCAACAAGAGGTCCCACAACATGGCACGTATTTCAGGAGTCGACATCCCCCGCGAGAAGCGGCTGGTGATCTCGCTCACCTACATCTTCGGCATCGGCAACTCGACGGCGAAGCGCATCTGCGCCGACACCGGCCTCAACGAGAGCACGCGCGTGCGCGACCTCACCGAGGAGGAGGTCAACCGCATCCGTGCATGGGTCGACAAGAACGTCACCGTCGAGGGTGACCTGCGCCGCGACGTGCAGAACGACATCAAGCGCAAGATCGAGATCGGTTGTCTGCAGGGAGTGCGCCACCGCAAGGGTCTGCCCGTGCGAGGCCAGCGCACCCACACCAACGCCCGCACCCGCAAGGGCCCGAAGAAGACCGTGGCCAACAAGAAGAAGGCAACGAGGTAGGAACCGTGGCGAAGACCCAGCCAGGCGGACGTCGTCCGCGCAAGCGCGAGCGAAAGAACGTCACCACCGGTGTGGTGCACATCAAGAGCTCGTTCAACAACACGATCGTGTCCATCACCGACCTCGAGGGCAACGTGCTCGCGTGGGCCTCGTCCGGCGGTGTGGGCTTCAAGGGGTCGCGCAAGTCCACCCCGTTCGCCGCGCAGCAGGCCGCCGAGAAGGCTGCTCGCGCCGCGATGGAGCACGGTCTCCGTCGCGCCGAGGTGCACGTGAAGGGCCCGGGTTCGGGTCGCGACACCGCACTCCGGTCCGTCCAGAACGTCGGGATCGAGGTCACCGGCATCAAGGACGTCACCCCAGTCCCGCACAACGGCTGCCGCCAGGCGAAGCGGCGCAGGAGCTGATCATGGCCCGCTACACCGGACCCAAGGTGCGCATCTCGCGCCGACTCAACACGAACATCTTCGAGAACCCGAAGGGCTCGCGCGCGCTCGACCGCCGCGCGTTCCCCCCGGGTGCCCACGGCCGCACGCGTCGTCGCTCGGCCGGCAGCGAGTACCTCGCCCAGATGCAGGAGAAGCAGAAGGCCAAGTACATCTACGGGGTGCTGGAGCGTCAGTTCCGCCGCACCTACGAGGAGGCCAACCGTCTCGCCGGCCCGACAGGTGAGAACCTGCTGCGCCTGCTCGAGCAGCGCCTCGACAACGTGGTGTTCCGTGCCGGATGGGCCAGCACCCGTCCGCAGGCCCGCCAGTTCGTCAGTCACGGCCTGGTGAAGGTCGACGGCAAGCGTGTCAACATCCCGTCGTTCCGCGTGAAGAAGGGTCAGGTCGTCTCCCTGTCCACGAAGGCGCAGGGAATGATCCAGATCCAGCACAACATCGACACTCTCGACCGCCAGCTCGTCGGCTGGCTCGAGGCCGGCGACAAGCAGGTCACCGTCCGCGAGCTTCCGCAGCGCGAGCACATCGACGTGCCGGTGCGCGAGCAGCTCATCGTCGAGCTCTACTCGAAGTAAACGAAACCAGTCCCAAGGAGAGCACCATGCTTGTCATCCAGCGCCCCTCTGTCGAGGCACTCGGCGAAGACCACGCAACGCGTCAGCGTTTCGCGGTCGGCCCGCTCGAGCCCGGTTTCGGCCACACCATCGGCAACTCGCTGCGCCGTGTGCTGCTGTCGTCCATCCCGGGCGCGGCCATCACCACGGTGAAGTTCGACAACGCCCAGCACGAGTTCACCACGCTCCCCGGCATGACCGAGGACGTCACCGAGCTCATCATGAACCTGAAGGACGTGGTGGTGTCGAGCGAGAGCGACGACCCGGTCGTCGTGCGTCTCGATGTTCGCGGTCCGAAGGCAGTGCTCGCGGGTGACCTCGCCACGCCTGCCGGCGTCGAGATCCTGAACAAGGACCTCCACCTCGCCCAGCTCAACTCGAGCGGCCATCTCGCGATGGACATCACGATCGAGCGCGGCTGCGGTTACATCTCCGCCGACCGCGAAGCAGACAGCAGGGTCATCGGTGTCATCCCGATCGACGCCATCTTCTCGCCGGTGCGCCGCGTGATGTTCGAGGTCGAGGCCACACGCGTCGGCCAGAGTGCGAACTACGACCGTCTCATCCTCGACATCGAGACCGACGGTTCGATCAGCCCGCGCGACTCGCTCGCCTCGGGTGCATCGACGCTGCGGTCGCTCGTCGATCTCATCGCCACGCTGTCCGACGAGCCCCAGGGCCTCGAGCTCAGCGAGCCGGTCGGTGCGTACGTTGGTGCGCCTGACCTCGACCTGCCCATCGAGGGCCTCGACCTCAGCGAGCGTCCGCGCAACTGCCTCAAGCGTGCGCAGATCAACACCATCGGCGAGCTGCTGCTGCGCTCCACCGACGACCTCATGAACATCACGAACTTCGGCCAGAAGAGCCTCGACGAGATCCTCCAGAAGCTCGACGAGCGCGGTCTCAGCCTCCGTTCCTGATCCGGTAGGAGACGATCACCATGGCAACACCACGTCGTGCACCCCGCTTCGGTGGCAGCGCCGCGCACCAGCGCCTGATGATGGCGAACCTCGCGGCCGCGTTGTTCGCGGCCGAGGGCATCGTCACCACGGAGGCGAAGGCAAAGGCACTGCGCCCCGTCGCGGAGAAGCTGATCACCAAGGCGAAGAAGGCCCAGGGGAACACCGCCGTCGACATCCACCGCATCCGTCAGATCCAGGCCGTGCTCGGTGACAAGGAGATGACCGCGAAGCTGCTGAAGGAAGTGGCACCGCGCTACATGAACCGCAACGGTGGTTACACCCGCATCCTCAAGCTCGGCACCCGTCAGGGTGACGCCGCGCCGATGGCGCGCATCGAACTGGTCGAGCCCGACCGCCGCTGAGCGTGACCGGACACGAGACGACGCACGGGCCCGCCGAGAGGCGGGCCTGGCTCGTTGTGGCGTACCACGGTGCCGCGTTCCACGGCTTCGCCGATAACGAGGGTGTCACGACTGTCGGTGGTGAACTGTCGCGGGCCATCGCGACCGTGGCGCGGTGTGCCGTGACACTGTCGGTCGCCGGTCGCACCGATGCCGGTGTGCATGCGCGCGGACAGGTGGTGAGCTGTGACCTTCCGGCCACGGTCGATCTCGAGGCTCTCGCACGCAGCGTGAACGCCATGTGCGGCCCGCACATCTCGGTGCGCTCGGCGGACTGGGCGGGGCCGGGGTTCGACGCGAGGTCGTCGGCGACCTCACGCCACTACAGGTACACGGTGCTGAACGCACCGTCTGCCGACCCGATGCTGGTCGACCGGGCGTGGCACGTGCGCGAGCCGTTGTCGGTGCCGCTCATGAACCTGGCGTGCGATGCACTGCTGGGGGAACAGGACTTCACGAGTTTCTGCCGGAAGCCCGACACCCCCGCCGGCCAGCCTGCACCGAGTCTCAGGCGCCACGTGATGTCGGCGTCATGGACCGACGAGGGGGAGGGGATCCTCGTGTTCGACATCCGGGCGAACGCGTTCTGCCACCAGATGGTGCGCTCGGTCACCGGGTTCCTCGTGGAGGTCGGCCTCCGGCGCCGTCCTGCCTCCGACACCCGCCTCGCCATCCTCTCGAGGGACCGCTCGCTCGCCCCGCATCTCGCCCCGCCGCACGGCCTCACCCTGTGGGAAGTGGGTTACGACGGCACCCGGGTGCATCCCTAGGGGCGTTGGAAGGGGCCCGACACGGCCCGTATCCTTCACAGGTCCCCTTCGGGGCCACGGAGCCGGTGTCCCGGCCGCCGACAAGGAAGTCTCATGCGCACCTACACACCCAAAGCAAGCGAGATCCAGCGTGCATGGCACGTCATCGACGCCGACGGCATGGTGCTCGGCCGTCTCTGCACGGAGGTCGCTCGCATCCTCCGCGGCAAGCACAAGCCGGTGTTCGCACCGCACATGGACATGGGTGACCACGTCATCATCGTGAACGCATCCAAGATCGTCCTCACGAAGGGCAAGGCGGACTCCCGCCTCGTGCACACCTACTCCGGTTACCCCGGCGGTCTCAAGACCGAGACCTACCGGAACCTTCTCGAGCGCAAGCCCGCCGACGCCATCCGTCGTTCGGTCGCCGGAATGCTGCCGAAGGGTCCGCTCGGCCGCCAGATGATCAAGAAGCTGAACGTGTACGCGGGTCCGGAGCATCCGCACGCGGCGCAGAAGCCGGTCGCTCTCACGATCGACGCAAAGCGCTGACACAGGCGGAAGGAAGAGACATGGCGAATGCACCCCTGACCCAGACCACCGGCCGCCGCAAGGAGGCCGTTGCCCGCGCCGTCGTGCGCGCAGGCAGCGGCAAGATCGTGGTCAACGGCAAGCCGATCGAGGCCTACTTCACGACGGCCACGCAGCGCATGGTGGTGACCGAGGCCCTCAGGGTCACGTCCACCGAGACCGCCTACGACATCACCGCGAACATCCACGGCGGGGGCGTCACCGGCCAGGCCGGCGCGCTCCGCATGGCCATTGCACGGTCCCTCATCGAGGTCGATCCCGAGATGCGACCCGCACTGAAGAAGGCCGGGCTCCTCACCCGCGACTCGCGTCGCAAGGAGACCAAGAAGTACGGCCTCAAGAAGGCGCGCAAGGCGCCGCAGTTCACCAAGCGTTGATGCCCGCCCCGCGCGAGCCGCGGGAGCACACCGGTCATGCTGCATTTCGGAACTGACGGGGTCCGCGGCGTCGCGCTCGAGGAGCTCACTGCCGACGACGTGCGCGATCTCGCACGCGCGGTCGCGCGGGTCCTCGCACCGTCATCCGTGGTGGTGGGACGTGACACACGCGAGAGTGGTCCGGTCCTCGAGCAGGCCCTCGTCGACGGTTTCGCTGCCGAGGGCATTGCGGTCGGACTGATGGGCGTCGCACCGACACCGTCCGTCGCGTTCGCTGCGGAACGAACCGGGGCCGTGGGCATCGCGGTCACTGCGTCGCACAACCCGTGGACCGACAACGGAATCAAGGTGTTCGCCGCGGGCGGGGCAAAGCTGTCCGACGCCCAGCAGATCGACATCGAGCGGGAGTGGCACGCACTGTCCACCGCACCTGCACCGGTCGCACTGGGGACCGTGCGCGACGCGACCGACCTCGTGTCTGCGTACTCCGTCCACCGCACCGGTGTGGTCGGCGACGGTGCGCTGGCCGGGATGACGTTGGTCGTGGACTGCGCGAACGGTGCGATGTCAGGAGTGGCACCGGAGGTGCTGCGGGCACTCGGCGCGACGGTGGTTGCGATGAACGACCGTCCCGACGGACGCAACATCAACGATGCGTGCGGGGCGGGATGGCCGGGGCCACTCGGGTCGCGTGTCGTGGCGGAAGGTGCCGCTCTGGGTCTTGCCTTCGACGGCGATGGCGACAGGGTGATTGCGGTCGACGGGAACGGCTCCCCTGTCGATGGTGACCGGATCATGGCGATCGCGGCCGTCGATCTCGCGGAGCGCGGGCTGCTGCGCAACCGTGCCGTCGCGGTCACGGTGATGTCGAACCTCGGGTTCCACAATGCAATGAGGGCGGCCGGCATCGACACCGTCGTCACGGCGGTGGGGGACAGGAACGTTCTCCTCGCGATGGAGGAGAACGACCTCGTGCTCGGCGGTGAGCAGAGTGGTCACGTCATCCACCGTGCGCATGCCACCACCGGTGACGGCCTGCTCGCGGCGGTCCTCCTGTGCGAGACCCTGCGTCGCAGCGGACGTACCCTCGCGTCGGCTGCTGACGTGATGTACCAGTACCCGCAGGTCCTCGTGAACGTGCGCACCGCCGAACCGGTCCCGAACCCCGCCGCTGCGATCGATGACGTGATCACCGCCCACGAACGGGACCTGGGCGAGAAGGGACGTGTCCTCGTGCGGGCCTCGGGCACGGAGGCTCTCGTGCGCGTGATGGTCGAGGCAGAGACGGAGTCCACCGCGCTGCACGTGGCCGGTGACCTCGCGGGGGCACTCGTGTCACGGTTCGGCGGCAACGTCGAGGGATCGCACTGAGGCCCCCGACGTGAGGAAGTAGGTTCGACAGGGATGTGCGGCATCATCGCGATCGTGTCGGGGCCGTCCCCGAGGGCAGTTCCCGGTGCCGGGGAGGTGCTCGGGCTGCTCGACCGTGCAGTCGAAGCCGGTGACGACCTCACCACCGTTGCGGCGTTGCTCACACAGGTCGACATGCTGCTGCGCGGCGAACCCGGGGTGGAGCTCCTCGCCGGGAACCTCGGTCTGGCACAGGACATCACCCGCCGGCTCGACACCGTCGATGCGACAACCGATTCCGTGGAGTCCGCATCCGACAACGTTCTCGGTGACTCCGCGGCCCTCGATCTCGTGGCGGCGAGGGTCTCGGCCGTGCGTGATGCATCCTGGGCAATCAGGCGCGACAGGCTGCGCACTGCCGCCGAGGTCGCCGGTCTCGCCGGCCGCGGCGCACCCGTCCCTGCACTGCACGCCTACCTGTCGGTGCAGCAGGCACTCTCCGCGATCGACCGCATGGAGGTGCGCGGACGTGACTCCGCAGGGTTCGCGGTGCTCGTGTGGGGCACCGATCTCTCGTCGGTGCTGTCGGCCCACGCGCCGGAGATCCTCGAGCGCGGCTCCGACCCTCTCTTCACCAACAACTCGGTGCGCACGTCAGCGGGGAACCTCGTGTTCGTCTACAAGGCAGCCGCGGAGATCGGTGAGCTCGGCGACAACACCCGCCGCATCCGGGCCGCCATCACCGGGGACGGTGTGCTGAGGTCCGCGGTGTCCCTGCCCGGCGCGCGCGTCACCGTTGTCGGCCACACCCGCTGGGCGAGTGTGGGCATCATCAGCGAGCCGAACGCGCACCCCGTCAATGACGACGAGCCCGGCACGGTGAACACCGGCACCGGGATCGCGGTCCTGAACGGGGACGTCGACAACCATGCGGACCTCAAGGTGCGCCACGGACTGCGTTTCGCCGACCCCATCACCACCGATGCGAAGGTGATACCCGTGCTCGTCGCCCGCCATCGCGCACAGGGCGTCGACACGGTCGAGGCGTTCCGCCGCACCGTGACGGAGTTCGAGGGGTCGGTCGCGATTGCGTACGCCACGGCAGATGACCCCGGCCGGGTGTGCCTCGCCCTGCACGGGAGCGGGCAGGGAGTCCACATCGGCATCGCGGAGAACCGTTTCGTCGTGGCGAGCGAGCCGTACGGGGTGGTGGAGGAGACCGCACAGTACGTGCGCCTCGAGGGTGAGGCACCCGCGGTGGAGGGTGACCCCATCTCGCGCGGGCAGATCGCGGTGCTCGATGCGGATGCAGCCGGGTCGCCGGCGGGGATCTCGCTCCTGTCGTACGCGGGCGGTGTGCTCGCGCTCGACGGTTCCCGGTGGTCCATGGCCGAGGTCACGACACGGGACATCGACCGTGGTGACTCGCCGCACTTCCTGCTGAAGGAGATCACCGAGTCCCCGCGCAGTTTCCGAAAGACACTCCGGGGGCGTGTCGCGGAGGTCTACGGCCGCATGACGCCGCGGCTGGATGACCGCACTCTCCCCGCAGATGTGCGGTCGCGCCTCGCGTCGGGGGCCATCAGACGCATCCGCATCATCGGCCAGGGCACCGCGGCCGTGGCGGGCACCTCGATGCTGCCGTTGCTCGACGAACTCCTGCCGCACGGTCTCGACGTCGATGCCATCACGGCCACGGAGCTCTCGGGCTTCGGCATGGGTGCAGACATGTCGGACATGCTCGTGATCGCCGTGAGCCAGAGCGGAACCACCACCGACACCAACCGCACGGTCGATCTCGTCGCCGGTCGCGGGGCGTCCGTGCTCGCCATCGTGAACCGTCGCGGCAGCGACCTGACCGAGAAGGCGCACGGCACCTACCACACGGCCGACGGCCGCGACGTGGAGATGAGCGTGGCCAGCACCAAGGCGTTCTACGCGCAGGGGGCGGCCGGTGCGGTGCTGGCCTGTGCGGTCGCGATGCAGTTCCCCGACCCCCCGGCGGCGCGTGTCGACAGGATCCTGCGCTCGCTCGTGGAGCTTCCCGCCGCGATGGAGCAGGTGCTCGCGAAGCGGGCGGAGATCGCGGCGGTTGCGCAGCAGTATGCACCCTCGCGGCGCTACTGGGCGGTGGTGGGCAGCGGGCCGAACACCGTCGCCGCGAACGAGGTGCGGATCAAGCTGTCCGAGCTCTGCTACAAGTCCATCAGTTGCGACGTCACCGAGGACAAGAAGCACATCGACCTCTCGTGCGAGCCGATGATCCTCGTGTGCGCGGCGGGACTCGGCGAGGGAACCTCCGCCGACGTCGCGAAGGAGGTCGCGATCTACCGCGCACACAAGGCACTGCCGGTCGTGTTCGCATCAGAGGGTGCGGACAGATTCGGGGCGGCGACGGCCGTGATCCACGTGCCGACCGTCGACCCCTCGCTGGGGTTCGTGCTCTCGGCGATGGCGGGGCACCTGTTCGGCTACGAGGCAGCACTCGCCATTGATGCCCTGGCGAGGCCGCTGCGGCGCGTGCGCGAGGCAGTGGAGCACGTGGTGGAGCGGGGCGGAAGCGGTGACGATGCGCTCGCCGCGGTTAGGCGGTCCGTCGGTGATGCAGGCCGTGAGTTCCTCGGTCTGCTGCGCACGGGCCGCTACGACGGGAACCTCGAGGCCTCGACTGCGGTGCGCGTCGTGGGAATGCTCGCGGTGGTGTCGTCACCCGACTCGCTTGCTGCGCACCAGGCGGAGACCGGCCGCGTCACGTCGCCGGCGGTGCTGCTCGATGACCTGCTCGGTGCGCTCACACGGGCAATCGACGAACTCACGCGGCCCGTGGACGCGATCAAGCACCAGGCGAAGACCGTCACCGTAGGCATCTCGCGCACCGAGGAGGGCCTGCTCGACCGTCCGCTCGTGCGTGCCGTGCTCGATGCGGGGGCTGCCCGTGACCATCTCTCGTACGCATCGCTCAAGGTGCTCGCAGGTCTCGACGCGGCGGTCGAGGCAGTCTCGGGTTTCACCCGCTACAGGGTGCAGGGGGACCCCCGGACAGGCGGCGCCACAATCGACATCGTGGAGCGCGGCGGCATCGCGGTCGACCTCACCTCGCGCGTCGACACGAACAACGTGCTCGTGGGAACGAAGCGCCGCGTCGCCGACGAACAGACGGTTCTCGTCGCACGGGGCCGCAAGGACGGCCGCACCGTGGTGATCGTGCCGGAGGTCAAGGGCGGCGAGACAGTGGGCATCACACTGCTGCACGTGGCGTTCCGTGACGTCCTCCCTGCGGCAACCGTGCGACAGGCCCTGCAGAGCTACGACCGCCGGTACGAACGTCTCGTCGACTGGGTCACGGAGACCGAGGGCTCGTTCCGCGAGGACCGACTCGGAGAGGTGCCCGTTGCCGACCTCTTGATTCTCCCGGTGTCGGAGTCCGCCGAGCTCTGGCGCGGCGCGGGCCAGTGACGATGGTCGGGGTGGGTGTCGATGCGGTGGACATCGCACGGTTCCGGCGTTCGCTCGAACGCACGCCGAGGATGCGCGAGCGGGTGTTCACCGGGGCGGAGTTGTCCTCCCTGGCGGCCGCATCGGATCCCGTGCCGTCGCTTGCTGCGCGCTTCGCTGTGAGGGAGGCCGCGATGAAGGCGATGGGGGTGGGGCTCGGCGCCTTCGATTTCCACGATGTGTCCGTCGAGAGACTGGAGTCGGGTGCCCCGCGTCTCCTGGTCGGGGGCCGGGCGAGGGTTCTCGCCGATTCCCTCGGCATCAACGACTGGCGCGTGTCGATCACCCACACCGACGGGGTCGCGGTCGCCGTCGTGGTCGCTCTCTAGGCGAACCCCGGACGAATCCGGCGGGGTCACTGCCTACGCTTGAGGGGTGATTCCCGTCGTCTCGCCCGCGCAGATGCGTGCCGCGGATGCCGCCGCACTCGCGGGTGCGCACGATGCCGGCGTGTTCATCGCACGTGCAGGCCATGCCGTCGCCGAGGTGGCGCGCCGGATGGCCGGCGGAACGTACGGCCACCGGGTCGTGGTGATCGCGGGGAAGGGGAACAACGGTGCGGACGGGCGTGTCGCGGCGCGCACCCTCGCCTCATGGGGGGCCTCCGTGCGGGTGATTGATGCCGAAGCGGCGCACTCCGAGTTCATCGACGGCCGTGACACCGACATCGTGATCGACGCCGCCTACGGCACCGGCTTCCGCGGCACCTGGTCCCCGCCGGTGGTGTTCGACGTGCCGGTGCTGGCGGTCGACATCCCGAGCGGGCTCGATGCAGCGACGGGCCGGGTGAACGGGGGCGTGCTCGTCGCCGACCGCACGGTCACCTTTGCCGCACCGAAGACCGGCATGGTGCTCGGTGACGGACCGTCGGTGTGCGGTGAGATCGACATCGTTGACGTGGGCATCGACGTTGACGCCGATGTCGATGTGTTCCTCGTCGAGGTCGCCGACGTGCGGCGCTGGTTGCCGCCGCGCGACCGGCATGCCCACAAGTGGTCGCATCCAGTGCGGGTCGTTGCCGGCAGCGAGGGCATGCCGGGGGCGGCGGCACTCGTGTGCGGTGCCGCAATGCGTGCCGGCGCGGGGATCGTGCACCTGTCGTCGCGCCACGGGGACGGTGCGCAGTTCCCCACGGAGACGGTCCACAGACCGCTGCCCGCCGGTGACTGGGCGCCGTTCGTGGCCGCCGACCAGTCCCGGTTCGCAGGTCTCGTCATCGGGCCGGGTCTCGGTCGCGGTGATGATGTTGCGCTCGAGGTGCGCGAGGTTCTCGCACAGACCTCCCTGCCGACCGTGGTCGACGGCGACGGCATCGCGGCCTCGGTCGACCCGCGGGGAGGGCACGGCACGCTGCTGGCACGCACCGCGCCCACCGTCCTCACCCCGCACGACGGCGAGTTCGCCGCACTCGGCGGTGACACGGACTCCGATGACCGGGTGACGGCAACGCGCGATCTCGCCCGCAGATGCGGCTGCACGGTGCTGCGCAAGGGTCCCACGTCGGTGGTTGCACAGCCCGACGGCGCCACGTACCTCGTGACCTCGGGCGACGAGCGGCTCGCGACGGCGGGCAGCGGTGACGTTCTCGCCGGCATCATCGGGGCGTTCCTCGCCCGCGGTGTCGCGGCGCCCGAGGCCGCCGCTGCGGCGGCGTTCGTCCACGGGATGGCAGGTTCGTCCCTGCCCGTCGAGGGTGCCATCGCGCGCGACGTGGTGTCCACGGTTGCCGACGTGCTGAACGGCATCATGGCCGGTGAGGTGTCATGAGCGTCGATTTCTCCCAACGGTGGGCCTGGGCCGAGATCGATCTCGCGGCGGTCCGCCACAACGTCGCGTCGATCGTGTCGCGTGTCGCGCCCGCGCAGGTGTGGGCAGTCGTGAAGGCGAACGGCTACGGACACGGCTCGGTGCAGGTCGCACAGGCCGCCCTCGAGGCCGGAGCGACCGGACTGTGCGTTGCGCTCGTGGACGAGGGTGTGGTGCTGCGGCGCGCCGGCATCACCGCACCCGTTCTCGTGCTGAGTGAGCAGCCCGCCGACACCGTCCCGTTCCTGGTCGGTTACGGGCTCACGCCGACCGTCACCACCACCATGGGTGCCGCCGCGGTCGCATCGGCGGCCCAGGCAACGGGCCAGCAGGTGGCCGTGCACATCAAGGTGGACACCGGCATGCACCGCGTGGGTGCGCAGCCGACGGAGGTGTTGTCACTGGCACGGTACGTGGACAGCCACCCGTTGATGGATGTTGACGGCCTGTACACCCACTTCGCCGTCGCCGACCAGCCCGCACATGCAGCGAACGAGCGACAGCTGTCGTTGTTCCGTGGCGTCGTCGACGAGCTCTCGTCACGCGGCATCGCACCGCGGTTGGTGCACGCCTCGAACTCCGCGGCTGCTCTCGCGAACCCCGCAGCCCGTTTCGGCATGGTCCGCCTCGGCATCGCGATGTACGGGTTGCTGCCCGGCGAGGGTGTGCGCGACCTGTGCACGGACCTGCGTCCCGCCATGTCGTTGAAGGCACGTGTGTCGGCCGTGCGGTGGGTGCAGGCCGGGGAGGCGGTGTCGTACGGGCTCAGGCGCCCGCTGGAGCGCGAGTCACTCGTGGCCACGGTTCCGCTCGGGTATGCGGACGGTGTGCCGCGACGCTGGGGAGACGTGCCCGGTCACGTGCTGATCGGCGGCAGGCGGCGCACCATCGCCGGCACCGTCACGATGGACCAGATCATGGTGGACTGCGGTGACGACAGCTCTGTCTCGGTCGGGGACGAGGTCGTGCTGATCGGCAACCAGGGCAACGAAACCGTCGGTGCGGACGACTGGGCCGCCGCGACGGGCACGATCGGCTACGAGATCACCTGCGGCATCTCGGGTCGCATCCACCGGAGGTGGCTGTGATCCGCGCGACCACCCGCTCCGTGGGCGGGACGGAGTCCCTCGCGTCCGCGATCGCCCTGGTGTGCCGTGCGGGCGACGTGATCGTTCTCTCGGGTCCGATGGGGGCAGGGAAGACAGCGTTCGTGAGGGGTCTGGCCTCGGGACTCGGCGTGTCACCCGATGAGCACGTGACCTCGCCCACGTTCACGCTGGTGCACGAGTACGTCACGGGCAGGGTCCCCCTGCACCATGCGGACCTCTACCGGCTCGGCAGCACCGGAGAGATCGCCGATCTCGGTCTCGCGGAACGCGCCGACATGGGTGCCGTGGTGGTCGTCGAGTGGGGAGAGGCAGCCGACGGGATGCTCGGCGGGCACCTCTCGGTCGAGCTCGAACCCGATGATGACGACGATGACGTGCGGCATGTGACCGTCGTGGTCGAGGGTCACGGGTGGGACGCACGCTGGGAGCGTCTGCACGCGGCGGTCGAGGGGGCTGTCCTGTGATCCTCGCCATCGAGACCTCGGTGGAGCGTGTGGGTGTCGCGGTCGGTGATGCCGGTGGTGCACGGGCGTCGGCGATGCTCACGAGCGACCGCAGGCACGCGGAATCGCTCGTGCCGATGATCTCGTTCGTGCTGGCGCAGGCGGGTCTGACCGTCGCCGATCTCGATCACATCGCCGTCGATGTCGGCCCCGGACTCTTCACCGGCATGCGGGTGGGGATGTCGACGGCGCAGTCGATGGCATGGGCACTCGAGCTTCCCGTGGTCCCGGTGTGCAGCCTCGACGTCATCGCACACGGTGCGGGTGCGACGGAGACCAACACCGCCGTTGCTCTCGACGCCCGCAGGGGCGAGGTGTACTGGGCGCTGTACCGCGCCGGCAGCGGCCAGGGCGACCCGGTGCGGTTGCGCGAGCCCGCGGTCACGAACCCCGAGGATTGCGCCATCGCGATTGCCGACCGCGGCGAGGAGATCCTGTGCGCCGGAACCGGGTTCGTGCGGCACCACGAGCTCTTCTCCGCGGTGCCGTCCGTCGTGCAGGCTCCGGTGTCGCTCGCCATGCCGCGGGCCGAGGACCTGCTGTCGCTGGCCGTTCTCCGGGCCGCCCGTGACCGGGTCGTGGCGCCCGACGCTGTGGAGCCCGAGTACCTGCGTGCACCGGATGCCGAGATCAACTGGCAGACCAGGGGCGGTGCGCAATGAGCTTCATGCGCGAGCGCGCCACGAACACCCTCACGACCGAGCCCATGAGGCGCCGCCACCTGCGGCGCGTGCTCGACGTCGAGGAACAGGTGCACCCACGACCGTGGACCCACCGCACGTTCGTGTCCGAGATCGACCTGATGCGGACCGGCAGCAGGTTCTACGTGGTGGCGTACGTGGACGATGTTCTCGTGGGCTACGGCGGTCTGATGTTCAGCGGACCGGATGCGCACGTGTCGAACGTGGCGGTGGACCCAGAATGGCACCTGCGCGGCGTGGCCACGGAGATCATGTTGGACCTCGCGCACATCGCGCGCGACCGCGGGTGCGAGGCGATGACACTCGAGGTGCGTCACACGAACACGGCTGCACAGAATCTCTACCGCCGCTTCGGGTTCGTGCCGGCCGGCGTGAGGAAGCGCTACTACGAGAACAAGGACGACGCCATCGTCATGTGGGCGCACGGAATCCAGACCCAGGAGTACGCGGACCGTCTGTCGCGCATCGAGGAGCGTCCCCGGTGAGCACGGAATCGATCGATGCATCCACCGTCATCCTCGCCATCGAGACGAGCTGTGACGAGACCGCCGCTGCGGTGGTGATGGGCGGCAACGACGTGCTGTCATCCGTCGTCAGCAGCCAGATCGACGTGCACGCGCGCTTCGGCGGTGTCGTGCCGGAGGTCGCGAGCCGTGCACACCTCGAGACGGTGGTTCCGGTCGTGCGGCGTGCAGTCGCGGAATCAGGCATCGATGCGGCGAGGATCGATGCCGTCGCCGCAACGGCCGGGCCGGGGCTGATCGGCGCGCTCCTCGTCGGTGTGTCGGCAGCCAAGGGTCTCGCGATCGCGTGGGGCCGTCCATTCATCGGCGTGAACCACCTCGAGGCGCACATGTACGCCGGACTTCTCGACCACCCGGGTCTCCCGCTTCCCGCGGTGGTGCTTCTCGTGAGCGGCGGCCACACGATGCTCGTGCACATGCGCGGCCCCGGTGACCATGTGATCCTCGGGCGCACCGTGGACGATGCAGCCGGTGAGGCATACGACAAGGTCGCCCGGTGGCTCGGCCTCGGGTACCCGGGCGGTCCCGCAATCGACCGTCTGTCGGCAGAGGGTGACCCCGGGGCCGTCTCGTTCCCGCGCGCGATGATGCACGACGGGCTCGACTTCTCGTTCAGCGGTCTGAAGACGGCGGTCGTGAACCATGTGCGCCGGAACCCCGGCATGTCGAACGCCGATGTGGCCGCGTCGTTCCAGGCAGCGGTGGTCGACGTCCTGTGCACCAAGACACTGCGTGCCGCGGCGGAGACCGGTGTGCAGGCCGTCGTCCTCGGCGGCGGGGTTGCCGCGAACAGCCTGCTGCGCTCCGAGATGACCCGTCGCGGCGGTGAGGCCGGGCTCACCGTTGCGTTGCCGAGCCGCGAGATGTGCACCGACAACGCCGCCATGATCGCCGCCGCGGCATGGCACCGGCTCGCGGCTGACGGTCCGATGGGTCTCGACTGCGGAGCGTGGCCGAACCTGCGGCTGAACGACATCCCGCGCGGCACGCCCGGGACACGCACATGAACCGGTTGCCGTTGCGGCTGCGCGACCGCGAGTTCCCCGTGCCGGTCGTTCTCGCCCCGATGGCGGGTGTCACGAACATCCCGTTCCGCGGTCTGTGCCGCAGTTCCGGTCCCGGGCTCGTCTACGTGAGCGAGATGGTGATGGCGGCAGCGCTCGTGCACGGCAACACCCGCACGCGCAGGATGGTGGCCTTCGGCCCCGACGAGGACTTCCGCAGTCTGCAGATCTACGGCAGCGACCCCGAGTTCGTCGGCCGTGCGGTGCGGGCACTGTGCGAGGCCGACGCCGTCGACCACATCGACATGAACTTCGGGTGCCCTGCGGTGAAGGTCACCCGCAAGGGCGGCGGTGCCGCGGTTCCGGTGAAGCGCCGGCTCACGCGGGCGATCATGGCGGCTGCCGTGCGCGAGGCGACGCCGTTCGGGGTGCCGGTGACCTGCAAGTTCCGCATCGGCATCGATGACGACATCGTCACGTTCCTCGACACCGGCCGCGCGGCCGAGGAGGAGGGTCTGGCGATGATCGCCCTGCATGCCCGCACTGCCGAGCAGCACTACTCGGGCACCGCACGTTGGGACGCGATCGCCGAGCTGAAGCGGGAGGTGCGGTCGATCCCCGTGCTCGGCAACGGCGACATCTGGGAGGCCGATGATGCGGTCGCAATGATGGGGCGCACCGGTTGCGACGGTGTGGTGATCGGCCGCGGTTGTCTCGGCCGGCCGTGGCTGTTCCGTGACCTTCTCGATGTGTTCGCCGGCCGTCGGCCGCCGCCCGCACCTGCACTCGGTGAGGTGCTCGAGGTCATGTGCACGCACGCGGAGGGGTTGATGTCCCTGATGGGCGCCGACCACGGCATCCGCAACCTGCGCAAGCATGCCGGCTGGTACCTCACCGGTTACCCGGTGGGCAGTGATGCACGGCGCGCATTCTCCTCCGTCTCCTCCCATGACGAACTGCTCGGACTCGTCGCTCGGATGGACCCGGCGCTGCGGCTCGTGCCCGGTGGCGAGCGTCTCGCGCGTGGACACACGAACGGGCCAATCAAGGTGGTGCTGCCCGAGGGGTACGTCGTCGACCGCGACGACATGACGGTGCCTGACGATGCGGCAGTGGCCGCGCTGAGCGGCGGGTGAACGCCCCACTCGTGCTTGCCTCGGGTTCGCCCAGGCGGCGTGAACTGCTGGTGGCTGCGGGCATCACAGTGATCGTCGACCCCGCCGGCACCGACGAGACGGTTGTGGCCGGCGAGGTTCCCGTTGCATACGCGCAGAGGGTTGCGGCAGGGAAGCTGGCCGCGGTCGCGGTACGGCACCCCGGCAGTGACGTGCTCGCGGCCGACACGGTGGTCGACCTCGACGGCACGGTGCTCGGCCAGCCTGTCGACGACGCCGACGCCCGGCGCATGTTGACGCTGCTCTCCGGTCGCTCCCATCTGGTCCACACGGCGGTGGTCGCCCGGGTGGGGGGAGAGGCCCGGGCGGTCACCGTGACCTCCCGGGTCACGTTCGGTCCGCTCGACCCCGGCCGCGTCGGGTGGTACGTGGGCACGGGCGAGCCCCGCGGCAAGGCCGGGGGGTACGCGGCGCAGGGCCTGGGCATCGCCCTCGTGGCGGGCGTGACCGGTTCGTTGTCGAACGTGATCGGCCTCCCGGTGCCCGAGACCCGCCGCCTGCTGGGCCGTTAGCACTCGCGGGTCCCGGTTGCCACCCGAGGCCCTCGGTCCGTATCCTTGGCGCTCGCACTCGCCGAGTGCCAACCGAGTCGGGCCAGCCCCGGCCGGGAGACCGAGACACCCCCATCACACACGGAGGAGACATCATGAACTTGAGGCCACTGGACGACCGCATCGTCGTGGAGCCGAGCGAGGCCGAGCAGACCACCGCGTCGGGTCTCGTCATTCCGGACACCGCCAAGGAGAAGCCCCAGCAGGGCGTCGTGCTCGCAGTTGGCCCCGGCCGCTGGAGCGACGACGAGGGTGAGCACTTCCCGCTCGACATCGAGGTCGGCGACACCGTTCTGTACAGCAAGTACGGCGGAACCGAGATCAGCCACGGCGGCAAGGACCTTCTCATCCTCACCAGCCGTGACGTTCTCGCGGTCGTGGAGAAGTAACCACCGATGGCGAAGCAACTGAAGTTCCACGACGAGGCGCGCCGTGCCCTCGAGGCTGGTGTGAACAAGCTGGCCGACGCGGTGAAGGTGACCCTCGGGCCCAAGGGCCGCAACGTCGTGCTCGACAAGAAGTTCGGTGCACCCACCATCACGAACGACGGTGTGTCGATCGCGAAGGAAGTGGAGATCGACGACCCGTTCGAGAACATGGGCGCGCAGCTCGTGAAGGAGGTCGCCACCAAGACGAACGACGTCGCAGGTGACGGAACCACCACAGCCACCGTGCTCGCCCAGGCGATGGTGCAGCAGGGCATGCGCAACGTCGCCGCCGGTGCGAACCCGATGGGTCTGAAGCGCGGCATCGAGAAGGCCGTCGCGGCTGCCGTCGAGGCCATCAAGGGCCAGGCGAAGGACGTCGACGACAAGAGCGACATCTCCAGCGTCGCCACCATCTCGGCGGCCGACGCGGCGATCGGAACGGTCATCGCGGACGCAATCGACAAGGTCGGCAAGGACGGCGTGGTCACCGTCGAGGAGAGCAACACCTTCGGGATCGAGCTCGACTTCACCGAGGGAATGCAGTTCGACAAGGGCTACCTGTCGCCGTACTTCGTCACCGATCCCGACCGCCAGGAGGCGATCATCGACGAGCCCTACATCCTCTTCCACTCGGCGAAGATCTCGTCGGTGCAGTCGATGCTGCCGGTGCTCGAGTCCGTGATGAAGACCGGACGCCCGCTGCTCATCATCGCCGAGGACGTCGAGGGCGAGGCTCTCGCCACGCTCGTGGTGAACAAGATCCGCGGAACGTTCAACGCCGCCGCGGTGAAGGCGCCCGGTTTCGGTGACCGCCGCAAGGCGATGCTGCAGGACATGGCCATCCTCACCGGTGGCCAGGTCGTGTCCGAGGAGGTCGGTCTCAAGATCGAGAACGTCACCCTCGACCTGCTCGGCCGTGCCAAGCGCGTCATCATCACCAAGGACACCACCACGATCGTGGACGGTGCCGGTGACAAGACCGAGGTCGCAGCACGCGTCAACCAGATCAAGACCGAGATCGACAACACCGACAGCGACTGGGACCGCGAGAAGCTGCAGGAGCGTCTCGCCAAGCTCGCCGGCGGGGTTGCGTTGATAAAGGTCGGCGCCGCCACCGAGGTGGAGCTGAAGGAGAAGAAGCACCGCATCGAGGACGCCATCTCGGCGACCCGTGCAGCGATCGAGGAGGGTGTGGTCGCCGGTGGCGGCACCGCCCTCCTGCGCTCGCGTGCGGCGGTGCTGACGGTCGTCGAGTCGCTCACGGGCGACGAGGCCACCGGTGCCCGCACCGTGTACGAGGCCCTGGTGGCCCCAGCCAAGCACATCGCCGACAATGCCGGGCTCGAGGGCTCGGTCGTGGTCCAGAGGGTGGAGTCCGAGAAGGGGTCCATGGGCCTCAACGCGGCCACCGGCGAGTACACCGACCTCCTCAAGGCCGGCATCATCGACCCCGCCAAGGTCACCCGAGCGGCCCTCCAGAACGCGGCCTCCATCGCCGCGCTCGTCCTCACCACGGAGTGCCTCGTCGCCGACAAGCCCGAGAAGAACCCGGCACCAGCCGGCGGCGGGATGCCCGGCGGAATGGGGATGATGTAGTCAACGGGTCCGGGGCCGGGAACCCGGCCGGAGCGGGAATACCCGGCTGGCCCTCTCGGTTGACCCTGGAGCCTCCCGTTGATGGCCCGGTTGCTTCGGCGACCGGGCCATCAATCATTCCCGGGCATGTTCATCCCTAGGTTGGTCCCGTGGAATCGCTCCTGCGCCGTCCGCTCGTGCACCAGTTCATCGACTATGTCGTCGGCTTTGCGATCGCCGGCGCCGCGACGAGAAGCAACGACGTCGCGTTGCTCGCCCTCTGTTCGGCCGTGGTGATCGCAAGCACCGCGATGTTCGACGGCCCGCTCGCGGCGTTCCGTGTGTTCCCTGCGCATGCGCACAGGGTGGTCGATGTCGCCCTGGGTGCCGCGGGTGTGGGTCTCGCGGCATTCATGGACATCGAGCCCGCATCCCGGCTCACTCTCATCACGGCCGCGGGTGTGCTCGTGTTCATGTCGGTACGATTCGCGCATGACATTCGATCGCCCCGCACCTGACCTGTCGAAGCTGATCACTGCCTGGGAGGCGTGGGAGAAGGGTGAGGAGATGCCCGGGAAGGTCCTCGCGAACCTGAAGACCGCCGGTCTCGCGGAGATCCTTGCCGAGCTGAAGTCCACCGGCTGGACGCCCTCCGCGAAGTAGAGGGGCTGCGATGGCGCGCGGCGGGTCCCAGCACATCCCGCGTCCCGCGCAATGGTCGATGGGTGGACCGCCGGTGTGGCACCGGCGTGACCTCGGCGCACTCTCGGATTTCGCAGCGCTGACCGATGCACTGGTGCATCAGGTGGCGGACCGCGAGCCTGCTGACTGGGTGCCCCCGTATCTTCCCGCCGACGACCGCCGTGTGTCCGCTGTCCTCGTGGCACTGCACGACTCGCCCGACGGGCCGAGCGTGGTGCTCACCCGGCGCACATCCATTCTCTCGACGCACCGCGGCGAGATGGCGTTCCCCGGCGGACGGGTGGAGGAGGGCGAGACCCTGGTGGATGCTGCGGTGCGCGAGGCTCACGAGGAGGTCGGGCTCGACCCCTCACTCGTGACACCGTGGGGCATGCTCGACACGCTCTCCACCATGGTGAGCAGCAGCAGGATCCATCCCGTGGTGGCCACGTTGCCCGGGACCCCGGACCTTGTCGCACATGACCGGGAGGTGGAGCGCATCGTGCACGTGCCGCTCGCCGAACTTGCCTCGGAGGACACCTACAGACGTGAGACCTGGGTGCGCGGCCGGCACACCGTGGACATGCACTTCTTCGAGATCGAGGGCGACACGGTGTGGGGGGCGACCGGGCGCATGCTCCACCAGCTGCTCGACCTGCTCACGGCCCCGCGAACTGCCTGACCGTGTCGTGATACAGCTTCGCCCACGCGCGGCAGGCCGCGCGCTGCACGGCCGGCCGTGACGCACAGTGCGTGTTCATGTCGGCGAGGAACCGCTGGTCGACCCTCAGCCTCAGTTCGTGCGTCCACCGCGAACCGTTGTGGAGGCGGCCGAGGTTCCGGTAGGCGAAGTCGTGCCGTCGGCACGCATCGGTGAAGTTGTACGTGCGGCCGGCACTGCCGAGAACGGGGGCCGAGCACTTGTCGGTCGTCCAGTCGAGCCGTGCGTCGCGCGAGGGGTTGTCGGCCGTGCGGATGAACTCGGCGAGCGTGGTGCGGAACTCGAGCCGTTCGGCAACCGTCCACGGGTCGGGCGCACGGCCCGGCAGCGCGGTCACGAGGCCCGCGGAGATGATGACTGCAATGACGCCCGACACAAGAGCCCCCTTTCGGGACCACTTGTGTGCACCGTCCCCCGACGGTCGGAAACCCCGTCCCCGCGTCACCTCAGCGCCAGCCCGTACCCCGCTTCACACCGAGGCCACGCAGCAACACGGCCATCTGGACCGCACCCTCTGCTGCTTCCTCGCCCTTGTTCGTCATGACCACGCCCTCGACCCTGTCGAGTGCCTGGCGCTCGGTGTCCACGGTGAGCACGCCGAACATCACGGGCACACCGGTGTCGAGCTGGGCCTGCTGGATGCCCCGCGCGGCCTCTGCGCAGACATAGTCAAAGTGCGGTGTGTCACCGCGGATGACGGCGCCGAGACAGATCACTGCATCGACCCTGGACGTTGCGGCGTGCGCCTTGGCCACGAGCGGAAGCTCAAACGCCCCCGGCACCCATGTCTCGGTGATGTGTGATTCCTTCACCCCGAGGCGCAGCAGCATCCGCACGGCTCCGTCACGCAGCCCCGTGACGATGTGGTCGTTGAAACGCGCGGCCACGATGGCAACCCGCAGTCCCTTGCCGTCGGGTACGTCGTTGTGCCCGGTGGTTCCCGTCCGTGTCATGTCATTCCCCTTTGCCGGGTGAGTCGGGCTGGCCGGCTGAGTCGAGTTCGATGAGGTGACCGAGTCTCTCGCGCTTGGTGCGCAGGTATGCCTCGTTCTCCGGGGTGGGCACCGTGTTCAGCGGGACCCGTTCGACCACCTCGATGGCGAAGCCACCGAGCCCGCCGTACTTGGCCGGGTTGTTGGTCATGAGGCGCAGCCTGCGTGCCCCGAGGTCGGCGAGGATCTGCGCACCGATGCCGTACTCGCGGCTGTCGACCGGCAGGCCCAGTTCCAGGTTCGCGTCCACCGTGTCGAGGCCACGGTCCTGAAGGGAGTACGCGCGGATCTTGTGACCGATGCCGATGCCACGGCCCTCGTGGCCGCGCAGGTACACGATGACACCGCGCCCCTCGCGCGAGACCAGCTCCATCGCGGCGGCGAGCTGGGGCCCGCAGTCGCAACGTCGTGACGAGAACACGTCACCCGTCAGACACTCGCTGTGCACGCGCACGAGGACAGGGTCACCGTCGGAGACATCACCCTTCACGAACGCGAGGTGCTCCACCCCGTCGATCGTGCTGCGGTACGCGACACACCGGAAGTCGCCGTACTCGGTCGGCACCTGCGCATCTCCCATGCGCTCGACGAGGCGTTCGTTGTTCCTCCTGTGCCTGATGAGCTCCGCGATGGATGACAGGAGCAGGCCGTGTTCGGCACAGAACCTGCGCAGGTCGGGGAGGCGCATCATTGTTCCGTCGTCGTTCTGGATCTCACAGATCACTCCCACCGGCGCGCACCCTGCGAGCCGCGCAAGGTCGATGGCAGCTTCGGTGTGGCCGGCACGCTTCAGCACCCCGCCCTCGCGCGCACGCAACGGGAAGATGTGACCCGGGCGGGCGAACGAGGTGTGCGGGCGTGCGGGGTCGGCGAGGGCCCGCAACGTGGCCGAACGGTCGGCTGCGCTGATGCCCGTGGTGGTGCCATCGATGAGGTCGACCGTGTCGGTGAACGCGGTGCGCTGGCTCTCCGTGTTCTGCTCGACCATCAGCGGCAGGCGCAGTTCGTCGCACCGCTCGTCGGTCATGGGGGCGCACACGACGCCGCTCGTGTGACGGATGATGAAGGCGAGTTTCCCCGCGGTGGCGAACTCTGCGGCCATGATCAGGTCGCCCTCGTTCTCGCGGTCCTCGTCGTCCACCATCACGACCATCTCCCCGCGCGCGATGGCGGCAATCACCTCGGGTATCGGTGCGAATCCGTCGTCACTCATGCTGCGTCCTTCTCTCTCCTCGGTTCGAGAACAATCTCCAGGTCGTCCCCCAGCAACGCCGCGGACACGAGCCGGTTGTCGGCGAGCGCGTCCGGCGCACGGGTTCCGCGGGTGAACATGCCCGGCGAGTCGGCCTCGCCGCTCAGCACGGGCGACACGTGGAGCACGTACCTGTCGACGAGGCCGGCAGTGTGGAACGCGGTCGCAACCGCCGGCCCGCCCTCGACGAGCACCTGCAGCACCCCACCGGCACCGAGTTCGTCCAGCAGGACAGGGACGGTGCCCGGCCAGATGGTGCACGGGTTCACGCGCGCAGCCGCCGGCACGCTCCTGCTGCGCGCCATCACGATCCGGCGCGGGGACGGGCCCTCGACGTGTCGCACCGTGAGTTCGGGGTCGTCGGCGAGCACCGTACCGATGCCCACGACTATCGCGTCGCTCTGTGCGCGCAGGGCATGGACCCGGGTACGTGCCGCCTCGCCCGTGATCCATCGTGCCCCCGCAGGTGCGACCGAGCGCGAGTCGAGGGTGAGTGCCATCTTCAGCACCACGAACGGCCGCCCCGTGCGGCGGTGGTGGAGGTACGCGGCGAGTTGTTCCGACACCTCGTCCACGAGCACGCCCGTCTCGACCGCGATGCCGGCGGCGACAAGCCGCGAGCGGCCGGAGCCCGACACCCGTGGGTCGGGATCGTCGACGGCGTGGACCACGCGCGTGATGCCGGCCTCGATGATTGCCTCGGTGCAGGGTCCGGTGCGGCCCGTGTGGTTGCACGGCTCGAGAGTGCACACGAGAGTCGCACCGTCGGTCGACGCACCGGCCTCTCGCGCGGAAGTGATGGCGGCGATCTCGGCATGGGGTCCGCCGGGTTCGGCTGTCGCACCCTCGAACGTGCTTCCGTCGGCGCACACGAGCACGGCGCCGACCCACGGGTTGGGACGCGCGCGGGTGCGCGCGGTCCAGGCGACGTCGACCGCACGCCTCATCAGCGCACGGACGTCATCACCGCGGCGTTCCGACGCCGGATGTGCTTCCATGACAAGTTCCTTGCTCCCATCCGGACTGTTACCGTCGGCCCCGGATTTCCACCGGGTCGGCCCCGCTGCCGAGGCAACGGGGTTCGCGGGCTGTGACCGCCGGTCGGGACTTTCACCCAACCCTGCAAGGGGCTCTGTTGTGCTGCCGGTTGCCCGGCACCACAAGGCTATGGGGAGGGGTGTTCGGCCAGCAACCTGATGATGCGGCGCCCGAGCGTGAGACCCTCATCGCTTCCTCGTTCGAGTGGACGCCGACCACGTGGCCGTACATGACCGTGGCCACGGCGATGGCGACGGCCTGCTGGGCGGCGATGTCGCGCGCCCCGATCTCACCGATCGGCCGTTCCGCGAGCAGCCCGACTGTCGCCTGGATCAGCCGGCGCTCACCTTCCTCGCGGGTGATGGGCGAGCGTCTGCGTGCCTTCTCCGGGGTCCTCTTCGTTGCCATCGTGCTCCGGGAGCCACTGCAGGAGGGTCGCACCGCGACCACCCGACAACCGACACACAGCGACTAATCTTTGTGTCCGTGAGAGACACGACGACCACGTGCTGCCGTCGTGCACATGAGTAGCCGTTTCGGGTTCGGTCGCCGCCACCACCCGGAGGACGGAGCCGGCTGGATCTATGCGGACCTGTTCCTTGCCCTGATGGTGGTCGGTCTCGGATCGGCGGTGATCACTGCGTCCGCCCCTTCGGGTGGCGCCACGGCCACCACGGCGCCTCCCACGTTCCAGTTGAGCTGTGTCGAGTTCCCGGTGAAGGTCCCGGCCAACGTGAAGACCGGCGGTCCGCGCATCGAGACAGCCATCACGGAGGAACTGCAGCGCCGCGGCTGGACGGCCGACCAGGCAAAACCGGGCCTCGTCATCGTCATGGGCGGCTTCGGGGGCGGCGAGACACCCGGTGACGGGGACGGTCGTGCCAAGGCGCGCCTCGGTGCGTTGCGCGCGTCCACCCCCTTGCTGGAGCGCGTGGAGATGCGCACCGGCGGGGCCCAGGTAGTGACGGTGAACGGTAAACGGGTCACGGTGGGCGGCGCCGGCTCGTACCTGATGGTCGTGTACCTGCTCTTCAGCGGCCCGGTGCTCGAGGAGGACTGCACGACATGACGAACCGAACCGACACAACGCCACCGAACAGGAATGGTGAACAGGGTGGGCAACATGGACACGCGTGACAGCCAGGCAGACGCAATCCGGGCAGTGGATGCCTGGCTGAAGACGTCGAGGCAGAGGAACCGGCTCGGTGCCGCGGCCCAGTCGTTCGTGAACGACCTGCGGGACGGCACGAACCAGCAGAAGTGGGCACGTGCCCAAGTCGGCCAGGTCGTTCCCTACCGCGCGCAGTCCCCGAGGCTGCTGCAGATTGTCCGCGCCGGTGCGCTGTTCCTGCCGATCCTGCTCACATGGCTCGCGCTCTCGCAGGTGATCGAACCGTTCGCCCTCTTCCTGCAGAACCAGCAGCCGAGCGCGAACTTCCTCTGGTTCTGGCAGACGAACCCGGGCGGCAGCTTCGCCGGTGTGTACAAGCTGAGCCACGTTGCCCTCACCGACGCGGCAATCCTCGCTTTTCTCGCCGTTCTGGCGATGCGGATCACCTGGTGGGAGGCCGCAAAGGCCGAGCACAGTGAGCAGGTGTACTCAGAGATGCTCTCGGCCGTCGAGACGTACCTCTGCGACTATCGATCCTGAGTTGCTCCGCAACGGGCGATCCTGAGTCAGGCGCGGCGGGAGGCCAGACGGGCCAGCACGGTCACGCCGACCAGTACGAGCGCCGCGCCGGCAGCGCGCACGGCACCCAGTGACTCATCGAGCAGCCAGACACCGATGGCAATCGACACCACCGGTTCCACGGTGCTGAGCACGGCCGCCTGACCCGGGCCCACGACCGTGACCCCGGCGAAGAAGAGACCCATGGCCACCACGGTGGAGAGTGCGGCGGCACCTGCCGCCGCCCACCAACCCGTCGCATCGGCCGGCAGGTGCGAACCCGTCACTAACAGCACGACAACGTGCGCAGCCGCGGCACCGACCATGGCGAGAGCGAGGGAAGTGAACGGGTCGATCCCGCGCAGGATCCTCGATGACACGAGGATGTAACCCGTGTACCACGCCGCCGCGGACAGCATCAGGGCGACTCCTGCGCCACTGCCCGAGCCGACCTGGCCGGCTGTCAGCACGGCTCCCGTCACTGTCGCGGCGAGGCATACCGTCATCGCACGCGTGGGTCGCGCACCGAACAGCACCCAGTCGGCGATGACGACGAACACGGGGAACACGAAGAAGATCACCGTCGCGAGACTCACGTCGATGCGCTGCACGCCGTAGAAGTAGAAGGTGGACTGTGGCCCGTAGCCGAGCCCCCCGAGAAGCAGCACCGGCGCTGCCTGCCGCACCGCGGGCCACGGAACGCCGCGACGGACCACAGCCCGCAGCAACAGCGCCATCACCATCGCCAATGTGAACCGTGCGGCCAGCAGCCCGAACGGGTCGGCACCGTGGTCGTAGGCGGTGCGGGCGAAGAGCGGCAGGAACCCGAACGATGCGCCGCCCACGATGACGGCCGCCACCCCGAGGGGCCTCGACAACGACCAGTTGCCGGTCACTTCGGGTCTGAGTCGGTCCGGTTCATCGCGGCAGCGATGGCCCTGTCCCGCCGGACGACGTTTCGTACGATCACCGAACCCACCACACCGACTGCCCCGATCATCACGAAGAACAGCGTGATCTGCAGCGAACCGCCCCGTTCCCCGGCGTCCTCCGGCTTGTATCCGCAGTCAGGCTTGGGGAGGAACCCGATGCACTCGGACGGGTCGCGCTCGATCCTCCACGCGAGGGTCGTGGTCGGGGAACTGTCGTCCACCGTCGCGCCGGCAGCGGGCGATGCGGAACCGAGCGAGAGAGCGATTGCGACAGCGGACAAAAAGCAAAGGAACCGGGCCACGGAACCATCGTCACACGCCCACTAGGGTCGGACAAATCATGGCGGCGCAACAGGTACACGATGTGGTGCTGGTCGTGGACTTCGGGGCGCAGTACGCGCAGCTCATCGCCCGCCGGGTGCGGGAGGCCAACGTCTACTCCGAGATCGTGCCCCACACCATCTCGGCTGCGGAGGTTGCGGCCCGCTCGCCGCGTGCGGTGATCCTCTCGGGCGGACCGAAGAGCGTGCATGTCGACGGTGCCCCGCTTCTCGACCCAGGGGTGTACTCGCTCGGTGTCCCGGTTCTCGGCATCTGCTACGGGTGCCAGCTGATCGCACAGCAACTGGGTGGCACGGTTGCGAGGGGCGGCCGCGGCGAGTACGGGCGGGCACCTCTCACTCCCTCGGGTGTTACCTCCCGGCTGCTGGCGAACGGTGCCGTTTCGGACGTGTGGATGAGCCACTTCGACCATGTGAGCGAGGTTCCCGACGGGTTCGTGGTGACGGCATCCACGCCGGATGCACCGAACGCAGTGATCGAGAACCACGGGACCGGCATCTACGGGGTGCAGTACCACCCGGAGGTCGCGCACACCGCAGGCGGCCAGGATCTGCTGCGGCGGTTCCTCCACGACATCGCCGGTTGCGCGGGGGACTGGACCCCCGCATCGGTCGTGGACGACCAGATCGAGGCCGTGCGCCGGCAGGTCGGGACCGACCGTGTCATCTGTGGTCTCAGCGGCGGCGTGGACTCCGCGGTGGCCGCTGCACTCGTGCACCGCGCCGTCGGAGCGCAGCTCACGTGCGTGTACGTGGACACCGGGCTCATGCGACGCGGGGAGAGCACACAGGTCGTGGAGACCTTCAGGCGCAACATGGGCATCGAGCTCATCCATGTTGACGCGGGGGACAGGTTCCTCGAACGGCTGCGCGGCATCACCGAACCCGAGGCGAAGCGCAAGGCGATCGGTGAGTTGTTCGTGCGCATCTTCGAGGAGAACACCGGCGGCATCACCGATGCCAGGTTCCTGGTGCAGGGCACCCTGTATCCCGACATCGTGGAGAGCGGAGGGGCCGACGGCACCGCATCGGTGATCAAGAGTCACCACAACGTCGGAGGTCTCCCCGACGACATGACTCTCGAGCTGTGCGAGCCGCTGCGCGCCCTCTTCAAGGACGAGGTGCGTCGCGTCGGGCTGGAGCTCGGCCTTCCCGAAGAGATCGTGTGGCGCCAGCCGTTCCCCGGGCCGGGCCTCGGCGTGCGCATCATCGGTGAGGTCACCGCCGACAAGGTGGCAACGCTGCAGCATGCCGACGAGATCGTGCGCCACGAGATCGCTGCCGCCGGCCTCGAGCGGCAGGTCTGGCAGGCATTCGCTGTGCTCGCCGACATCAGGTCCGTCGGTGTCATGGGCGACGAGCGCACCTACGGCCGGCCGATCATCATTCGGGCGGTCGAGAGCGACGACGCGATGACGGCGGACTGGGTGCGTCTCCCGTATGACCTGCTCGAGTCAATGTCGAACCGCATCATCAACGAGGTCCCCGGCATCAACCGGGTCGTCTACGACGTCACCTCGAAGCCACCCGGAACGATCGAGTGGGAATAGTCATCAGTTGAGTGGGAAAGAGTGAGAACGCACCCGAACCACGCGTGACCGGTGGCCGGCCGACGGACGGGCTCCCACGGACACAACTACCCTCGGTTGGGTCATGGATGCGACCCGTCGGGCCCCCCGGCCCCCCGTTCGCCCCGCCCTCGCGCTGGTGCTGACCCTCGTGGCTGTCCTCGGCCCCGGGCCCCGCAGTGCCGGGGCAGAACCGATCGACGACAAACGCCGCCAGGCAGCCGCCATCGCGGACCAGCTGGACGCCCTCGCCGAGCAGATGAACACGCTCGGGGAGGACTACTCGGAGGCCCTCGCGACCCAGGACGACCTCGGCCAGGAGATCGATGCGGCGGCAGCAGATGTGGCCGCCGCCGAGGCGAGCCTCGCGCAGATGCGCGGCACCCTCTATCTCTCGGCTGTCACCCGGTTCATGAACGGCGGGCACGGCAGCACCCTCGGGACGCTGCTCGCGTCATCGGGCGGGCTGCAGGACTCTCTCCAGAGGGAGCAGTTGACATCCATCGCGCTCAACCAGGGTGCACTCACGACGGACTCCCTCGATGCGTCGGCGACCGAGCTGTCGAAGAAGAAGGAAGTGCTCGAGAAGAAGCGCAAGCAGGCCGAGGCAGTCGCAAGGAGCGTGCTCCAGCGCCAGGGGGCAACGGAGAGCCTGATTGCGCGGTACGAGCAGCTGCAGTCGTCCGTGCAGGGTGACCTCGTCGACCTGCTGAGGGAGGAGCGTCAGCGCCGGGATGCGGCCGACCTCGAGCGCTCCCAGCGCGAGTCCAACCAGTTCCAGAGCAAGTACTCGAGCCTGCAGGCGCGTTACAAGAACCTGCCGAAGGTGTCGGCACGCAGCCAGGTGGCGATCAACGCGGCCCTCAAGCAGCTCGGGACGCCGTACCGCTATGCGATGAGCAGGCCCGGCGTTGCATTCGATTGTTCCGGTCTCACCACGTACGCGTGGGGCAGGGCCGGCGTCGGTCTGCCGCGCAACTCGCGGGCGCAGTACAACGCACTGCCGAAGATCCCGAAGTCGCTCGCGATGCCGGGTGACCTGGTGTTCACCGGCTCGCCGATCCACCATGTGGGCATCTACCTCGGCGGGGGCACGATGGTCCATGCGCCACGGTACGGCGATGTCGTGAAGGTGTCGCCGGTGCGATGGTGGAAGGTCATCGGGGTCGTCCGGCCGGGCTAGGCGAAGTACGGTCTTCCCCGTGCAGGGGATCGACGAGGAGAGAGTCGGCGCGTGGCTGGATGCCAACGTCGCCGTGGCGGAGGGCCCGTACGCCTACCGTCTGATCGCAGGGGGCCGCAGCAACCTCACCTACACGGTCACCGATTCCGCCGGCACCCGCATGGTGCTGCGCCGGCCGCCGCTCGGTCACGTTCTCGCAACCGCGCACGACATGGCCCGCGAGCACCGCATCATCAGCGCAGTCGGCCGCACCTCGGTGCCCGTTCCGCGCTGTCTCGGGCTGTGCACCGACGAGACGGTGAACGGGGCGCCTTTCTACGTGATGTCGTTCGTGGACGGTGTGGTCCTCGACAGCCCGGAGAAGGGCGAACTGCTGCCGGTGGGGCAGCGTGCCGGCGCTGCGGACCACCTGGTCGACGTGCTGGCCGATCTCCATGCAGTCGATGTGGACGAGGTCGGCCTCGGAGACCTCGCCCGCAGGGACGGCTACGTCGAACGCCAGGTGAAGCGCTGGTCGACGCAGTGGGAGAACTCGAAGACCCGGGAGCTGCCCGCCATCGAGGAGGTCAGCCGGTTGCTCGCGGGGCGCATCCCCGTGCAGCAGGGCGTGTCGATCGCACACGGCGACTACCGCTTCGGCAACGTTCTCGTCGACACGGGGAAGGGGCGCGTGGCGGCGGTGCTCGACTGGGAGCTCTGCACGCTCGGTGACCCGCTCGCCGACCTCGGCTACATCGGCATCTACTGGACAGATCCCGGGCGCCCGATCGTGCGCACGAACGACCCCTCCGGCATCGAGGGGTTCCCCTCGTTCGACCACCTGGTGGAGCGGTACGCATCGCGCACCGGCCGTGACGTGTCGGGCATCGGCTACTACAGGGCGTTCGCCAGCTTCCGGCTGGCGGTCATCAGTGAGGGTGTGTACGCGCGTTACATGAAGGGCGCGATGGGGGACCAGGATTTCGACGCGTCAGCCATGAAGGCCGGCACGGATGCACTCGCCGAGGCCGCACTCGCGGCACTGAAGGGGGAATGACATGACGGTTGCACTCGAGGGATGGGCGGTGTCGCAGTTCACCGCCGCAGGGCTGACGAGGGACGTGTACCGCAAGGGCAACGGACCGCTCGTGGTGGTGGTGCACGAGGTCCCCGGCATCACACCGAAGGTGATCGCGTTCGCCGAGGAGGTCGTGGCACAGGGCTTCTCCGTGTCGATGCCGAGCCTCGTCGGGACTCCCGGCCGCGGATTCTCGAACGGCTATGCGGCGGCGTCGCTGCTCAAGGTGTGCGTGGCGAAGGAGTTCACGTCGCTGGCGGTGGGCCGCACCTCACCCGTGATTGCGTTCCTGCGTGCGCTCGCGAAGAACGACCACACACACGCCGGCGGCCGCGGGGTCGGTGCCGTCGGCATGTGCTTCAGCGGAGGCTTCGCCCTCGGGATGATGCTGGATGAGATCATGGTCGCACCCGTGCTGTCGCAGCCGTCCCTGCCATTCCCCGTCGGTGCGCGCCGTGCCCGCGACCTCAACCTGTCACCCGATGATGCGGAGATCATCGCCCGCCGCGCGGCCGCGGGGTGCCAGGTGCTCGGGCTCCGTTACGACGCGGACAAGCTCGTGGGCGACAGGTTCTCCGCCCTGCGTGACCTGCTCGGCGAGGCGTTCGTCGCCGTGGAACTGCCGTCGGCGAACAAGTCCGACCACAGCGTGCTCACCGAGCAGCGCCACGAGGAGAGCGTGCAGAGGGTGCTCGCGTTCTTCCGCGAGAAGCTGCTCTAGCCGGGGGTCTCGCTAGCGCGGCCCGCCGTCCACGTCGAGCAGCGCACCGGTGGTGTAGCTGCTCGCGTCGCTCGCGAAGTAGAGGGCGGCGCCCACGATCTCGTGCGGCTCACCGCCGCGTTCCATGGAATATGCGGTCCTGGCGCGCTTCGCGAACTGCTCCAGGTCCCACGCCTTCGAGATGTCGGTGAGGAACGGGCCGGGAACGATGCAGTTCACGCGCACATGCGGTCCGTATGCCTTCGCGAGTCCGACGGTCATGGTGTTCACCGCGGACTTCGCGGCGGCGTAGATCAGTTCGTTCGGCGAGGGGCGACGGCTCGCCACCGACGACACATTGATGATCGAGCCCTTTCCTCCACGGCTGATGATGTGGGTGGCAACGAGCGTGGAGAGCCTGAACGGGCCCTTCAGGTTCACACCGAGCACCTTGTCGTAGAGGTCCTCGGTGACATCCACCAACGATGAGTACAGGGGGGACATGCCGGCGTTGTTCACCAGGATGTCGATGGCGCCGAACTCGGTGATGGATTCCTCCGCCAGCCGGCCTGCGTCGTCCCACGATGCCGCGTGGTACGCGACAGCCTTCGCGCGCACGCCGTGCGCCCGCACCTCGTCGGCAACCGACTCGCAGTTCTCCAGTTTGCGGCTCGCCACCACGATGTTCGCGCCGCGCGCCGCGAATGCAAGTGCCATCTCGCGGCCGAGACCGCGGCTGCCACCGGTGATGATCGCGGTGCGTCCGCTCAGGTCGAACAGTTCATCGGCCATGTGTCCCCCTTGACGGACCCAAAACTATGCGAGCACCGCCGTGCGTCGCTCAACGGATGCGCGCCGTGTACTGCGGGTGGCGGAAGCCGGCCACCGCGCGGGACAGGGACGCCCCGGGTGCGGCCTCGAGCAGGTGACGGGCGAAGGCGCCCTTTGCGGCCTTCGCATCGTGTCCGCCCACACGACCGCCCTTCGCCCTCGACACGAGGTCCACGCGCACGACCTGCCCCTCACCGAAGGCCGACCAGTCGATCGCCTCGGCGTGCTCCTGGGGGAGAAGGTCGACAACTGTGGCACCGCGCGTGAGCCGGGTGATCTCGGCGGTGACGGCATCACGCCACCACCTCGACAGACGACCGGTAGCCCCGAGCGCCGCGCCCATCTTCAGCTTGTAATCGGGGACCTGTTCATCGGCGCGCACCACCCCGAGGAGGCCGCTCGGCACGAGGATCCTCCTCACCGCCGCCGAGCGCGACGGCGCCGGCATGGACGCGAGGTCGAGGTTGGCCCACACCACACCCGTGTAGCGTTGCCAGGCGGGCAGCGTGGGGGAGCCCGTCAGGTCGAGGTTCGCGGCGCGTGCCCGGTCGAGGGCCTGCCCCTTCACCCCGAGCAGTTTCTGGTCGCCGCCCCGGACGCGGGTCAGGGCACCGGCGACCTCGGCCCGCATGGCCCCGAGAGAACGGCCCGTCATGCCGTCGGAGGGGTCCCAGACCGAGCCGCGTCGGCCTCCCTCGGCCTTGCCTTCGCTCGGCGGCAGAAGAACGAACACGTGGTTGAGCCCCTTCGGTCGACCCGGAGACGGGTGAGACACACTGACCGTGACTTTCTCACGGCTCGCACCTAATCTTGCCCCATGCGAGTTCACGTGGATTCATCCAAGTGCCAGGGGCACAACCGGTGCTATGCGTTGGCACCCGAATTGTTCGACGTCGATGACTACGGCAACGCGTTCGAGCTGAACGACGGCGAGGTGCCCGCGGCTCTCGAGGACAAGGCCCGGCTCGCCGTCGCGAACTGCCCCGAGTTCGCGATCATCATCGAAGACTGACCACCGAAGCCCGACCGAGGAGAAACCCCATGACCACCGTCTATGGACCCGTCACCGACTGGGCCACCGATTTCGACCACGGTGACCCGGAGTACAACACGAACATCCACGCCATCTGGGAGGACCTGAAGTCCGCCGGTTGCCCGATTGCGCACTCCGACCGCTACGGCGGTGTGTGGCTGCCGCTCACGCACGAGATGGTGCATGAGATCGCCTACGACACCGACCACTTCACCAGCCGCAGCGTCGTCGTCGGCCAGATGAAGCCCAGCCAGATCGAGGGTGCAATGCCCGCTCCGATCGGTGGCGCGCCGCCCATCACCAGCGACCCGCCGTTCCACGCAGATGCCCGTCGTCTCCTGCTGCCGGCTTTCGCCCCGAAGAAGATCGATCCGCTGCGCGACAAGATGAAGAAGATGTGCAACGACCTCATCGACAGGATGGGAGACAAGGAGTTCATCGATGCCGCCGTCGAGTACAGCCAGCACATCCCCGTCCTGATCATCGCCGAGATGCTCGGCCTGCCCCTCGAGGACGCCGACCGCTTCCGCGGCTGGGTCAACCTCGTCCTCGGTGACATCGGAGGCGACCGCGAGTCACGCATCGCACAGTTCCAGGAGTTCGGCGAGTACCTCGACCGTCACATCATGGACCATGTCGAGAACCCGCGTGACGACCTGATCACGTTCCTGCTGAACGCAGAACTGAACGGCCAGAAGCTGACGCCCGAGCACGTGCACGGCACGGTGGTGCTCATCCTCATCGCCGGCATCGACACCACGTGGTCGGGCATCGGGTCGTCCCTGTGGCACCTTGCCTCCAACGCCGTCGACCGACGCCGGCTCGCGGAGAACAAGGAACTCATCCCGCAGGCAGTGGAGGAGTTCCTCCGCGCGTATGCACCCGTCACCATGGCCCGCCTGGTGAAGCAGGACCACGAGTTCCACGGTGTGCAGATGAAGGAGGAGGACTGGGTCCTCCTGCCGTTCCCTGCGGCGAACCGTGACGGGAACCAGTTCGAGGACGCAGGTGAGGTCGACATCGACCGCACCGAGAACCGTCACGCGGCATTCGGTCTCGGCATCCACCGTTGCATCGGTTCGAACCTCGCCCGTCTCGAGCTCAATGTCGCCGTGGAGACCTTCCTCGAGCGTTTCCCCGATTTCGAGCTGAACGCGGCCGAGGAAGTCACCTGGAGCACGGGTCAGGTGCGCGGTCCGCGCAACCTGCCGTTCCGCATCCTCGCGCGCTCCTGACGCCGGCGCTCTCCGGAGCGCAACACAACCCCCACGTAGGATGAACGGGTCATGACCCGTCCCGTCCCGCCTCCTCCCGACGGGACGTCGGATCTCAACCCCGACCAGGAAGAGGCCGTCTTCCATCCCGGCGGGCCGTTGCTGGTCGTGGCCGGTGCAGGCTCGGGGAAGACACGTGTGCTCACGCGTCGCATCGCATGGTTGATCGGTCGCGGCGTGCACCCCTCACGCATCCTCGCCATCACCGTCACGAACAAGGCCGCCGACGAGATGCGCGAGCGTGTCCGAGAACTGGTCGGCCCGCCGGCCGAGCGCATGTGGGTCACCACGTTCCACAAGGCATGCGTGCGCATGCTGCGGTCGCACGCCGACGCCATCGGCTACCCGCGCACCTTCACCATCTACGACGCCCAGGACTCCAAGCGGCTGGTGGGCTACGTCATCCGCGACCTCGGCCTCGACCCCCGCCGCTACCCGGCAGGGTCGGTGCAGGGCCGGA
>JBJTBF010000051.1:0-16919 GCA_046091145.1 Acidimicrobiales bacterium | reverse complement strand
GACCTGCTGGCCGACATGTGGGACAACCTGCCGTCACCTGCAGAGCCACGCCGCGAGTGCGACGCACCCGTCTGATCAGCTGCCGAAACCGGTGATGTCGCCGTAGAGGTCGGGACGCCTGTCGCGGAACAGGCCCCACGACAACCGCAGTGTGTCGAGCGCCGCGCGGTCGAAGTTCGCGACCAGCACCGCCTCCGCGTCACGTGGTGCCTCGGCAACCTTCGCGCCGGTGTTGTCGGCGATGAAGGAGCACCCGTAGAAATCGATCTCCGTCTGCGAGCCCGTCTCGCGGCCGAACCTGTTCGCCGCCACCACCGGCAGCAGGTTCGCCGCGGCATGACCCTGCATCACCCTCTGCCAGTGTCCACTGGAGTCCCACGTGGGGTCGGGGGGTTCGCTCCCGATTGCCGTGGGGTACAGGATGCATTCGGCCCCGCGCAGTGCCATCACGCGGGCGGCCTCGGGGAACCACTGGTCCCAGCAGATCCCGACACCCACGCGACCGTGCGCGGTGTCCCACACACGGAAGCCCGTGTCACCGGGCGTGAAATAGAACTTCTCGCTGTAGCCCACCCCGTCGGGGATGTGGCTCTTGCGGTACGTGCCGAGCACCGACCCGTCGGCGTCCACCATGACCACCGTGTTGAACAGGGTGTTGCCCGCACGCTCGAAGATGCTGAGGGGCAACACCACGCCGAGCTCGCGCGCGAGCGACGCGAAACGGGTCACGGTGGTGTGGCCCTCCACCGGCCGTGCACGCGCGAGGTTCGCCGCGTCCACGTCCTTGCAGAAGTAGACGTCCTCGAACAGTTCCGGAATGAGCACTGTTTTCGCGCCCTTCGCGGCGGCATCGCGCACCAGTCGTTCCGCTGTGTCCAGGTTCCGCCGGATGTCGGGGGTCATGCTCATCTGCACCGCACCGAGCGAGAGATCCATGCCGTCACTCTACGGCGCGTCCGCATGGTGAACTGCGGGTCCGCTGTGGGAGCATGACCCGGGACGGTGACGGGCAGACCATGGTGACGAGCAGACAGACCGAGAGGTCACGACAGACCGACCAGAAGGTCGCCGCCAGCACGGCGAACGCGGTGCGCCGCGACGGGGTCGACCAGCTCGCCCTCACGAGGGTCGCATCCGATGCGGGCTACAGCAGCGGGGTGATCTATGCGCGCTGCGACGACCGCTCCGAGTTGATGGTGCTCGCCTGGCAGCGCAGCTTCTGGCCGGCGGTGTCCGGGGTGCTCGAGGCTGCCCTGCACGCAGCCGGGAACCACGACGAAACTGCGATGGACCGCGCGGTGTCGGCGTGGGTGCGATCTACGGCCTGTATGAGAACAAGGAATCACTGGTGCTTGACTGTGTGGAACTTCTCCACCTGCCCCAGACAGAACGTGACATTGCCGCGTTCACATCGATGAACCGACAGAACCTGAGGGGAACCATCTCGGCGAACCTGCGTGCGCACCTCTCGGCCGAGCGTCTGCTGTGGAGGCAGTTCCGCCTGGAGTGCCTGGTGGCAGCCAGGCACACCCCGGCACTCGCACGGATGCTGGGTGAGTTCACCCACGGCCACCTCGAGTCCATCAACCACGACATCCGTGTGCCGCTCCTGGACCACGTGCCGGCGCGCGCCACCATCGTCGGCCTCGCCGTGCTGGCCACCGCCGACCCCACTCTCGCCGGTGTCGACTGGAACTCGTTCCCCATCGGCTGAACCTGCCCGGCGCACCCAGGGTTAGTGTCGATGCATGCTGAAGGAACTCGCGGCCCTCGTCCGTAACGGCTCGGTGAGCCCCGTGGAACTGGTGCAGAGGTCGCTCGACCGCATCGAGGCCTCGCGTGGCCTCAACGCTGTCACCGCACTGTGGGCCGAGGACGCCCTGCGTGAGGCAGCGGCACACCCGCGCACCGGTGTGCTGGCGGGTCTCCCCGTGCTCGTGAAGGACATGGTGCGCATCGAGGGCCGGCGCACCACGTTCGGCAGCACGTTGTTCGCGGATGCACCGGTGGACACCTTCTCCGACGTCATCATCGAGCGTCTCCGGGCAGCCGGCGCCATCGTGATCGGCCGTAGCAACACGCCCGAGTTCGGGGCGACCGCAGTCACGGTGAACACCCTGTTCGGGGCGACCCGCAACCCGTGGAACACGGAGAAGTCGCCCGGCGGTTCGAGCGGCGGAAGCGCGGCGGCCCTGGCGGCCGGGCTCGTGCCGGTTGCGACCACCTCCGACGGTGGCGGCAGCGTGCGCGGGCCGGCAAGCGCGTGCGGCCTCGTGGGGTACAAGCCGTCGATGGGTGCGATCGGACGCAACGCTCTCCCCCGTTGGATCGAGTTCTCGACGCAGGGCTCCAGCGGGACTTCGGTGGACGACGTGATCACCGAGGCCTCCGTGACGCACGGTCCCGCCCGCGGCGATTTCCTGTCGCTGCCGGCAGGTTCGGTGGACCTCACCCCGCGGATGCCGCGGCAGGTGATTGCCTGCCGCACCTACCGCTCCGACATGGACCCCGAGGTCGAGGAGGCCTACGAGCGGACCCTCGACATGATCGCATCCACCGGCGTGGAGGTGGTGCGTGCACCGTCACCGTCGGGCAACTCATCGGTGTACTGGTGGTTCGTGATCTCCACCGCCGAGCTGCACCAGAGCATGCTCGGTCTCTCCGACCGATGGGCCGAGACCTGCGACTACGTGCAGGGCCAGCTGGAGTTCGGCGCGAAGGTGACCGCACCCCAGTACGTGGAGGCGATGCGCATGCGTCACGAGGTCGGGGCGCGGTTCGACGACCTCATGGGGAACGACTCCGTCGTGGTGGTGCCCACGGTGAACTCACGCGCATGGCCTGCCGAGGGCCCGATGGCCAGTTCCGCCGGTGCGGTCGAGCACGACACGATGATCGCCCTGAACACGAGCGACGCGAACTTCACCGGGCACCCCGCAGTCAGTGTCCCGATGGGCCTCGACCGGCACGGCGTGCCGATGGGCTTCCAGATCACGGCACCTCGGTTCGCCGACTCGCTCGCCCTCGGTCTCGCGCAGCACATCGAGCGCCACGCCCCGTGGCAGCGCAACGCCACGGGCCACGACGCGTTCTGGAACGACTGAGCGGATGGCCGCCCGGCGCTCCTTCGATGAGGCGTACTACGCGCGCTTCTACGGCGATGACCCCGTGCACACCGCGTCGAAGGTCGCGGCACTCGCATCAGCGGTGCACTCACTCGCGCAGTGGTGGGACCTCCCGCTGCGTTCGGTGCTCGACATCGGTGCCGGCCCCGGGTACTGGCGCGACTGGTACGCGCAGAACCACCCGGAGGTGCGTTATGTGTCCACCGACGTGAGCGCGCATGCATGCCGCACCTACGGACACCAGCGCCGCGACATCACGCAGTGGCGCCCGGCGCGCACGTTCGACCTGGTGGTGTGCCACGGCGTGCTGCACTACCTGCCGGCCGAAGGGGCGGAACGGGCAATCGAGAACATCGACTCGGCAGCCCGCGGGATCGTGTACATCGAGGCACCGACGCGGCGCGATCTCAACGAGATCGTGGACACGGATTCGACCGACATGGACGTCCACCGTCGCAGCGGCTCGTGGTACCGCACGCGGCTCGCGCCGCACTTCGAGCAGATCGGCGCCGGGCTGTGGTTGAGCCGGCGCTGCCCGCTTCCGCTCTACGAACTGGAGCGCACCCGCTGAGTCACCCGAAGTCGGGAACCAGCGCGACCTTCCCCACGACCCTGCGGTTCTGCATGTCACGGAGTGCATCGACCGCCCTGCTCATCGGGTAGGGCACGGGCTCCACAGGGTGCAGCGTGCCGGCCACGATGCGCTCCATCACCTCGCGCAGCATCACCTGGTTCTCCGCCTGGTTGCGGCCCACCCATGCACCCCAGTCGACTCCGACCACGGTGCGGTTCAACAGCAGCACGAAGTTTGCGGGCAGTCGCGGGATGCCGGCCACGAACCCCACGACCATGTACTGGCCGTGCGCATTCAACGCACGCAGGCAGGGCTCGGCAAGTTCACCACCCACCGGGTCGTACACGATGTCCACACCGCCTCCGGCGAGCTCACGCACCTTTGCCTTCACGTCGTCGTTCAGAACGTCGACGGCGGCGAACGCACCGCGGTCGAGCGCGAGCCGGCGCTTCTCCTCGCTCGATGCCCCCGCAATCACGCGCAGGCCGAGTGCCACACCCACGTCGACCGCCGCCAGGCCCACACCACCGCCTGCACCGAGCACCAGCATCGTGCGGCCTGCTTCCTGTGTGGTGCGGCGTGTGAACGCGAACCACGCGGTGAGATAGCTCTGCATGAACGTGGCACCCTGGCCGTCCGACAACGAATCGGGGATGGGCAGCATGCGGTTCGCCGCCGTCACCACCTCATCGGAGAAACCACCGGCACCCACGGGCACGAAGACACGCCTTCCGAGCAACGACGTATCGACCCCGGGTCCGGTCTCTGTGACGGTGCCTGTGATCTCGCTGCCCGGGCTCCACGGCACCTGCGGTTTGATCTGGTATCGGCCCTCGATCATCAGCGCATCCACGTAGTTCAGTCCGCAGGCGGAGACTTTCACCCGAACCTGACCATCGGTGAGCACCGGCGAGGGCTTCTCCTCCACGGTGAGCGCATCAAGATTGCCGAGTTCGTGGATCACGAGCGACTTCATGCGGTCACGGTACACCGACACATTCGTCCGATGACCACCGAAGTAGCCTCGGCCCGTGCCCCGGCGAGAACGCCTAACGAGTCTTCCCGTGCTTGCGGTCGCGTACATCGCGGTGCGTGCCTCGACGGTGTGGGGACGCACACCGGCGCGCTTCCCGGACTCCGTCGGCTACCTCCACTTCGACTTGTTCTCGCCCGGTTCACGGCTGTGGCCGGTGACCCTCGTGTATGCGCTGTGCAACGGTGACACCGCCCGTGTCACGGCCCAGGTTCTGCTCGGCGCATGTGCGTGGGTGTGGCTCGCGCACGAGCTGTCACGCGGATGCCGCCTGGCCGGTGCGATGCGCACGGTCACTCTCGTGGTGGGGCTCGTGCCACAGGTGGTGCGATACGACCTCGCGATCCTCTCGGAGTCCCTGTCGGTCACGTTCGGTGTTGCTGCGGTCGCCGCATCGGTTGCCGCGGTGACGAGACCCGGCACGGGCACACGGTGGGGATGGACCGCGGCGTTCATCACCTTCGCCATGAGCCGCCAGCAGCACCTCCTGCTGCTCTTCTGTGCCACGGGAGCCGTGATCGTCGCGGCCACCGTGCGACGACGGGTCCCGCCGGCGCGGGGGCTCGTGCTCGCGGCTGCCGCGGTGTTCGGGCTGCAGCAGATGGCGGCGACATCATCGCTGTCCGCCCTGAACATGTACACCGTTCTTGCGGAGCGCGTGATCACCGACGACACACGCTTCGCCTGGTTCGTCGACCGCGGGATGCCCGACATCCCGGGCATGCGCGAGGCCGGTGGGTACGACTACGCCGAACAGGTGCCGGCCGGCCTTCTTGCACTCGCGGGGTTCCCCGAGGGGCAGGCACCGCCCAGCCTGCTGCGCGTCGGCGGCGTGCCGCTTCTCGAGTGGGTGCAGGGTGACGGCTGGCGCACGTACGCACGATGGGTGACCACACACCCGGGCGACACCCGTTCACGTCTTGTCGGTCTTGCGGGGCCCACTCTGCAACCACCGAACGACGACTTCCTCCCGCTCGACACCCGCGCTCCCGTGCCGCGGGTGCTCTTCCCGCCGTGGAAGATGTCGCTGGCGCTGTGTGCCCTCGCCGTGGCACTCGGCATTTTCACCTCGAGACGACGGGAGGCCGGCCTGGTGGCGATGCTGCTCGGTTCGTCGTTCGTGCTGTACGCAACCGCAGTGATGGGTTCGGGAATCGAGCACCCGCGTCACGTCGCCGTGAGTGCGGTGGTTCTGGCGGTCAGCGGCCTTGTCGCACTGTCGACGATGCTGCCGCGGCGCGGTGCGGCGGACGCCGGGGACGTCCCCGTCAGGAACTGAGGATCTCGAGCACGCGCCGGGCGCGGTTCGCGTGGATGGTCTCCTCGCGTCCGTTCAGCCGCAGCAGGCGCGCGATCTCCGGGTTCGTCTCGTTGTCGGCCCACTTCTGGTAGCCGGCGTCACCGTTCAGCTCGCCCTGCACGATGCCGGCGAACAGGCGGGCATCGATGGTCCCGGGCATCGGGACGTCGAGGAGCTCCTGTTGTTCCTTGCTCGGCTCCCACTCGGTGCCGAGCGCGATGGACAGCGCGCGGGCGATACGGCGGGCATGGCCACGCTCCTCCACCGCGTTCCGCCGCAGGAGGTCCTTCGCCTCCTCGTCGTCGATGCGCTCGGCAAGCAGGTTGTAGAAGAGTTCACCCGCCATCTCCACGCGCCAGATGGTCTGCATCTCCTCGGCACCGAGGTGCTCGACCCCCGCGAGTGATGCGTTCGCCGTGTAGAAATTCTCGCTCATCGGTTTCTCCCTCAGTTCACGTTCAGAAGGTCGACCACGAACACGAGTGTCTCGCCGCCCTTGATGACCCCACCTGCACCGGCTGACCCGTAACCCATGTGCGGCGGGATCGTGAGACGGCGACGGCCGCCGACTTTCATGCCGGCGACGCCTTCATCCCAGCCGCTGATGACCTGGCCCGCACCGAGACGGAACTCGAAGGTCTCCCGGCGGTCCCATGATGCGTCGAACTGGCGGTTGGTGCTCCATGCGACACCCACGTAGTGCACCTCCACGACTGCACCGGCCCGGGCCTCCGCGCCGCTGCCAACCGAGAGGTCCTCGAGAACGAGCTCTGCGGGCGGGTCCTGGTCGGGAACGGAGACATCAGGCTTGCTCATCTGCCCAACCTACCCCTTGCCCGGCGGACAAGAATCAGGGGATGAGGTTCACCCCGGTCGAGGAAGCGGTTGCTCTCGTGCGCGGAACCGACAGCCTCGCCGTTCCGCTCGGGCCGGGAGTGCCGTCGGGTTTCCTGCATGCCCTCGGCGAGCGTGACGACTTCGAGCGACTCGAGGTGTTCGGTGCCCTCCTCCCCGATCTGTTCCAGGTGTTCATGCGCAAGGGTGTCCGCTACCGCAGCGGCTTCTTCGGCCCGGCTGAACGTTTCCTGCGCGACGCGGGTGCCGACATCGATTTCGTCCCCGCCGACTTCCGCCGTTTCGAACCCGTGCTGCGGCACCTGAACCCGCGGGTCATGGCAACGGCGGCAGCGATGCCCGAGAACGGTCGCGTGAGCCTGTCGTTGCATGCCGGTGCATCGGTCGATGAACTGCACCGCGCCGGCGCGGACCCGGAACGCGTGCTGGTGGTGGAGGTCAGCGAGCACTACCCGCGCACCGTCGGCCTCGACCCCGAGCACACGCACAGCCTCTCCTTGGAGGAGATCGACGTGCTCGTGCAGACGGACCGCCGCCCCCTCGACCTGCCCGACGCCGAACCCACCGAGGCCGAACGCCTCATCGCCGCGCACGCGATGAGGTTCATCCATGACGGTTGCACCCTGCAGACAGGCATCGGCGGCATCCCCAGCCGCATCGCCTCGATGGTGGCCGACAGCGACATCGGTGACCTCGGCATCCACTCGGAGATGTTCACGACCGGACTCATGCGCCTGCACCTGGCCGGCAAGGTCACGAACCGCAAGAACTCGCCGTTCGACGGCTACTCGCCCACCACGTTCGCCGCGGGTGTCCCCGAGCTGTACGAATGGCTCCACGGCAACACCGAGGTGCGGTTCCTGCCGGTGCGGGTGGTGAACTCCCCGGAGAACATCGCACGCAACCGCAGCATGGTAACGATCAACGGCGCACTCGCCGTCGACCTCTCTGGCCAGGTCATGGCCGACAGCATCAACGGCGTCCAGTTCAGCGGTGTCGGCGGCCACGAGGACTTCGTGAGCGGACCCGGGCTCACCGCGGACGGCAGGAGCATGGTGTGCCTTCCGTCCACATCCACCGTGAACGGCACGGTGACGAGCCGCATCCTGCCGGGGTTCCCTGCGGGCACGGTGGTGAGCACCCCCCGGCACCAGGTGGATCTCGTGATCACCGAGTGGGGCGTGGCAGAACTGCACGGGCGCACCATCCGCGAGCGCGCCGAGGCGCTGGCCGCTGTCGGCCACCCCGATTTCAGGGACGAGCTGACCGAGCGTGCGAAGGTGTGGCCGTCCGACTGAGACCGGCGGCCTGCACGAGCGACACCACCGTTGCGAGCGACGCACCGCCGAGCAGGAATCCGGCGAACAGGTCGGTGGGCCAGTGCGTGCGGATGATCCAGCTGGAGAACGCAACGGTCACGGCAGCAGCAGCGACTCCGGACCACAGACGCGACGTGAGGTCGGGCCGCCGTTGAGACACGATCCACGCCATCCACCCCCACAGAGCGACCACGTTCGCGGCATGGCCCGACGGGAACGCGAGGAACCCGGCCCCCAGAACCATGTCTCCCTGGTACGGGAACGAGCGACCGAACGCCACCTTCACCGCTCCGACCAGACCTGTCTGCAGGAACAGCACGCCGAGAAAACCCCCGACGTGCAGCCACGTGCGGTTCCTCCACGACTGCCACACCAACCACGGCAGGCACACCGTGAGGATGATGCCGCGCAGACCGGTCATCACCGTGATCTCGAAGAGGTCGCGGTTCTTCGGGATGCTGCGTGCCAGGCGCGTTGCCTCCACATCGAGACCCGACAGCCAGCCGCCCGTGGCAACCTGCCAGGCGAGGAACGCGAAGGCCACCATGCATGCAGTGACGGTTCTCCACAGTCGTTTCGGTGACATCACCTTGACATTTTGCCAAGTCAGAAGGGCATTCGCAGGGCCGGAAAGCGGGTCCCGCACCAGATGCAAGACTCCGCGTATGGACGTACCCCAGCCCGGAACCCCGCAGTGGCACGACCTCGTCCGTGAGGACGTGGTTGACCCTGACCGGGTGATCATCGACCCGCACCATCACCTCTGGCCCGCAGGCCAGGCGCTCAACTACGACATCGGCGACCTCCTGGCCGATGTCAGGGATGGTCACCGCATCGAGTGCACGGTGTTCATGGAGTGCGGCTCGTCGTACGACACCGCTGCTCCTGCCCACCTTGCCTCCCTCGGCGAGACGAGGTTCATCGCGTCACGTGCCGCAGGCGACCCGCACCGAACCATTCGTGCTCTCGTCGGCTCGGCCGACCTCACACTCGCGAACCTCGACGAGGTGCTGGATGCACACGTTGAGGCAGCGAACGGGATGTTCCGCGGCATCCGGGATGCACTGTCGCGCGCCGACGAACCGGGTGCGCTCACCATCCCGGGCCGGGCCGTGGAGGGGAAGTCCGAGGACCCTGCCTTCGTGCGCGGGGTGCGGCGCCTCGGTGAACGCGGGTTCACCTACGACTCATGGCACTACCACCACCAGAACCGCGAGTTCCTGGCACTGGCGCGCTCTGCGCCCGGCACCACGATGGTTCTCGACCACTTCGGCACTCCTGTCGGTGTCGGCAGGTGGGCCGGCCGGCACGACGAGATCTTCGCTGACTGGAGACGCGACATCGACGAGATCGCCGCGTGCCCGAACGTGGTGGCCAAGATCGGTGGGCTCGCGATGCCCGACAACGGTTTCGGTTGGCACACCGCGCAACGGCCCCCGACCTCGGATGAGTTCGTCACGGCACAGAAGCGCTGGTACGAACATGCCATCCAGGCTTTCGGCCCGGAGCGGTGCATGTTCGAGTCGAACTTCCCCGTGGACCGCCTCTCGCTCTCGTACCGCACCTTCTGGAACGCGGCCAAGAAGATCGCCGTCGGGTACACCGAGACCGAGAAGGACGCGATGTTCAGGGGCACTGCCGCGCGCGTCTACTCACTCTGAGGTCCCCGCTGCGCGCGGGCACCACGGGTCACTCGAAGACGAGACACCCGTCGTCGAGGTCGGCGTGCGGGATGATGTCCTTCTCCGCCCAGTAGTCCTGGTCGTGTTTCCATTCGGGCCTGTCACCCGACTTCGGCATGAGGTGCATGCTGCGCATGAGGTAATTCGGGTTGAAGTTGTCGGGCCTGATCCAGTCACCGATGTCCATCTCTGCGTCCTCCGGCCGCAGGCGCGGCGTCACCCGCTGTGCCCCCTTGTCGTCCATGTGCCGCAGCATGCGGCAGATGAAATCTCCCATGAGGTCGACGCGCAGGGTCCAGCTGGCGCGGAAGTACCCGAAGATCCACGCAAGGTTCGGCACGCCGGTGAACATCATCCCCCTGTAGGTGACGGTGTCCGGCCAGTTCACCGGGCGCCCGTCGACCTCGAACGGGATGTCGCCGAGCACGCTCAGGTTGAAGCCCGTGGCCGGCACGATGATGTCGGCATCGATCTGCGTGCCGTTCTTCGTGAGCACGCCGGTCCCGTTGAAGGTGTCGATCTCGTCGGTGACCATCGTGGCCTTGCCCTCGCGGATGCCCGCGAACAGGTCACCGTCGGGGACGAACGCGATGCGCTGCTGCCACGGCCTGTAGTGGGGCGTGAAGTGCGACATGTCGTAGCCCTCGGGCAGGAGTGCCTTCACGCCCTCGAGCAGGAAGTCGCGCAGGGCATCAGGCTGTTCGAAGGACATCTGCGTGACCGCCCGGCCGTCGAAGAGGCGCTTGCGCCGCACGATCTCGTGGACCCACTTCTCGTCGATCTCCAGCTGTCGCAGGGTGTCGGCGAGATCGTCGACGTTGCGACCGGGGATGAAGTACGTGGGTGACCGCTGCAGCACGGTGACATGCGCTGCCTTCCTGCAGAACTCGGGGACAACCGTTGCCGCTGTGGCGCCGGAGCCGATCACGAGGATTCGCTTGCCCTCGTAGTCGGTGTCCTCGGACCAGTCCATCGGGTGGATGATGCGCCCGCGGTAGGAGTCCATGCCCGGCCAGTCGGGCATGTAGCCCTTGTCCTGGTTGTAGTAGCCCTGGCACATGTAGAGGAAGTTGCACGTCATCACGGTCTCGTCACCGGAGTCCATCCGGCTGACTCGCACCGCCCACTCGTTGTTCTCCGACGACCAGGATGCCGACGTGATGCGGTGGCGGTAGCGGATGTGCTGCTGCAGACCGTGCTCGTCGATCACCTCACCCATGTACTTCTTGATCTCGGCGGCGGTGGCGATTGGCGGACCGACCCACGGCTTGAAGCGGTACCCGAAGGTGTAGAGATCGCTGTCCGAACGCACGCCCGGATAGCGGTGCATGTGCCAGGTGCCGCCGAACGACTCGAACTTCTCGAGAATCACGAAACTGCGCCCGGGGCACTGCTCCTGCAGGTGAACCGCCGAGCCGATGCCCGAGATGCCCGCGCCCACGATGAGCACGTCGAAGTGCTCGACACCCGGGGAACGGCCGGATGATGGTGCGGTTGCGGTCTGGCTCATGATCGTCGTCAGTGGTTCTTCGCGTTCGCGTGCGGGTCGGCGGTGAGGAGGCGACGTGCCTCTTCCCGGTCGGGGGTGAACCCTGGGGTGTCGCGGCACAGCTCCACCATGATCCCGTTCGGGTCGAGGTAATAGAGCGAGCGGCACCACCCGTGGTCGACGTCCATCAACGGCTTGATGCCGGCCGCGTCCATGCGTGCACGGACCTCGTCCTGCTTCTCTGCGGTGGCACGGAAGGCACAGTGGTTCACCCATACCGGCAGGCCGACACCGTCCGAGACATCGGTGACGTAATCGTCGCGCTCACCCACCTTGTTCACCTGGAAGAACGCAATGGACTCGGTGCGGCCGGTCTTGTCGGCGCCGATGTCGAAGAAGATATGGCGCAACCAGGTGTCGCCCTCGCCGGCAGTGATCTCGGTGTACACGAGAGGGAAACCCATGAGGTCCTCGTAGAACCGGGTGGTGGCCTCGACGTCCCTCGTGGCATACGCAACATGGTGCAATGGCATGCCCGAACCGTACCCCCGCCGGCACACCGTCACTAGGGTCGGACCATGACCATTGCCGACAGGTTCGCCCCGCTTCCCCATGAGAACGCCGAGAGATGGGGCCACTTCCCCACGTGGGACCAACCGACGAACTTCGCCATGCATCTCGGGTTCGTGGTCGAGGAACTCCGCCAGGACTACGCGCGGCTGCGCCTGCCGGCGCGTCAGGAGATGAACCAGCCGGCCGGCATCATGCACGGCGGCGCGATTGCGAGCCTCATCGACACCACTGTCGTGCCGGCCGTCGGTTGGAACGTGACCGGCCGGAACAACTTCGTCACGATCAGCATGGACATCCAGTACCTCTCGGCGGTCGCGGGCGAGGATGCCGTGTGTGAGGGATGGATCGAGAAGCGCGGGAAGTCGATCTGCTTCTGCCGCGCCGAGGTGCGCGGAGCCGACACCGGGAACCTGTGCGCCACCGCCTCGCTCGTCTACAAGGTGTGATCACCGGCGCCGACCGGCCCCCGAGCCCTTCGGCCCCGACGGCTAGTTTCGGCACATGTCCTTCGAACAGCGTTTCGCACCTCTCTCCGACGCCGGGCTTCGGCCCGAGCGGGCGGTGATCCCGTCGGCGAACCCACGGAACTTCCACGAGGCCATGTCGGCGGCCGGTCCGGCGGAACTGCTTGACATCAACGGTGCATGGGTGTTCCCCGACGGCGACGGGCCCAACCCCGCCGTGCTGATGGTTCCTGGGAGCGCGGGTGTGTCACCGAACCATCTGCGCCATGCAGTGACCCTCGTTCGTGAGGGGTGCGCGGTGCTGATTGTCGATCCGTTCACCGCGCGTTCGGTGACATCGACCGTCGCGAACCAGGCCCAGTACTCGTTCGCCGCCAGCGCATACGACGTGCTTGCCGCCCTCCGTGTGGCTGCGACAGACCCGCGCGTGGACCCCGCGCGCATCTCCGCCCAGGGCCACAGCCGCGGCGGCGCGGCCGTGCTTGCAGCATCGATGAGGGTGTTCGCCGACGCAGCGGTGGGCAACCTGTCGCTCGCGGGCACGTATGCGGTGTACCCGTGGTGCGGCCAGCAGTTCGTGCAACCCCGGGTGGGTCGCACGGTCGTGCGGGCCATCGCAGGAGAACGGGACGAGTGGCTGTCGGTGGTGGGGGTGCAGGCCCAGGTGCACGCGATCAACCTGGCCGGCGGGACGGCCTCGGTGCGTGTGGTTCCCGGCGCGCACCACAGCTTCGACCGTCACGAGGACGTGCACATGGTCGCCGAGGCACGCGTGTCCCCGAACGCACCGATCGAGTACATCGCCGACGATGGCTGCATGATCGACCCCGTCAGCGGCGTGCCCGACCCCGCGCGCACCGACATCGACCAGTTCCGTTATGCGGTGGCAGCAGGCTTCGGCCAGAAGGGCGCGCGCATGGGGGGCGGACCGGGTCTTCCCGAGCTGTTCGATGAGGACATGCTGTCGTTCCATCGCGAGGTTCTCTCGCTCTGACCGCCCTGCAGCCCGTCGAGCATCAACGGCGTCAACGACGAAGGCCCGGCCCCCGTGGGACGGGAACCGGGCCTTCGCGCTTGGTGGCGGGGGCAGGATTTGAACCTGCGACCTTCGGGTTATGAGCCCGACGAGCTACCGGGCTGCTCCACCCCGCGTCGTAGTAACTGGAGAACTACGGTACTGGCACGGCCGCAGGGCCGCAACCCGCACGAACGCCATGGCCATTTTCTCCCGCAAGAAACAACCAGACCCGGTGCTGTCTGCCGTGCAGGACCTCATGACGTTCTCCGAGGAGGCGCTGAGGGTCAGCCGCGAGGAGACACGCGTGGCGAACGAGCGGCTCGCCGCGCTCGAGGCACTCGTGGCGCGCCTCGGCACCGCGCTGGACGACGAGAAGAAGGCGAACCGCGACAGCGCGGAGAGACTGACCGTCATCGAGGCCCGACTGGTGAGCCTCGGCAGCGAACTCGCCAACCAGATCCATGAGATGGGCAACGAAATCGAGAAGCTCGCATCCCGCGAGCATGACGGCTCACTGGCGGAGATTGCCGAGACCCTGCGCGTCACGCAGGTTCGTCTCGCACAGGAACAGGCCCGCTACGAAATTGCCTTCCGGCAGGATCTCGCGGCACTCGCCGACCAGTTGCAGCGTCGGGGTCGTTAGACCCCGACGCTGCCCGAGCGTCGTTCTAGCGGCTGGGTCGCACGCGGCGGCGACGAGTGGTTGCCCCACCGCCGACGATCATCACCGCAGCCAGACCGAGAAGCACACGTGCGTTCACGCCCGACTGGGGGATGGCCTGCTTCACCGTCACCTCGGCAACCGGTGCAATCTCCGCGGCAGCGAGCTGCGGTGCGGCGGTTGTGGTCGGGGCTGCCGGCGCCACCGTGGTGGTGGTCGGCGCCACCGTGGTGGTGGTCGGCGCGGCCGCCGCCACCTGAGCACCTGCAGCCAGTGTGGTGAACGATCCACTCAGCGACACGCTCCGGCCGCGGGCATTGATGGCCTGGATCTGGATCGGGTACGTCGTGCTGGGCGTCAAGCCCGACAGCGGGAGCTGGAGACGACCACCCGAGGTGGAGGGACTGAAGGTCACCCATGTCTGGCCGTTGTCGATGGAGTAGCGGTAGTCCTGGAGTGCCGAACCACCGTCATCAGAAGGCATCAGGAAGTTGACGTTCGCGGTTGTGGAGGCCGGAGTCGACTTCAGGTCACCCGGTGCAGACGGCGGAGTCTGGGCGATGATGTTCTGCGGGCAGGAACCACCCGTGCCGATGGTCAACGAACGGGTGTGTGTGTACGTGCTCGTGCCGCCGGTCGCATCCACCAACTGGCCGGTGAGGCCGGTGACCACCGGGCAGTTCGAGGCCGTGGTGAGCGTGGTGTTGATGCACAGCTCCGGACCCTTGCCTACGTAGTCCAACTGGATGGTGGCCGATGTGATGTTGCCCCCGGTGACGTTGCTGAAGCGGAAGTTGAACGTGGGTCTCGAGGTGGACGACGCAACATCGAGACCAGTCATGTTCAGCGGCGTTCCCACGCTGACTGGCTTGTCGACCCACCCGGCCACTGCGTTGCCATTGGCATCACGGACTGTGAGTGCAATGGAGCCAGCAGTACCCGTGCCCGCGACGGACGCAAGACGCAGCTGTTTCCATTCATCCACGGAGTCGTTCGAGGTGCAGGTGTAACGCGGCGCGAAAGAACTCGGCTGCAGGGTGATGACCGGGTTTCCGGTGCAGTTGGCTGCACCTGTCCGGGTGTCGAACAATCCGATACGGCCCGGGTCAGAGTTCCACCACACACATGATGGGTTGTTCGGGTCGGCACGCAGTGCGTAGCGAGATGTGTAGTTGTCTGGAGTGGTATCAAAGCCCGCACACGCTGCGTTGGTTGCATAGTCGAAGCAGTAGACATCTGCCGTCCCGAGCACCGAATGCAGAAATGCGCGGCCATCCGTGGCCTCAAATCGCCCGTAGTTGCCGGAGCTGTTGCCGCTTGCTGCCCACGTGGTGATGCTGTGCGGGCTGATCCATGCGGGGCTGGGCAGGGTGCCGTCGAGCTTGAGGCAGAACACGCGCATGCACGCACCGTCGATGGTGCCGGTGGAGTTCATGTGCGCCACCGGCGCAAAGGACTCAGCAGTCTTGGAGATGGATGTGTACGAGACAGGCCACGAACCGGCGCATGCGGCAAGTGTCGATGACTCGTAACAGCTCAGGTGAGTATCGGAGGTCACGAACACCTTGTTGCCCAGCGGAAAGATGTGGGCCCAGCTGCCGCTCGCACCTGCTGTGCCCGAGAGTGACACGGGCGAGTTCGGGCAGGTAGCTCCTGTGGCCGGATCGAGGCACAGCAACTTCATGCCGATGGTCTCGACCCCGAACAGGCGACCGCCGATTCCCTCCGCATTCGACAGGTAGGAGTAGTTCGTGACAGTCGAGTTGCCGAGCTGGATGAACCCGCAGGACACCGGGCGTGTGGCGGTGACATCGATACACAGTGCACCGGGGTACTTCGAACCGGCCGACTGAGCAGTGAAGGCGTAGAGCTTGCCGGAGGCCATGTCTGCCCAACCTCCTGACCGGTTGCCCGTGACATACCCGGGGAACTGCGAGCCGTCCACACCCGTCGCCGCGTTCACGGAGGGCGCATATCCCGGGCAGAGGGTGCCCGTGGTCCGCAGCAGGCAGTTCAGCCTTATCGCAGTCGAGTTGTGATGGAAGATGTTGTAGACGTAGTTGTCGTAGAGGAACACGTCCCATCCATCACCGCCGGTCGAACCAGCGAAGGTTGACGCCGGGATGGGAGCATTCGTTTCCGTGGTGTACTGCTGGGAGAAGCCCACGATCGGGCCGGCCGTGACCGACTTCGTGGCCCGCACGTCGCTCACGCCGGATGCCGGCGACGGCTCCGAGTTCACCCACGTGCCCGAGTTGTTGGCCTGGTACTGGATGGTCCAGCCCTCGGGTGCCACCGCGGAACCCGAGGTGTACGCCATGTCGGGGTCGAGGTTGATGTTCAGCTCGCGGTTGCCGGTGCCCTCCTTGAGGAGGCCACCGAGACCCACCTTCACCACGCCACCGTTGTTCACCGTTGATCCGTCGCGCAGGAGTGTCACCCCGTTCACCAGGTTCATGGTGGCGCTGGCGGTGCCGCCGACGGCCTGAAGAACGCCGGTGTGGCCGACGAAGATGAGAGACACGGCCAACACGAGGGTTGTCGCGCCACGGGTGAGGGTCTTGCGTACCAAAGTCACGGGCACGCACTTACCAACCGGATGTCCCCCCGTAAATGAATCAGCCGGGAAAAGAGACCGTCTACTGGCCGAGTTGTGCGATGGCCCTGGCCACGAGGTCGCGCGCCTTTGCCTGCTTTGCCTGGTAAGTGGCGAAATCCGGCGGGTTCTTGGCGAGCGCGGCATCAGCCTCGGCGAACAGTGCCTCGGCCTGCGCCAGGAGTTCCGACGGTGTGCCGCCGACGGGCGGTGTTGTTCCGCCCGGAACG
>JBJTBF010000050.1:0-15229 GCA_046091145.1 Acidimicrobiales bacterium | reverse complement strand
CCCGGCCCCCGAACCCCCGCCACCGCCGTCGGTGAGGAGACTCGACACCACTGCGAGGAGAGCGAACACGCATGTGCTCCACAGCAAGTACATGTGGAGCCGGCGCCTCAGGAACACGGAACCATGCTACGAGCAAGAGGTCACACGCTCCCGTGCAGAGCCAACCGGTGCACTCCCGTAGCATTCGTGTGCCATGTCGACCCCTCACGAGACCAGGACGTTCCCCGGTGCACGGGCACCGGAGCGCACCCGACGCCCCGACGCCGACGGCGTCGGCGTCGCCGTGTACGAATGGGGCAGGGAGACCGACCCGCCCCTCTTCCTCGTTCACGGCGGCAGCGACTTCGCCCGCACGATGGACGTGTTCGCCCCGATGCTCGCCGACGAAGGGTGGCGGGTCGTGTCGTGGGACCACCGCGGCCACGGCGCAAGCGACCACTCTTCGCTCAACGGCTGGGAGGCCGACATCCGTGATGCGCTCTCCGTGATGTCATCGGTGACCGACCGTCCCGCTCCCGTGGTGGGTCACTCCAAGGGCGGCGCCATCATGCTGCAGCTCGGCGACGGGTCGCCGTACCGCGTGTCGCACATGGTGAACATCGACGGCATGCCGAGCAAGCGGCGCATGCCCGACGTTCCCGACCATGACCAGTCACACATGCTCGCGAACGAGATCGGGTCGTGGCTCGACTTCCGTCACGGTGCCGCAGAGTCGATCCGCAGACCGGGAACGCTGGAGGAGCTCGCGCAGCGTCGCGGCCGCATGAACCCGCGGCTCAGTCGTGAGTGGCTCGAGTACCTCGTGACCGTCGGTGCGCAACACGACGACGACGGATGGCGCTGGACCCTCGACCCCAGCATGAGATTCGGTGGCTTCGGACCGTGGAGACCCGAGTGGAGTTCGCTGCGGATGGCCGCGCTGGCCGTACCTTTTCTCGGACTGCTCGGCACGGTGGACGAACCGATGGGCTGGGGTGCGCGTGCGCGTGACGTCAAGCCGTGGCTGCCTGCGGGTGGACGCCTGGAGGTGCTCGAGGGAATCGGGCACTTCATCCACATCGAGGAACCCCGACGTGTCGCCGACATGGTGCTGGAGTTCCTCTCATGACGTTCCTCGAGACCGTCCACCTGCGGCACAACCGCGTGACCCTGGCTCTTCACAGGGTCCGCGACGGTACGGGCCGCCCGCTCCTTCTCCTTCATGGCCTCGGAGAGGACGCAGGGCGGATGGCATCGCTCAAACTGCCGTGGCCGGGGCCGGTGTGGGCGCTCGACTTCACCGGGCACGGGCAGTCCACGGTGCCGCGCGGCGGCGGTTACTCCTGCGAGATTCTCATGGCGGATGTCGACGTCGCACTGCGGCACATCGGTGAGGCCACCGTGCTCGGGCGCGGTCTCGGTGCGTACGTGGCGTTCCTGATAGCCGGCGCACGCCCCCAACTGGTCCGTGGTGCGGTGCTCACCGACGGACCCGGTCTCGCCGGCGGACCGGTGCACGTGAGCTCGGCCCCCGAGATCGTGGAGATTGACAGGCCCGGTGCCGCACCCGACCCGTGGGCGCTCATCGAACTCTCGCGCGACGCGCGGCCGGCAACCTATGCACTGACCTTCGCGAAGCTCGCGGTGAACGGCGCGGGACTCGACGACCCCATAGCGGTGTGCTGCCGGGTGACCCCGCCGTGGCTCGAGGCCATCAACGCCGAGCCGGGTGTCGCCACCGGGTTGACGGTGAACGAGGCGCTCGACCTGTACGCCGCAGGCGTCTGACGGCGTTCAGCGTCGTCGCTCGACGGCGGAACGTGCGAGTTCCTCGAGCGACTTCCGAATCTCCCCCGACCATCGGCCCAACTGGCTGGTGGCCTTGTCGACGTACCTCTGCGCCTCCTCCTCTGCCCACTTGAGGGTGCCGTCGAGTTCAATCGTCGAGCGCATCAGTTCTATCTCGCCGTCCATGAGGTCGGGGGACCCGACACGCACGAACACCCCCGAGGCGATGTTCTCCGGTCGGGATCCCGATCGCAGCAGCAGCAGGGTGGCCTTGCCCTCGCGCAGGTCATCACCCGCGGGCTTGCCGGTGACCGACTCGTCACCGAACACGCCGAGAATGTCGTCGCGGATCTGGAACGCCACCCCCACGAGATGGCCGTACGCCCCGAGATCATCGAGCATCATCTCGTCGGCCCGTCCCGTTGCCGCGGCACCGGTTCGCAGGGGCCGCGCAAATGTGTACGCGGCAGTCTTCAGGCGCATCACGGTGTGAACGCGGTCCTCGTCCATGGTCTGTCCGGCCGCCGAGACAAGATCGAGATACTGGCCGAGATTGACCTCCAGCTGCACCCGTGACCACTCGTGCCGCGCAGCCGCGTTCACCTCGCCCAGTGCCGACTGGGCAAGCGCAGCGAGGATGTTCCCCGTGAGTACCGCCGACCCCGTCGCGAAATGCGCACTGCTGCCGGCAAGTCCGTCGATGCGGTGGCGCTCCGCGGCCTCAACATGGACGGTGGGTACCCCGCGCCGCGAGGACGAGCCGTCGATCATGTCGTCGTGCACCAATGCGGAGAGATGCAGCAGCTCGAAGGCCGCACCGATGTTCACGGGGGTCGGGTCATCGGTTGTGCCACCGGCTGCGAGCCACCCGAGTCGGACCGCGTCTGCGCGGGTTCCCTTGCCCCTGTTCTCCGTGAGCGCAGAGAGCCTGCCGAACAGGCTGTCGATCTCGGGGTCGAACCCGCCGTATCGGGTGCGACCTTCCTCGATCATGTTCCCGATGCGGGCTGCCACGCGGTCGAGGAACCCGGGGTCACTGGTCACTCGTCGTCCTCAGCCTCGTCATCCTCGTCCTCGAAACTGCTGACCATGCCGTCGACCTGCTCCTGCACCGCCGCGATCCGCGCGGTGCACCAGTCGATGAGCTCGGCCGCCCGTGCAACCTTCACGGTGAGGACATCGACGTCGACGGTGCCCGAATCGAGCTCGCGCAGGATGCTCTCCACCTCGGCGATTGCCTCTGCGTAGCCCGCCGGCTCGTTGTTCGCGCTCTTCCTTGTTGCCATCAGTTGTCCCCTTCGACTCTGCTGGTGATCGTTCCGTTCGCCACCGCCGTCGTCATCACATCACCCGGTGAGACATCGTCGACGGAGCGAACCACCCTGCCGTCGGCTGTGCGGGTGATGCTCCAGCCACGGGCCATTGTGGAAGCGGGGTCGAGCAGGCGCACGGCAGCGGAGTGCACCGCCAGTCGCTGCCGTTCGCGCTCGAGTACGGCCCTCGGCCGCACCACGAGCCGCTCCGCGGCGCGCGACACCCTCGTGTGCGCCCGCTCCAGTGCGGAGCCGGTGACCAGGTTCAGCCGGTCGGCGGCATCACCGAGCCGGCCCACGAACTCCGAGACGATGTCGATGACGAGGTCGGCGCACGCGGTGGGCGTCTTGCACGCCGTGTGTGCCACAAGGTCGGCGACGCTCTCGTCCATGTCGTGGCCGATGCCCGTGAACACGGGATGAGGGCAGGCGGCGATGGCACGTGCGATGCCTTCGTCATCGAACGTGGCAAGGTCGGACTTCGAGCCGCCACCCCGTGTCACCAGCACGACATCGATGTCGCTGCGCGCGCCGAGTGCACCGAGCGCGTCCACGATCATCGACGGTGCCGTGTCACCCTGCACCCGCACGTCACAGAGCACGATGTCGAACGCATACCCGGATTCCTCGAGGTGCTTGCAGAGATCGCCGTAACCGGCGGCCTGGCTGCTGGAGACGATGCCGAGCCGCAACGGGACCAGCGGCACCTCCCGGCGCTTGTTGCGCTGGGTCGAACCGTCCTCCTTCAGGCGCTGCACGAGCTCGGCACGCTTCGTGGCGATGTCCCCGGCGGTGAACTTGGTGTCGACGTCGCTCACCTTGAGGCCGAGTCGACCGGTCGGCGCGTAGAAGTCGACTGCGCCGAACATCCTGATCCTCATGCCGTCCTTGAGCTCGGCACCGACAAGCGCGAGCTTCCCGCGGATCTCCCGCACCACGTTCGCGAACACGGTGATGTTGATCTGTGACGACCGGCCCCCGTCGTTCTCCACGAGGCTGAAGTACATGTGGGGCTTGGGCGGCTTCAGGCCCTGTATCTCGCCCTCGACCCACACACCGTCAGGGAAGGACTGGTGGAGAACACCCTTCATCACCTCGGCGAACTGGCCCACAGAGAAGACGGGGGCACCCTCGACCCACTCGATCTCGCCCCGGTTGCTGCCCGCCATCCCGGCCACTCTAGGAAAGGAGTGGGGCAACGGCCCCGAATGAGCCCCCGGCGCGCACCTGCGCCGCATAGGCACCGTCGGCCGCCATGAGCTGCTCGTGTGTCCCCTCCTCGACCACGCGGCCGCCCTCGAGCACCACGATCCTGTCCGCATCGCGCACTGTGGAGAGTCGATGGGCGATGACGAGGGCGGTGCGGCCCGCCAGTGCGGCGTTGAGGGCCTCCTGCACCATCGTCTCGTTCTCGTTGTCGAGATGGCTCGTCGCCTCGTCAAGGATCACGATGGCCGGGTTCTTGAGGAGCATGCGAGCGATGGCGAGACGCTGCTTCTCCCCGCCCGACATGCGGTAGCCACGCTCACCGACAACGGTGCGGTAGCCGTCGGGGAGCGCGGCCACCATGTCGTGGAGGCGCGCCGCTCTGCAGGCCGTGATGAGGTCGTCGTCAGTTGCATCCGGTTTCGCGTACCGCAGGTTCGATTCGATGGACTCATGGAAGAGATGCGGGTCCTGTGACACCACACCGATTGCGTCGTGCAGGGAATCCCCGGTGATGTCACGCACGTCGATGCCGTCTATCCGCACCGCGCCGCCGGTGACGTCGTACAGACGCGGCACGAGCGAGAGGAGTGTCGACTTGCCCGCACCTGACGAACCCACGACAGCGACCGTCTCCCCCGGTCTGACCATGAGTGTCACACCACGCAGAACGTCGACATCCGGGTCCGACCCGGTCATCACGCCTGCCGACTCGAGCGACGGGATGCTGACCGTCCTGCCCGCCGGGTAGCGGAACACCACGTTGTCGAACTCGACCCCGCCCCGCGTCTCCACGAGATCGACGGCACCGAGACGGTCCTCGATGGACACAGGTGCATCCAGCACCTCGAACACCCGGTCGAAACTGACGAACGCAGTGACGACCTCGACGCGCGCGTTCGTCAGACCGGTGAGAGGCTGGTACACACGGGTGACGAGCGCGGCCATCGCGACGAGCGTTCCCTTGCTGATGTCACCGTTCACCACCAGGTGCGCGCCGATCCCGTAGATGGCGGCGGCACCCATCGCACCGACGAGGCCGAGCGCGACCATGAACACCCGTCCGTACATCGCGGCACGCACGCCGGTGTCGCGCACCCCGGCTGCCCTGCCGGCGAAGGTCGTGACCTCCCGTTCCCGGCGTCCGAACAGCTTCACCAGCATCGCCCCCGCGACGTTGAATCGTTCGCTCATCTGCGTGTTCATCTCGGCGTTGAACTGCATCTGCTGCTGGGCGACGGCGCCAATGCGTGCACCCACCCTGCGTGCGGGGAGGATGAACAACGGAAGGACGACCAACGAGATTGCTGTCAGTCTCCACTCGAGCAGCACCATCGTGGTGAGGGTGGTGGCCAGCACCACGACGTTCGACACCACACTGCCGAGGGTCGAGGTGACAGCAGTCTGTGCACCCACGACGTCATTGTTCAGTCTGCTGATCAGTGCACCTGTCTGTGTCCGGGTGAAGAATGCCACCGGCATCCGCTGCACCTTGTCGAAGAGTGCCACCCGCAGGTCGTAGATGAGTCCCTCGCCGATTGTCGAGCTCAACCAACGCTGCACCACTGCAAACAGGGCATCAGCCAGTGCCGCGAGCACCAGCACACACGCAAGGACGGTGATTGCGGAACGGTCCGCGGTGGGGATCGCATTATCGAGAATCGAGCGGAAGAGAAGCGGAGGCACGAGACCAAGGAGTGCTGATACGAGGATCGCCAGCAGGAACCCGGTGATTCTCCACCGGTAGGGCCGTGCGAAAACAGCGGCGCGGCGGAGCGTCTCACGACGAACCTTCGCACCCTTCACGGCATGTGCATCACCCGGGATGAAGGAGTGGGGGCCCATTCGCACCCGTGTGAGGCTACGGCCGACGAAGCCCCTAGTGTCAGTGCCATGTCACCGCGACGACGCGCCTCCCTCATGGCGGGCCTCGTTCTCGTCCTGGCCGCGTGCTCCGGCGGTGGCTCGACCGACGTCCCCTCGACCGAGACCACCCTTCCCGCCGCCGAGTGGAAGATCGACTGGAAGCCGTGCGTGGATTCGTACGCCGACGGCTCGGAGTGCGGCACGATGGAGGTGCCCTACGACTACTCCGACCCGTCCATCGGCATGTTCACCCTGCACATGCGCCGCCACCCGGCCGGGGACCCCACCAAGCGCATCGGCACCCTTCTCGTGAACCCCGGCGGGCCGGGGTTCGGCGGCCAGTTCCTCGCGGAGAGCGCTTCCTCCATCTTCGGTGCAGAGGTCGTGGAGCGCTTCGACATCCTCGGCTGGGACCCCAGGGGAACGGGTGAGTCCACACCGGCAGTCGACTGCTTCGATGAATACGACGACTACGTCTCGTATGACCCCTCACCCGAGACCGACGAGCAGAAGCAGGTCATCATCGACCTGTCGAAGAACTTCGCCGACGCATGTGGCGGGTCGAGCGGGCCGATTCTCCCCTACATCTCCACCAACAACAGCGCCCGCGACATGGACGCAATCCGCCAGGCACTCGGCGAGAAGAAGATCACGTACTTCGGCTTCAGCTACGGCAGCGAACTCGGCGGCACCTGGGCCAGCATGTTCCCCTCCACCGTCCGTGCGGCGGTTCTCGACGGTGCCGCCGACCCCACAGCGGACTCCATCACCGGTTCGTTGCAGCAGGCCGAGGGATTCGAGAAGGAACTGAACGCGTTCCTCGACCAGTGCTCGAAGGACACGACCTGTCCGTTCTGGAACAAGGGACGCACCGCCGCCGCGTTCGACGAACTCGCGAAGAAGGTCGACGAGAAGCCGGTGCTCGTGTCGGCGAAGAGAACCAGGGTCAACCAGTCCGTGTTCCTCACCGCAGTGGCGCAGGCCATGTACACCTCGGCCCAGTGGCCCGAGCTCGAGCAGGCGCTCGCCGACATCCAGCAGGGGAACGGCCAGGGCATCCTCGATCTGTACGACGAGTACTACCAGCGCAACCCCGACGGTTCGTACGGAAACGAGCTGGAGGCATTCACCGCCATCTCGTGCCTGGACGACCCCGGCCCGAAGACCATCGAGGAGACCGACTCCTACCTGGCCCGGTTCGTGAAGGTCGCACCGCGGTTCGGCGAGTATTTCGTCTCCGGGTACACCTGCATCTACTGGCCGGCCAAGCCCGACCCCCGCAACGCGATCACCGGCGAGGGTGCCGGCCCGATCGTTGTCGTCGGCACCACCGGTGACTCCGCGACACCGCTCGCGAGCTCGCGGAAGATGGCCGAGACACTCGAGGACGGCAGGCTCATCGTGGTCGATGCACAACGTCACACCGGTTACGGCGCGAACGACTGTGTGACCGGCGCCGTCGACCAATTCCTTGTGACGACGAAAGTGACGTTCTCCGAGAAATCCTGCTGATGACCGCCGTACAAGCCGACACACTCACGTTGCCCCGTCTTGGTGCGGTTGCCGCCGGCGCAACGGACCGTCCGGTGCGCTCGGTCACCACGGCACCGTCAGGATTCGAGGGCGAGGGTTTCCCCGTGAGGCGCGCCTTCGCCGGTGTGTCCCTCGCCGATATCGACCCGTTCATCCACATGGACCAGATGGGTGAGGTCAACTACGGGCCGTACGAACCGCGCGGCACCGACTGGCACCCGCACCGTGGCTTCGAGACGGTCACCTACATGATTGACGGCGTGTTCCTCCACCAGGACACGCACGGTGGCGGTGGCGTCATCACCGACGGAGGAACCCAGTGGATGACAGCGGGCAGAGGCATCCTCCACATCGAGACCCCTCCCGAGGAGATGGTCGTGAAGGGCGGTCTCTTCCACGGGGTGCAGCTGTGGGTGAACCTCCCGTCGAGGGACAAGATGATCGACCCCCGCTACCAGAACATCGAGGCCGGTCACGTGCGGCTGTTCGCATCGAGCGACGCATCGTCGCTCTTCCGGCTCATCGCCGGCAGCATCGGCGGCTTCGAGGGGCCGGGCAGCACCCACACGCCGATCACCGTGGCCCACGTGACCGTGCCGGCAGGCTGCCGCACCACCGTGCCGTGGAACCCGGGACACAACGCACTCGCGTACGTGCTTGCCGGACATGGCAGTGCCGGTGCGGAGGACGTCCGCGTCACGAAGGGTCAGCTCGTTCTGTTCGGTGACGGTGACACAATCACCGTCACCGGCGGCGGGGGCGACGGAGAGACCACCGACAGCATGGAGGTCCTGCTGCTCGGCGGCAGGCCGATCCGCGAACCCGTCGCTGCGTACGGTCCGTTCGTGATGAACACCCGGGAGGAACTGGTGAAGGCCTACGAGGACTTCCAGTCCGGTCGGCTCGGTGTCGTTCCAGACGGTGCGCTCAGGCCGTTCCGCGGCTGACGTTCACGCGTCGATGTCGATGCAGTAGTACACGTTGTTGCGGTACACGGTGCCGTCGGAGACCTCTGGGCAGTACTGCTCCGCACCGACCTGACCCACGATGCGGCCCGAGTGCGCATCCGAACAACGCACGGGAACCACGAACTGACCGTCACCGGCAACGCAATTCCCCACGTACCACCCCGGCGAACGGGTGAGGCTCGTCGGGGTGCCGGGCGAGTCGGCGGGAGCAGGGTTGCCCACCTGGTTCAGCAGCAACAGTCCGAGGACAAGTGCGACGGTGAGAACCACCCACGTCAGCGGACTGCGGAATAGGTCACCGCCGGGAATGCGGACGGGCAGGAGAACAGGGGTGTCCGACCCCATGCTCTGTGCTGTCGGCGCGCCCGGTTGCGCCGGCGACCACCGCAGACGCTCGGCTGCGAGGTTGCTCTTCAGTCGTGCATGTGCGTCGTTCACCTCCGCGGCGAGGGCGGTGAGACGGCGCAGTTCGGTCTCGTCCGCGCCGGGGTTCGCGTCGGGATGGAGACGGCGCATCCGCTTGCGCCACGCCTCGTCGATCTCGGAGGCCGACGCATCGTGGCCGACCCCGAGAACACCGAATGGATCGCGCACCACGCTCCCACGCTACGGGCGGGGCCAGCGGCGCGTCAGACCTGGCGGTCGCGGCCGGGTTGGAACACCGACACTGCGGCAGCGGCGAGTGCGAAGGCGATAGCCACCTTCCAGGCATTCCGGAAACCCTCGATGCCCTCCCCGCGAGCCTGCACAGTGACGGCAAGTGCCACCCCGATTGCTGCCCCCACCTGACGGAAGGTGTTGTTGATGGCCCCGCCAAGGGCAAATCGGTTCGGCGGGAGACGCAGCACCGTGCACGCGGACAACGGCGGGAACGTGGCCCCGAGACCGAGACCGAGGAAGAACATGATCGGCGTGAACGGGAACCACGGCGTGGGATCCACGTCGAGGAACAGCACCGAAGCAGACACCGTGCCGGACATGATGAGTGGTCCGGCAAGCAACAGACGGCGATAACCGATTGACGCCATCTTGCGTCCGACAATCATCGAGGTGACCGCCACGGTCACCGGTGAGAGAACGGAGAACAGGCCGGCTTTCGTGGCGCTGAACTCCCAGATGGTGCGCTGGAACAGCACGTTGTTCAGGATGTTCGCGCTGAACGCCGCCCCGTACAGCATGGTGGAGATGTTCGCGAGAGTGAACGTCCTCTCCCTGAACAACTCGGCCGGCAGAAGCGGATCGGGGTGACGCACCGATCGGGTGGCCACCACCAGACCCAGCACCACCGCCACCGCGAAGAGCGACAGCACTGATGGGTCGCCCCAGCCGAGGTCCTCGGAGCGCGAGATCCCCCACACCAGCGATGCCACCGCACAGGTGAACACAACGGCTGCGGGGATGTCGGGACGGTTGCCCTCGACCCGCGGCGACTCGTTCGTGGCACGGACGGCGAGAACGAACGTGAGAAGACAGATCGGCACGTTGATCCAGAATGCCGAGCGCCACCCGAAGCTCGACACGAACAGCGCGCCGATGGTCGGCCCCGAGGCCACTCCGAGTGCGCCGATCGAGCCGGTCCAGGCCATCACCTGGCCGCGCTTCTCCGCCGGGAAGGCACCGAGCAACAGGCCGGTGGAGGCCGGCGTCATCATGGCGCCGCCCACGCCCTGCACCGCCCTGCCGGCGATGAGCACCCCGAGTGTGTGGGAGACGGCACACAGAAGCGAACCGACGAGGAAGAAGAGAGTGCCCCAGAGGAAGAAGCGGCGCCGGCCGATCTGGTCGGCGAGCCTGCCCGACACCACGAGCAACGAGCCGAAGAGAATCGAGTACGCCGTGACCACCCACGCAATGGTTCCCGCGGAATCGTTGGGGAAGCTCTTGTGGATCTCGAAGAACGCCACGTTCACGATCGACATGTCGAGCGTGGAGATGTACGAGGCAATCGCGCACACGGCGAACGTCGCCCACGGGTTCGCCCTCAGGCCGGTGGCAGGTGCTGTCGTTGCGGTCATCATTCCCCCAGGTCCGAGTTGACCACACGGAACACGCTCATCAAGAGACGGAGAAAACGCAACGACCCAGCCGAAGCTGGGTCGTTGTGGCGGAAAGGGTGGGATTTGAACCCACGGTGGGCACAAACCCACAACGGTTTTCGAGACCGTCCCATTCGGCCGCTCTGGCACCTTTCCGTCCGTGGACGCTATCGGTGCCATCGCACCGAGCCACTTGGGCGTTGTGTCAGCGCTTGCCGGCGAAGAAATCGGTGAGGAGTTCGCCGCACTCACCGGCCAACACCCCGTGGGTGACCGGCGGGTTGTGGTTCAACCGCGGGTCGGTGAGCACCGAGTACAGACTGGCCGTCGCACCCGCCTTCAGGTCGGCGGCGCCGTACACCAGCGCACCGATGCGCGATGACAACGCCGCTCCGGCGCACATAAGGCACGGCTCGAGGGTGACCACGAGCGTGCAGTCCTCGAGGCGCCACGAACCGACCGCTGCTGCTGCGTCCCGCAGGGCGAGCACCTCCGCATGAGCAGTGGGATCGTTCGTGAGCTCACGCTCGTTGTGACGGCGCGCAATCACCTCGTCACCGCGGACGACCACAGCACCGACCGGGACGTCGCCGTGCGCAAGCGCGGCTCGTGCTTCCTCGAGGGCGATGCGCATCGCAGCGTCGTTGTCCATATGGCGGAAGGAGTGGGATTTGAACCCACGGACCCTTGCAGGTCACAGCATTTCCAGTGCTGCCGATTCGGCCGCTCTCGCATCCTTCCAGGCGACGGGACATGCCCGCCACGGGTTCCCGAGGCTATCTGCGTGTATCCTCGAAGCAGTCCGTTGTCGCACGGTCGGTGCGCGGTGTGGTGACGGTCGGGTCCTGTGCGACGGGTGCCCGTGAACCAGGTCAGGTCCGGAAGGAAGCAGCCTTCAGCGGAAACATCCGTGTGCTGCAGGTCGCCTGGCCGTTGCCACACTCCGCACCGGTTGTTGCACAGCGTTGCAGCTCAGCGGTGCAACATCAGGCGCTCTGCCCGCTCCACCACGTCGCCCATGCCGAGCTCGCGCGCGACACGGTCCAGGTGGTTCGAGACACCTCTCCACTCCCAGGAATCCACCGACCCGATGTCGAGATCCGCGGACACATCGGTGGCCACCGTGGCGATCCGCTTGAAGAGAAGCGCGTCGTCCATGTTGTCGCGGAGCGTGGCGACCAGTTTCGCGGCCCCTCGCACGGTGACTCCGTCGGCGGCCCAGCGGGACTCGTCGGCGGGTACCGCCTCGATGTGCCGGTACACGGCGAGCACCGCGGACGCGCTCTTTGCACCCCAGCCGGGCAGACCGGGGAAACCATCGGCCGTGTCACCGACGAGGCCGAGCCAGTCGGCGATGCTCTCCGGGCCGACGCCGAACTTCTCGCGCACGGCGTCCTCGTTGATGATGGTGTCGTTGCGACGGTCGAACTGCACCACACGGTTGCCGCTCACCATCTGCCCGAGGTCCTTGTCGGGGCTGAGGATGCGCACCTGCGCCACCCGCTCGTCGGCTGCGGCAAGCGAGGCGCCGGCCGCAAGACCATCGTCTGCCTCGAACTTCACCATTCGCCACACCGGTACACCGATTGCCTCCAGGGCATCCGCGACGACGGGGATCTGCTCGAGGATCTCGGGCTCCATCCCGTCGCTGGTCTTGTACCCCGCGTACATCTCGTTGCGGAAGCTCTCGATGACGTGGTCCATCGACACCGCGACATGGGTCGCGCCGTCGGCCAGCAGTTGCAGGGTGGAGGTCACCACGCCCTTGGTCGCGGCGAACTTCGGGGGCGTGCTGTGGCGCACCGCCTGGCCGAAGTGCTGCCGGTACAGCTCGTACGTCCCGTCGACGAGATGAACGATCATCGGCTCAGTTGAGCTGGGTGAGGCCGCCGTCGACGACGAACACCTCACCGGTCACGTACTTGTTGCGCACGAGTGCAAGCACGGCCTCGGCGCAGTCATCGGAGGTGGCCGAGCGCTTCAACGGCGCGATTGCGGCGACACCTGCGTGCTGGGTGTCCCAGTCCTTCGTCCACGGGGTCGCCACGAGACCGGGCGCGACCGCATTCACGCGGACGGGCCCGTGGCTCTTCGCGAGGAGACGGGTCATCTGGTTCAACGCGGCCTTGGTCATGGAGTACGCGATCGAGGAACCCACCGGGCGCACACCGGCGATGGAGGTGATGTTCACCACGTGACCGTCGCTCGACCTGCGCAGCAACGGCATGGCGGCCTTGGTGAGCCACCATGTGCCGAACACGTTCACCTCGAAGGTCTTCATGAAGATCTCATCGGTCAGTGCGTCGAGGTCACCGTGGGGCACGAGCGTCGTCCACCCCGCGTTGTTCACGAGGAGGTCCAGCTTCCCGAACCGCGCGACGGTCTCGTCCAGCAGACGCTGGCCCTGTGCCTTGTCACTGATGTCGGCCTGCACGTACAGCGATTCGCCCGGGAGCGCACCGGCGACCGCGCGACCGGCCTCCACGCTGCTGGCGGAGTTCACCACCACCTTGGCGCCGAGCTCGGAGAGTCGCTGGGCGGTCCGCTCACCGATACCGCTGGATGACCCCGTGACGATCGCCACCGTTCCTTCGAGTTCCGCCATCACACCACACTCCAGACAATGTTGATTCCGTGGTCATGGTAGGGCCTGGACGTGGCAGCGCAGTCAGCCGCCGAGCAGGCCACGCAACTGTTGCTCCCACACGACGGTGAGCACGGCCGCGATCACCATCCACGGGCCGAACGCGATGTGCCTGCGCAGGCTCCTTTGTCGCACCAGTGTGAACAACCCGGCGAGCCCTCCGAGAAGGAACGTGACCACCACGAACACGGCAACGTTCCCGATGGCGACCCAACCGAGATGCAACCCGATGAGCACCGCGAGCGTGACGTCACCACCGCCCAGATCACCGCGCGAGACTGCCTGCATCACGCGGAACACGAGCCAGCAGAGGAACGAACCGAGGATGCCCCACCACCAACGTGCCGGAGCCGACTGCACGAGCGACGCAAACCCGAGGAGGAGAATCCCGACGAACGTCGCACCGCGTGACCGCCCGCGCGGGAGAAGGTGCGTGTCCACGTCGACCAACAGCTGTTGCAGCAGGTTGGTGGTGAACACCACGAATGCGAACGTTGCTGCCTCACCCGTGAACGCGTGAGCCATGCTCCATGCTGCGATGGCCCCGAGAAACACGGACACCGGAACAAACGCAGGTGAGCGGTGCACCAGACCGTGGAACCACGCAGCACCCGAGGACTGTGCATCGATGATGACATTGCGTGCACGACGCGATGCGCCGACGCCGAACAAACCTCCGACAATCGCCCAGACAATCTCGCGCACGCGAGAGTTCTACTAGGCGGCGGCAGCACCCCGGCGTCGCATCTATCTCGCGAACGCTGCGGCAATCTCGTCATTGCTGGTGTTGCTCGACGCAATCTCCACGAGAACGCAGATTGCACGGATGTCATCCGGCGGGAACTCGAACCCGTTCAACTCGAGAAACAGAACTGTGACTATCCACGCCATTCGCTTGTTTCCGTCGGGAAATGGGTGGTTCAGACACATGTGCCGACACAGGGTCGCCGCCTTCTCCTGGATCGTGGGGCTCAGGTCCACCCCGTCACAGGTAGCCTGCGGGGAATGCAGTGCCGAGTCAACGAGACGGCAGAGGTCCGGGCTGTGCAACGCGGTCTGCGGCAGCCCGATTGCGACCTCGGCCAGGGCGAGCGTCTCCGCGAGTGTCGGGTACCTCAGTGGTCCCTCAACGCTTCGAGAATCGTCGCGTTACGTCGAACAATGTCCTCGAGGAGACCCATGAACTCCTTGTCCTGCTTCACCCGGTCGATCTCGACCACGAGCGAGTCGATGATGAGTTGGTTCAGGCTCTTGCCCTGGGTGCGTGCCACAAGATCGGCCTTGTCGGCGAGGTCCTGGGGCAGTCGAACGGTGGTCTGTCGTGATCTCACGACATCACGCCACCGCCGGGGTGGGTGGTCACTCCTGGACGAGCTCGATCAGGGTCCCGAAGCTGCCCTTTGGGTGGATGAAGGCCACGGTGGTGCCCCGGCTCCCGGGCCTCGGGGCCTTGTCGATTGCCGTTGCGCCGGCAGCCAGCATCGAAGCGAGCGCTTCGGCGCAGTCGTTCACGCGGTACCCGATGTGGTGCAGCCCCTCGCCGCGCTTCTCGATGGCCTTGGCCACCGGTGAGTCCTCCCGGGTGGGGGTCAGCAGTTGCACGTAGCTCTCGGCCACCTTCAGCAGGGCCTCCTCGACACCGTCGCTTTCCACCACCTCGCGGTGCTCGACCTCGGCACCGAACGCACGGCGGTAGTAGTCGATGGCAGCCTCGAGGTCGCGCACGGCGATGGCCACGTGATCAATCTCTGTCAGCAACATGTGGTCTCTCCTTGATGTTTCGGGTGGGGATGTTCCGGGGCGGACGGACGTCGATACCGGTGCCTAGTGACGGAACCAGGTGAGCTTGTCGGCAACCTTGTCGCGAAGCTCGTGGTTGTCGACCCCGAGCCCCTC
>JBJTBF010000049.1:0-27627 GCA_046091145.1 Acidimicrobiales bacterium | reverse complement strand
CCATTTCGACGTGACATTGATCCTCGCCCTGCCCCGCGACATGGGTACACCGGCGGCACTGAATGACTTCGACCGCATGTGCGAGAACTTCCGCACGATGGGAAAACCGACGATCGCGGCAATCGACGGTCGGGTGGGGGGCGGCGGCAGCGAACTCACGCTCGCGTGTGACATGAGGTTCGCATCCCCGCGTGCGGTCTTCAACCAACCGGAAGTCGCCCTCGGCATACTCCCGGGCGGGGGCGGCACGGTGCGTCTGCCCCGGCTCATCGGCCGCAACAGGGCGATGGAGGTCGTGCTGGGTGGCGAGGACATTGATGCGGACACTGCGGAATCATGGGGTTGGGTGAACCGCGTCGTCGCCGACCCGGTCGCCCACTCGTTGGCTCTTGCGCGGCGCATCGCGTCGTTCCCTCCGAACGCCGTGAGGGAAGCCAAGGAGTCGGTGTTGCGAAGCGACACAGGGGTTGAGGAGGCACTACGGGAGGAGTCCGGCGGGTTCAACCGGCTGCTCGCCGACCCACGTGCGCATGCCGCGATGACTCGGTTCATGGAGCGTGGGGGACAGACACCCGAGGGGGAGTCGCGACTCGGCGAACTCGCCGGGGAACTTGGCGACTGACAAGAATCGCTGCATGACCTCTCTCTTCGACGCCGTCCGTTTCGCCCACGGTCCGGCCATGCCGAACCGGTTCATGCTGGCCCCGCTCACGAACCAGCAGAGCCACGAGGACGGCACCCTGTCCGACGAGGAGCACCGGTGGCTCACCATGCGCGCCGAGGGGGGCTTCGGACTCACCATGACGTGCGCCTCGCACGTGCAGGAGGTGGGCAAGGGTTTCTCCGGCCAGCTCGGCATCTTCGGCGACCAGCACATCGAAGGTCACCGACGTCTCGCACACGACATCAAGCGGCACCACAGCCTCGCCATCGTGCAGCTGCACCATGCCGGCAACCGTTCGCCGGAGGAGATCGTGGGCACGCCCGTGTGCCCGAGCGACGACCCTGACACGGGGGCGCGCGCCCTCACCGGTGACGAGGTGGAGCAGCTCACCGAGGACTTCGTTGCCGCGGCCGTGCGGTGCGAGACCGCCGGGTACGACGGGGTCGAGCTGCACGGGGCGCACGGCTATGTGATCGCCCAGTTCCTCTCGCCCGGGCTGAACCGCCGCACCGACCGCTGGGGCCGGTCGCTGGCCAACCGCTCGCGCCTGCTGTTCGACGTGATCGACGGCATCCGCGCGCGCACGGGCCCGTTATTCAACCTGTCGGTGCGACTGTCCCCGGAGCGTTTCGGACTGCACACGACGGAGATCGTGGAGGTGTACGAGCGTCTCGTCGACGAGGCCAAGGTGGACTTCATCGACATCTCCCTGTGGGACTGCACGAAGAACGGCATCGACGAGGGCTTCACCGACCGTCGTCTGATCGATGTCTTCGCAGGCATCGAGCGGGGTGCCGTGCAGCTCGCCGTCGCGGGCAAGCTGTACTCGGCAGCCGACTGCAGGTTCGCCCTCGAGCACGGCGCAGACATGGTCGCCATCGGCCGCGGTGCGATTCTCCACCACGACTTCCCGCGGCAGTGCGCCGACGACGAGACCTTCGTGGTGCGGCCGTTGCCGGTGCCGCGCACCACGCTCCTCGAGGAGGGCCTGTCGGAGGCATTCGTCGGCTACATGGGCAACTGGAAGGGCTTCGTCGCCGACTGAACCCGGGAACGGCGAAGGGGCCCCCTTTCGGGAGCCCCTCCATCGTTCGCGTCGGCCACGAGAGTGTGGCCAACTTCCGTCAGGGTGCGGTGCCGTTTCCGTTCATCCCGATGGGCGGGAAGACGTTCGGCAGCACCAGGTCGCAGGTGACCTTCTTGCCGACCGATGCGGCAAGCGCGTTGCACCACGAATCGGCCTTGGTACCGAGGATTGCGAGAGCTTCCCTCGGTGACTTCACCGCGACGAGCTTGTCGCAGCCGTCCTTCGGGAAACCGATGGCACCGCATGCGCGGTTGAACTCGGCTGCCTTGTTGAAGCCACCGTGCGTGGCGCCGCCCTCCTTGCCCTCGCGGATATCGGTGTTCGGCTGCTGCTGCTGGATGTGCTTCTGGTTGGAGGCCTGCGCCTGGTCCATCTGCTCGTTGAACTCCTTGTCCTCGGCGATCTCCTCCTGGAGCTCCTCGTCGCCCTCTGCAGCTTCGGCCGAGATGTACTGGACGGCGTAATCACGCATCTTGGGAGTTGTCACACCTGCGGTCTTTGCGATCTTCACGCGGTAGCGGACCACACCGTCCATCCACACGCCGTCCTCATCGGTGGCGGTGATGTCGAACACGACCCGTCCGCCCTTGGTGCGGCTGGAGTCGTACTCCTCCCAATCGGGTTCGTCCTCGTCGTAGGCGACCTCGACGGTGGCCTTCACGTTCTTGCTCTTCGGGTTCACGGTCACGAGGAACGCACAATCGTCCTCGTCCTGTCCCTCGACGTGCTCGCCGTCGGCGCAGTCACCCGTGAGGACGACCTTCACCGTGGCCTTGGGTGCTGCCCCTGCCTGACCCGGTGCGAAACCGAGCAACAGCGACATGCCGGCAAATCCAGCGAGAAACTTCCGTACCTTCATGGGTGCCCCCTGACCGGGCCGGGGTGGCCCGTCAACTGAACCCTATTCGGTTCCTGGCGCCGTGCATATGGCCATGGGGAGTTTTTTTGGGGGGTGGCGGCTCAGCGCAGGTCGACCGGGGTGCCGGCCGTGACCTGGTCGAAGAAGTCGTTCCCCTTGTCGTCCACCACGATGAATGCGGGGAAATCGTGCACCTCGATGCGCCAGACGGCCTCCATGCCCAGTTCGGGGTACTCGAGCACATCGACCTTCGTGATGCAGTCCTGAGCGAGCCGGGCGGCCGGGCCGCCGATCGACCCGAGATAGAAGCCCCCGTGCTGGCGGCAGGCCTCGGTGACCTGGCGGGAGCGGTTGCCCTTGGCGAGCATCACGAACGAACCACCGGCGGCCTGGAACTCGGCGACGTAGCTGTCCATCCGGCCGGCTGTCGTGGGTCCGAAGGAACCCGAGGCCATGCCCTCGGGGGTCTTCGCCGGGCCGGCGTAGTACACGCAATGGTTCTTCATGTAGTCGGGAAGACCCGCCCCGGAGTCGAGACGCTCCTTCAGTTTCGCGTGCGCGATGTCGCGCGCGACCACCATCGGCCCCGACAGCATGACGCGCGTCTTCACCGGGTGGCGCGACAGCGTCGCGCGGATCTCGTCCATGGGCCGGGTGAGATCGATGTGAACGACCTCGTCGCTGAGGTCCTCGTGGGTGACGTCGGGGAGGAACCGGGCGGGGTCGGTCTCGAGCTGCTCGAGGAACACGCCGTCGCGCGTGATCTTGCCGAGTGCCTGGCGGTCGGCGCTGCAAGAGACTGCGAACGCCACCGGGCAGCTCGCACCGTGGCGGGGCAGACGGATCACGCGCACGTCGTGGCAGAAGTACTTGCCGCCGAACTGTGCGCCGATGCCGGTCCTGCGCGCAAGATCGAGGATCTTGCCCTCGAGATCGACATCGCGGAACCCGTGGCCGAGCGCGGAGCCGGAGGTCGGGAGCGAGTCGAGGTACCGCGCGCTCGCGAGCTTGGCGGTCTCCACCGCGTGCTCCGCCGACGTGCCGCCGATCACCACTGCGAGGTGGTACGGGGGGCACGCGGCGGTGCCGAGCGACACGAGCTTGTCGAACACCCACGGAAGAAGCGTCTTCTCGTTGAGCAGTGCCTTGGTCTCCTGGAACAGGTAGCTCTTGTTCGCCGACCCTCCGCCCTTGGCCATGAAGAGGAACTTGTACTCGTTCCCGGGCACCGCGGCGATCTTGATCTCCGCAGGCAGGTTGTTGCCGGTGTTCTTCTCCTCGTACGTGGTGACCGGTGCCATCTGGCTGTAGCGCAGGTTGCTGGAGAGGTATGTGTCGAACACGCCGTGTGCGATGGCTTCCTCGTCGTTCGTGCCGGTCATCACGAACTGGCCCTTCTTCGCCTTCACGATGGCCGTGCCGGTGTCCTGGCACATGGGCAGCACGCCGCCGGCGGAGATTGAGGCGTTCTTCAGCAGGTCGAGCGCCACGAACCGGTCGTTCGCGCTGGCCTCTGGGTCATCGAGGATGTTGCGCAGCTGCTGCAGGTGCCCCGGCCGCAGGAGATGCGCAATGTCACGCATGGCCTCGGCGGTCAGCCCGCGGATGGCCCCGGGCGACACCCGCAGGAACGTGCCGAGCGGGGTGTCGACCTCCTCGACGCCCTCGGTGCTGACAAGGCGGTACGGGGTGGTGTCGGGGCCGAGGGGGAGCAACTCGGTGAATTCGAACTCTGCCATGCAGGCAACGCTAGGCGTTCGGGTCGACAGGCCAGTCATGCTTCGGGTACCGACTGGCCATGTCCTTTCGCACCTCGGCCCAGCTTCCCGTCCAGAACCCGGGCACGTCGGACGTCACCTGGATCGGTCGGTCCGCGGGCGAGAGCAGCTGCACCCGCAGCGGAACCCGTCCGTCGAGCGCGGTCGGGTGAACAACCGTTCCGAACATGTGCTGAACGCGCACCGACACCGTCGGTTGTTCGGGGTTCGAATAGTCGATCGGCAGTGCGCGGCCGCGCTGCGGCCGGAACTCCGCGGGGGCGAGACGGGCGAGTGCCTCGGAGCGGTCCCACCCGAGTGCTGACTGCATCACCATCGGCAGGTCGACACGTGCGAGGTCGGCGCGGCACGTTGCCCCCGGCAACCACGGCAGTAGCCATTCATCGAGCGTGGCGAGCATCGCCCTGCGCGACAGGTCGGGCCATTCCTCGCCGAGGTGATGACGCAGGAACGCGACCCGCATGCGGAGGAGGTCGGCGGCGTCACTTCCCCCGAGAACACCGAGGGACGTGTCGCGCACGCGCGAGAGGAGCGCGGCCGTCGCGTCGGGACCGACGGGGGCCGGGAGGTCACGTTCGTCGATGCGCAGGGCCCCGACGGTGCGCACCCTGCGCAGCACGAGGTCGTCACGCGTACGGTCCCACACCAGGTTCTCCTCGACGGTCAGGTCGTCGCCCAGCACGCCGGCGATGCGCTCGGGGTCGACGCCGGCACCGCGGCGCAGTCGCGCGGTGCCCCTGCCGCCGTCGATGTCGGCGGCCACCACGAACCGCTCGCGCGCCAGCGGGTCGCGCGAGGAGCAGGCGGCCCCGCCGCCACCGCGCATCACGAACTGGCCGGCGGTGGCACGTGCCACCGCGAGCCTGTCGGGGTAGGCGGCAAGCAGGACAGGGCCGGCGAGCGCATCGACGTCGTCGGCATCCACGACCACGTTGCTGCGCACGCCGGCCCGTCGTGCGATGTCGCGGGCGGCATCGAGCACGCGTCGTGTCGCACCCCGGTCCGCCGCATCGTGGGAGTCGAGGCCGAGCACGATGCGCACGCGCAGACCGATGTCGGTGGGCAGGTCATCGGGCCGCCCGCGCATGATGTCGCGTTCCTCCAGCAGCGCACCGAGCACGCAGGCAATCCAGCCGTGCGGCTGTGTGTCCGCGTTGCGGGCCACCATCGTGCCGAGTCGCGGGTGGAGGGGCAGCCGCAGCACGTCCCGCCCGAGGTCGGTCGGCCGGCCGTTGCCGCCGAGGAGGTGAAGCATCGCGAGAGTGTCGAGTGCCGACCTGAGCGCGCGCGGCGGGAGGGGGTCGGGCAGGCGCAGCTCGCCGTGCGGGGTGCCCCACGCAGCGATCTCGAGGGCCGGCCCGCAGAGGTCGACCTGCGTGATCTCGGCGGGGAGGTGGGGGAGCCTCGTGCTGTCCTCCATGCGGCTCCACAGGCGGTACGCAACACCGGGTTCAGTTCGGCCCGCGCGACCTGAACGCTGGTCCGCCGACGCGCGTGACGAGGTCACCGTGACGATCTCGGTGAGTCCGGTGCGCGCGTCGAGCCGGGGAACGCGCGCGAGACCTGCGTCCACCACGATGCGCACACCGTCGACCGTGAGCGAGGACTCCGCGATGTCGGTGCTGAGCACCACCCGCCGCGCACCGACCGGTGACGGTGCGAGAGCGGCGTCCTGCTCGTCGAACGGCAGCGCACCGGCGAGCCTGTGCACACGCACACCGTCCGGTGTGCGGCCGCGCAGAACCTCCGCGCAACGGTTGATCTCGCCGATGCCGGGCAGGAAGACGAGCACGTCACCCTCGTCGTCGCGCAGTGCGGCCGTCACGGCTGCCGCCACCGAGTTCTCGAGCCGCTCGTCGCGGCCGCGGGGCACGAACCGCACCTCGACCGGATGCATGCGCCCGTCAGAAGTGATGACCGGCACGTCATCACCGTCACCCAGCACCGACACGAACGTCGACACCTGCGGCGTCGCTGACATGGCGAGAATGCGCACATCTGACGACAGGGTGCGCCGCGCATCCAGCAGGAAGGCGAGGCCGAGGTCGGTGGGCACGTTGCGTTCGTGCACCTCGTCGAAGATCACGAGGGCCGTGCCCTCGAGCGCGGGGTCGTTCTGCAGCCGACGGGTGAGAACGCCCTCGGTCAGGACCTCGATGCGCGTGGCGGGGCCGATCCTGCGTTCGTCGCGGGTCTGGTACCCGACCGTCGCGCCGACGTCCTCGTTCAGCAATGTCGCCATGCGCCGTGCCGCGGCACGTGCGGCGAGCCTGCGCGGCTCGAGCATGACGATTCGCCGGCCTGCGACCCACGGTTCCTCGATCAGCCGGAGGGGAACGAGTGTCGTCTTGCCGGCGCCGGGAGGTGCCACCAGGACGGCAGCGTGGGAGGTCTGCAGCGCGGAGCGGAGTTCGTCGACGACGTCCTCGACGGGCAGGCCCGTGCGGTGGGGCCGGTCAGACAAGTGCGGGTGTGCCGCGGAACGCGCCGGGGTCACCCGGGGCGGGCAGCGACGGCTTCGACCAGCTGGTGAGGTCGGCCACCTTTGCCGCCACGTGCTTCCAGTCGGTGGCGTTCCAGCCCTGCGCGGCGGCGGGGATGGTGCCGTTCGACTGCACGAGCACGAACGCCGGAAGCTCGGTGAGGCCGAGCGCCCTGATGGCGGCGCGGTCGGGGTCGCAATAGACCAGGAACTCGTCGGCGAGCGGACCGAGGACGGTGCGGGCATCGTCCGGGCCGCAGGCGATCACGAAGTTCACGCGCACGGCGGCGCCGCTGAACTGACGCATGATGCGCGCGGCCACGGGGAGGATCCAGCTGCTCTCGTTCGTGTAGGGGTCGAGCACGAAGCTGGCGAGATGGAAGGTGGTGAGCCACTCACGAAGGGGCCGGGCCCCGCCGGTGAGGGGAGAGAGGGTCACGTCCAGGTCGGGGTTGGGGAGATCCGTGGCTGCCACGGGAAACACGCTACTTGAACGGGGCCGACGCCCCGATGCCCGTCAGTAGCGTGTCGGCGTGAACCCCTTCGAGTTCCTGCGGTACGTCGCCCGTTCGCACGGCGCCGACCCGGTCGAACTCGCCCTCGGGGCCGCCGATGCCCTCTCGGCAGTGACGCAAGACCCGGGCGCGCTGATGGTCTCGGCGCGCCGGCTTCTCGAGCACCAGCCCACGAACGCGCCGCTGTGGAACGTGAGCGCACGGGCGGTCACCGCACTCGACGCTCGCGCAGAACTGCGCACCTGCATGCGCGAACTGCGCGAGGACCCCACCGCACTCCATCTCGCAGATGCACTTCCCGACGCAGCGGTGGTGTGCACGATCGGCTGGAGCGGCCACATCGTCGACGCCCTGCAGCGTCGCGGTGACGTGCGGGCACTCGTCGTCGATTCGCTCGGTGACGGACAGGACACGCTCCGTCAGCTGTCGCGGAACGACTGTGAGTGCGAACTCGTCGCACCCGAGGGTCTCTCCTCCGCGGTCGAGACGGCAGACGTCACCCTGGTGCATGCAGCCGCAGTCGGTGACACCGATGTCCTGGCATGTGGGGGCACACTTGCGCTCGCTTCGGTCGCGTGGTGCACGGGACGGCCCGTGTGGATGGTGGCCTCGGCGGCGACCCGGCTGCCTGCTGCCCTGTTCGACCCCATGGTGGAGGAGGTCCGTGGCCGCCCCGACCCGTGGGCATCGGGCTTCGACCTTGTGCCGCACGGTCTGGTGGGTGCGGTGTTCTCGCCCTCGGGTGGCCCACTCGATGCGGCTGTGCTCGCGTCACAGCCGGCCTGCCCGCCCGCGACCGAACTGCTGCGGCGGAGCGTGGTCTGACCACCTGCCATGCTTCGGCCCGGGTCTAGGTTCGGTGCTCTTGGCGCGGTTGCGCCGGGGCGACAAGGAGCGTGCGATGGGTGAGATGGTCGAGTTCAGGAGCAACGGCGGCACGTGCGGGGGATATCTCGCCGACGGCAAGGGGCCGGGCGTGATCGTCATCCAGGAGTGGTGGGGTCTTGTCGACCACATCAAGGACATCGCGGACCGCTTCGCAGCCGAGGGGTTCACTGCGCTCGCACCCGACATGTACCACGGTGAGCAGACCACCGAGCCCGACCAGGCGGGCAAGCTGCTGATGAGCATGAACCTCGCCACCGCGGGCAAGGACCTGAGCGGTGCCGTCGACTATCTCATCGCACGCACGGGCCGGCCGAAGGTCGGCGTGACCGGGTTCTGCATGGGCGGGGGACTCTCGCTGATGGTGGCCTGCCAGCGTCCCGACGCGGTCGCGGCGTGCGCGCCGTTCTACGGAGGCATGAGGCCCGACACCCCGGTGGACTGGGATGCGATCGCGGCAGTGGTGGAGGGTCACTACGCCGAGAACGACAGGGGCACCGCGTCTCCCGAGGCCGCGAAGGGGCTCGAGGCGGAACTGCGTGCGAAGGGCAAGACGGCGACCTTCCACGTGTACCCCGGCACCCACCACGCGTTCTTCAACGACACACGTCCCGACGTCCACGACGCGGCCGTGTCAAAGACGGCATGGGAGCGCACGCTCGCGCTCTTCCGCGCGAATCTCTGACGCGCCGCCGTCAGGAGCCGAGTGCGGCGATCGCCTCGGCGATCGCAATCGCGCGACGAGCGTTGTCGACGTGCAGGTTCTCGATCATGCGGCCGTCGAGCTGCACCACGCCCCTGCCCGCTGCAAGCGCCTCGTCGAACGCCGCAATCACGCGGTGGGCGTGCTCGACCTCCGCCTCGCTCGGTGCCCACACGCCGTTCGCGACCGCGACCTGGTCGGGGTGGATCAGGGTCTTTCCGTCGAAGCCCATCTGCATGCCCTGCTCGCACTCGGCGCGGAAGCCCTCGGCATTCTTGATGTCGTTGTAGACACCGTCGAGCACCGGCTTGCCCGCCTCACGTGCTGCCAGTAGTGCTGCGGCCAGGTGGGGCACCAGCGGCGCACGGCCCGGCAGCTGGGCGGCACGCAGTTCCTTGGCGAGGTCGTTCGTGCCCATGACGAGCACCGAGACGCGCGCGTGTGCGCAGATCGCACGCGCATCGAGGATGGCGGTCGGGGTCTCGATCATCGCCCAGATGGTCATCGAAGCGGGGGCGCCGGCCGCATCGAGTGCCGCCGACACCTCGTCGAGCTGCCTCACACCCGACACCTTGGGGATCACCACTGCCGACACCGACGCCTTCGCGGCGGCAGCGACGTCGTCGCGGCCCCACGGTGTGTCGAGCGCGTTGCAGCGGATGGTGAGCTCGCGCCGGCCGTACTCGCCGCTGTTCGCGGCGGCCACGGCCTGGCCGCGGGCGAGGTCCTTCGCATCGGGTGACACCGCATCCTCGAGGTCGAAGATGATCGCGTCACTGGGGATGCCCTTGGCCTTCTCGAGCGCACGCTCGTTGGCTGCCGGCATGTAGAGCACGGAACGTCGGGGTCGCATCTCAGTCATGTCCGTCTCCTCAGAAACCGTAGGAACGTGCGAGCTCGGGGTCGCGCGCGGCGAGCTGCCGTGCGAGCTCCACGACGACCCTGCACTGCTTCACGCTCGCGTCGTCCTCCATCTTGCCGTCGAGCATGATGGCGCCGGTGCCGTCACCCATGGCATCAATCACGCGCTGTGCCTGGGTGACGTCCTGCGGCCGCGGCGAGAACACGCGCTTGGCGATGTCGATCTGCACCGGGTGCAGGCTCCATGCGCCCACGCACCCGAGCAGGTACGCGTTGCGGAACTGGTCCTCGCACGCGACGGTGTCCTTGATGTCGCCGAACGGGCCGTAGAAGGGCAGGACTCCGTGCATCACGCAAGCGTCCACCATTCGCGCCATGGTGTAGTGCCACAGGTCCTGCTGGAAGGTGGCACGCGGCCCTCCGTAGTTGTCGCCCTCGGGGTCGACGCGCACGACGTAGTCGGGGTGGCCGCCGCCGACCCGCGTCGTCTTCATGCGGCGGTTCGCGGCGAGGTCGGCGGGCCCGAGCGAGATGCCCTGCATGCGCGGCGACGCGCCACAGATCTCCTCCACGTTCGCCACGCCGCGCGCAGTCTCGAGGATCGCATGCAGCAGGATCGGCCGCTTCAGGCCGGCGCGGGCCTCGAGCTGGGCCAGGAGGCGGTCCACGTAGTGGATGTCCTCCGGCCCCTCCACCTTCGGGATCATGATGACGTCGAACTTGCTTCCCGCCTTCGTGACGATCTCGGTCATGTCGTCGAGGAACCACGGCGAGTCGAGGCTGTTCACCCGCGTCCACAACTGTGTGGTGCCGAAGTCGAGCTCGTTCGCGACGCGCACGAGACCGGCGCGTGCGGCCTCCTTGTCGGCCATCGGGATGGCATCCTCGAGGTTGCCGAGGATGATGTCGACCGTGGGGATCGTCTCGGGAAGCTTCGCGACCATCTTCTCGTTGTGGGGCGGGAAGAAGTGGATGACCCTGCTGGGCCGGAACGGAATCTCGCGCAGGGGCTCGGGGGCACCGGCGGCGAGCGGCTTGAAGAAGTCCTTGGCTGAGCGCACGTGGAAACAGTAGGTCAGCGGGCGGTCGGCCGAGAAGGGCGCGGCGGGCGCCGACTGTCACACGGCCGACGGACGCACGCCGGGGTCACTTCGGGGCGGAGTCGCACAGCTTGCGGGCGATGACCTTCAGGCAGAGAGTCTCGTCGGCACCCTCGAAGATCGACAGCACACGTGCATCGACGTAGAGACGGCTCACCGGGTACTCCTCGGCATAGCCGTAGCCGCCGTGGATCTGGAGCGCCTCGCGGGTGACCCACTCAGCCGCCTTGCACACGTAGGCCTTGACCATGCTGGCCTCCATGGCCCCCTCGCCCTTGCCCATCATGCGCGCAACGGAGTAGGCGAACTGGCGCGATGCCTGAATGATCACGGCCATGCGCGCGAGCTTCACCTTCGTGAGCTCGTACTCCACGATGTTCTTCCCGAACACGTTGCGGTTGCGTGCGTAGTCGAGTGCCGCCTCGTACGCGGCCTGCATCAATCCCACGGCGCGCGCCGCGGTCTGCAGCCGACCGTTCTCGAAGCCCTCCATCTGCAGGTAGAAGCCGCGGCCGAGTCCTTCACGACCGCCGATGAGGTTGTTCTCGGGAACCCACCAGTTCTCGATGGCGATCTCGTAGCTGTGCATGCCGCGGTAGCCGATCGTGTCGATGGGGCGACCCTCCATCTTCCCGCCGCCGTCCTGTGTGAACATGAAACCGTGCGCATCGCCGACGGGCTTCGGCACGATGAAGAGGCTGAGTCCGCGGTGGGTCTTCGAGCGGTCGGGGTCGGTGCGTGCGAGCAGCATCAGCACGTTGGCTCGTGCCCCGAAGGTGCACCACGTCTTCACACCGTTGATCAGCCAGCCGGGCTCGCCGTCCGGGCCTGCTGCCTCGACGGCAGTTGTCTTCAGGCCGGCGACGTCGCTGCCGTAGTCGGGTTCCGTCACCGCGACAGCGGAGAGCACCTCGGCTGTCGCGAGCTTCGGCAGCCACTCGTGCTTCTGCTCCTCCGTGCCTCCCTTCACCAGGGCGCGCGTGAGGATCTCCGGACGGGTGATCAGCGAACCACCGATGCCGAGCGATGCCCTCGACAGTTCCTCCGTTGCGATGACGGAGGCCATGTACTCACCCTCTCCGCCCTCGCTGAACCCCTCGTACTCGACCGGCACGCTGAGACCGAACGCACCGATCTCGGCGAGACCCGAGATGATGTCCTCCGGGACGTCGGCGTTGTGCCTGTGCACGTGCTCCGCGCGGGGAGCGACCTCCTTGGTCGCGTACGAACGGAAGGTGTCCTGCACCATCTCGAAGTCCTGTGCGAGGTGACGCGGGCCCTGCTGGTCATGGAGTGCCATGAGGAATGCGGGGTCTCGGTACTTCTGCACGAATGCGTGCGCGGAGGACAGCTGCGACGGGTCGACGCCCCACAGCTGTTCGCGACCGATGAGCCGTGAGACGAGGTCATGCACCATGTCGGCGGCGAACGCACATGTGATGTCGGACTCCAGCTGCCCCTTGTTCCCGTAATCGAGCAACGAGCTGGCGGTCTCCACGGCTGCTGACACGTGCGCGAGGTCGTAGGCGAGAGTCTGGTTCGCGTCCGGCCCCCCGGTCGACACGAGCCGGGCCACGGCGGTGTCCACCATGGAGCGGGCGGTGGCGATGACCGAGGCGGCTGTCTGGATGTCGGGGGACGGGTTCATCGCCCCGAACGCTAGTGAGAACGCCGACGTTGCCGCACAGCCAACGCGCCGGCCGGGGCCAGTCATCCGTCACGCCTAAGGTTCGTGCGTGGCCCTGCACCGATACCCCGGGGCGGACTGGAGCACCGGGTCGCTCCCGCCCGGAACCGACACCCGGGCCCTCGAGAACCTGACCGCCGCCCTGCTCGGGTCCCCGGAACAGTTGGGCACGACCCTTGCGCTCCTCGTGGTGCACGACGGCCGCATCGTGCTCGAGCAGTACGGCCCGGATACCGGCCCCGGTTCGACCCTCATCTCGTGGTCGGTCGCGAAGTCGATCACCCATGCCCTCGTCGGGATCGCGGTGGGGGACGGGCTGCTCACGCCGCAGGACCGCGACCTGTTCCCGGAGTGGCGCGACGATGCGCGCTCGGGGATCTCATTGCAGAACCTCCTCAACATGAGCAGCGGTCTCGCGTGGAACGAGGACTACGTGGACGGCTCGGTCTCCGATGTCATCGAGATGCTGTTCGGCAGTGACGGAACCGGCGGCCGCAAGGACCACGCCGCCTACGCGGCGTCGAAACCACCGGTGAACCCGCCGGGCACCGCGTACATGTACTCCTCCGGCACCACGAACCTGGTGACACGCGTCCTGTCGCGGGCGCTCGGCGAGGTGCCACCCTCGAACGCGGTGATGGACGACTTCATGCGCACACGCTTGTTCGGACCGCTCGACATGACGTCGGCCACGCCGAAGTACGACCGATCGGGGAACTTCGTGGGTTCGTCGTTCGTGTACGCGACAGCACGTGACTTCGCCCGCTTCGGTTGGTTGTACGCGAACGACGGTGTGTGGGACGGCAGGCGGATCCTCCCCGTCGGATGGGTGGAGCACGGCCGCACGTGGACGGCAACCGACCCCGAGAACGGGGTGGGCTACGGCGCGCACTGGTGGCTGGAGCCGCGGTTGCCCGGGTCGATGGCGGCATTCGGTTACGAGGGCCAGAACGTGTGGGTGGTTCCCGACCGTGATCTCGTCCTCGTGAGGCTGGGAAAAACCGATGCCGAGTTGGGCCCCGCGCTGCGCACGGCTCTCGTGGGACTCGTGCGCGCATTCCCCGTGGTGCGCGGCGCCGGCGGCAAGAGTGGTGGGGATGACTGACCTCGACGTCGCAGACGAACCAAGACGCAAGTCCGGGCTCGGGCGCACCGTCTACTGGGTGGTGGCTGCCCTCGTGGTGTACCTGTTCGTGTTGCCCCTGCTTCCGAAACTGCGTGATGCGGCCGGCGACCTCAACCGCATCGAGCCGAACCTTCTCGTCGTCGGGGTCGGCCTGCAGGCCGTGTCGCTGTTCTGCTACTCCCTGCTCACCCGTGCCGCGCTCGGCGAACAGGGCAACCACATCCCGCTGCCGCGCCTGTTCCGCATCCAGCTCAGCACCAAGGCCCTCGGCAACGTGATGCCCGGCGGCAGTGCGGCCAGCACGGCGCTCGGCTACCGGTTGCTGACCATGAGCAAGGTGGAGGGCCCGGACGCTGCGTTCGCCCTTGCCACCGCAGGCATCGGCTCCGCGGTGATGCTGAACCTGATCCTGTGGTTCGGTCTCATCGTGTCCATCCCCGGCCGGGGAGTGAACGCGGTCTACGGGACGGCCGCGATCGTCGGTGTCATCCTGATGGCGTTCGCGGGGTTCGTGGTGTTCGGTCTCGTCGAGGGCCAGGGCCGCGCGGAACGTCTGGTGCGCGCCGTCGCGCGCCGCCTGCGCATGGACGAGAACCATGCCGCCGACGTCCTTGCGCATCTCGGGGGCCGTATCGAGGGTCTCGCGCAGGACCGCGGGATGCTCGTGCGGGTCGTCGGGTGGGCCACCCTGAACTGGTTGCTCGACGCCGCGTCACTGTGGATATTCCTGCGTGCATTCGGCGGCAACCTGAGCGTGGATGCACTCATCGTGTCCTTCGGGCTCGCCAACGTGCTGTCGGTGATCCCCATCACCCCGGGCGGGCTCGGCATCGTGGAGGGTGTCTACATCCCGTCACTCACGGGGTTCGGTCTCGCGGGATCCACGGCAGCCGTCGGAGTGCTGTCGTACCGCATCGCGCAGTACTGGCTGCCGATCCTCGTCGGGTGGTTGAGCTACCTGTCACTGCGCGTCGGTCCGTTCTCCATCGACCGTGCGCACAAGCTGTATGCGATGAAGGCAGTGGCCTCCAAGCAGGCCGCGCGCGGACTCACGACGGCCGACTGGGTGGAGCGTTACGCGCCGCGTGACCGCACCGGCCAGTTCCGCATGCCCACTTTCGAGCCGGGTGACCTCGAGTACAACGACGATACGGGTGGCCAGGCGAAGCCCGATTAGCGTCGGGCTCATGACGACACACGAGCGACCGTTCGGCAGGTGCCTCGAGGACTTCGTGCCGGGCGACGTGTACCGGCACTGGCCGGGCAAGACCATCACCGAGTACGACGACCATCTGTTCTGCATGATCACGATGAACCATCACCCCCTCCACACGAACGACTGGTTCGCGAAGGAGAGCGTGCAGGGCCGCAACGTGGTGGTCGGAAACCTCGTGTACTCGCTGGTGCTCGGCATGAGCGTGCCCGACGTCAGCGGCGCAGCAATCGCGAACCTCGAGGTGGAGACACTCCAGCACAAGTTCCCCACGTTCCACGGCGACACCATCCACGCCGAGACCCGTGTCCTCGACGTGCAGGAGAGCAAGTCGAGGAACGACCGCGGTGTCGTCACTGTCGAGACCAAGGGCTTCAACCAGGACGGCAAGGAGGTCTGCTACTTCCGCCGTCGCGTCATGGTGTGGAAGCGCGGGTTCGCACCCGGTCGCCGTCGTCCGTACGACGGACAGGACGTGTGGGCCGACTGACCACCGACGGCCGTGACGGACGGATCGTCGCGGGACTTCTCGCCACCGGTGGCGCGGAACTGAGGGACCTTCCGTGGAGACGCACGCTCGACCCCTGGCGCGTGCTGGTCTCCGAGGTGATGCTGCAGCAGACCTCGGTCGCCAGGGTGTTGCAGCGCTACGACGCATTCGTGGAACGGTTCCCGACACCGGCGGCGCTGGCGAACGCACCGCTCGGTGAGGCCCTCGCGCTGTGGCAGGGACTCGGCTACCCGCGACGGTGCCGCAACCTGCATGCCGCGGCGACGGTTGTTGCCGGGCGGATGGGCGGCGAACTCCCGCGCAGTCTCGACGAACTGCTGTCGTTGCCGGGCATCGGCCAGTACACCGCGCGTGCCGTGCTTGCGTTCACGCGCAGCGCCGACGCCGCGGTCGTGGACACCAACGTGTCGCGCGTGCTCTCGCGACTCGACGGCCGTTCGATGACGGCCCGCGAGCTGCAGCAGCGGGCCGATGCGCTCGTGCCGCAGGGTCTCGCATGGGAGTGGAACCAGGTACTGATGGACTTCGGTGCGACGCGCTGCACGGCACGAAAACCGGACTGCGGTGCGTGCCCGCTCGCAGGTGAGTGCGCGTGGGCGGGTGACCCGGGTGTTGCCGACCCCGCACCGATGTCAGCTGCCGCGAGCCGTCCGCAGGCACGCTTCGAGGGGTCCGACCGGCAGGCGCGTGGACGTGCGATGCGTGCGCTCGTCGACGGCCCCCGCACCCGCGGGCAACTGGTCGATGTGATGGCTCTCGACGGGGACCCCGGCAGGGCGCACGGTCTGCTCGATGCGCTCGTGGCTGAGGGTCTCGCCGTCGATGACGGGGCGGTCGTCAGTCTTCCGTGAGGTCCGGCCGCCGCACGGAGTTCAGCGTCAGGCGAGGAACCCGGTGATGAGCTCGTTCACGCGCGCCGGCTGCTCGAGCTGCAGGAAGTGGCCCGCACCCTCCACGATCTCCACCGTCGCCCACGGGCACATCGCGCGTGCGGACTCCGCGACCTCGGCGCCGATGCATCCGTCGTTTCTTCCGTGCAGGTACAGCGTCGGTTGTGTGAGCTCACCCGAGCCCGCCGCCTGGATCGCGTCGTACTCGGGACTGCGCTTTCCCTGGCCGAGGGTCGCGCGGTAGTAGCCGAGTGCGGCTGCCATGTTCTCCGGCGCGCGGAGGCACTTCTTCACGTTCTCCGCGTCGTCCGCCGAGGGATGGCCCGGTGACCAGTCACGCCAGATCATGTCGATGAACGCGAGGTCGTTCGACGGAACGACGATGTCACTGAGGGGGTGCTGGAAGAAGAACATGTACCAGCTGCGCTTCAGCTGGTCTGTGTTCGTCACGAACGCGGCACCCATCGCGCCGCCGGGCGGCACCGCCATGCCCACCACCTTGCTCCACCTCCCGGGTGCGCTGGCCGCGGCCCCGTAGACCGCGGGCGCCCCCCAGTCGTGGCCGACCAGCACGGCATCGTCGCCACCGCCGAGAACCTCGTGCAGCGCGTTCGCATCCGCCGAGAGGGCGCCTGTCTGGAAGAGGCCGTCGGACGGCACGCTCGTGGGGGCGTAGCCGCGCATGAACGGGGCGACCGCCCGGTAACCCGCATCGGCGAGGGCGGGCAGCAGGTGACGCCAGGAGTGCGCACTGTCGGGGAACCCGTGGAGACACAGGGCGAGCGGGCCCGAGCCGCACTCGAGCCAGGTGAAGTCGACTCCGTTCGCGTGGGCAGATGAGGCGGTGATGGTCATGGGCCGACCGTAGCCCGAACGTTGCGACAAGCGTCACCCCGCGCGCCCCTGTCCGTCGAAGGGCACGGTGCGTAGCGTGACCGTCGTGGGGGTCAGCAACCTTGAGGTCACGTTCCATGGCGTGCGTGGTTCGACGCCGTGCCACGGCCCGGAGACCGCGCGTTACGGCGGCAACACCGCATGCGTGTCCGTGCGTGCAGCCGACGGAACGTTGGTGATCCTCGACCTCGGCACCGGTGCGCGCTATCTCGGCAACCTGCTGACCGAGCGTCCGTTCCGCGGCACCGCCCTCGTCACCCATCTCCACTGGGACCACGTGCAGGGACTGCCGTTCTTCCAGCCGATCCTGGAGGAGGGCAACGAGCTCGATGTGTACGCCCCGCGCCAGGGCCGTCGCCGCACCGTGAAGGACGCCTTCGACCGCATCATCTCGCCGCCACAGTTCCCCGTGGGCCTCGATCTCTACTCGGGCACAGTCCGCTTCCACGACCTCGGTGACAACGTGTTCAGTGTCGGTGGCATCCGCGTGGTGTCGCGTTTCGTTCCCCACGTGGGCCCCACTCTCGGCTACCGGCTCGAGTTCGGCGGCTCGTCGGTCGCGTACATCTCCGACCACCAGCAGCCGTATGACGGTTCGCTCGTGGTGCCCGACGCGGTGCGCGAACTCGCCGACGGTGTGGACCTGCTGATCCACGACTCGCAGTACACGCCCGCCGAGTTCAGCGAGAAGTATTACTTCGGTCACTGCACCCAGGACTTCGCGGTCGGCGTGGCAATGGCGTGCCGGGCCAGGCGTCTCGCCCTGTTCCACCACGACCCCGTCCGCACGGACGACGAACTCGATGCACGTGCCGCATGCACGCCGAGTGCCGTCGAGGTGTTCCCGGCGCGGGAAGGTCTCGTCATCGGCGTCTGACACGGACGCGTCTACTGTGGGCGCGTGGCAAGTGACATCGACTCCTCAAGGTTCCGCGCGGTGCTGGGGCATGTGCCCACGTCCGTCGTCGTGGTGACGGGTCTCGACGCCCACGGTGCGCCCCAGGGGATCACGATCGGTTCGTTCGTGTCGGTGTCGCTCGACCCGCCGCTCGTCGGCTTCCTCCCCGGTGTGAACTCCGGTTCGTGGCGCGCCATCTCGTCCTCCGGTCGCTTCTGTGTGAATGTCCTCGCCCACGGACAGGACGAGCTGTGCTGGCGTTTCGCGCGCGAGTCCGAGGACCGCTTCGCCGGCATCGAGTGGTCCGCCTCGCCCGGCGGCATGCCCGAACTCGCGGGTTGCATCGCCACGATCGACTGCACGGTGGAGTCCGAGTCCGTGGTGGGGGACCATCTCTTCGTCGTGGGCCGGGTGGAGTCACTTGACCACATCGACGATGCCGGTGATGCGATGGCTTTCTACCGCGGCAAGGTCACCCGGGCCGTCGCGGCGGACTGACGGTCCGGCACGGCGATGTGGTCCCTGTCCTGGCTGCTTGCCGCGCCCGTCGGCGCCGCGTTCGCCTGGGCGGGCGCGAACAAGCTCACCGACATGAGGTCGTGGCGTGCCGCGGCACGTGCGCAGTCGTTGCCGCAGCCGGTCGCGGCCGTGGTCCCGTTCGTGGAGACCGTGCTCGGGTCCGTTCTCGTGGTGAGCGCACCATCCGCGGCAACGCTCGGTGCAGCGACGGTGCTGCTCGCGGTGTTCACCGCTTTCCTCGTGGTGCAGGTGGCAACCGGCAGCACCGTTCCGTGTGCATGCTTCGGTGTGCGGGCAGCACGGCCCCCGTCACGACGCGACGTTGCGCGGAACATCCTGATGATTGCGGCCCTGGTCGCCTCGGCCGCGCTGCGCTGACGGAGCGGGAACGGGGTCGGCGGGTCTCAGCGGACGCTGTGCGACAGGAACGCAAGTGTGCGGGCCTCGTCACGCCACCTGTCATAGCGGCCCGACGGGCCGCCATGACCCGCCCCCATCTCGCACTTGAGGACCACGGTGGTTCCCGGCGACACCGCACGCAGTTTCGCGACCCATTTCGCCGGTTCGTGGTAGCTCACGCGCGAGTCGTTCAGGCCGGCCGTGACGTACAGGTCGGGATAGCGCACATCGGCGGTGTTGTCGTACGGCGAGTACGAGCGCATGTAGGTGGCCCAGGGCTCACTGCGCGGGTCGCCCCACTCCTCCCACTCGGTGACGGTGAGCGGCAGCGAGGGGTCCGACATCGTGGTGACCACGTCGACGAACGGCACCTCCGCGACCGCGGCCCGGAACATGCCCGGGTCGATCGTGATGCACGCCCCGACGAGCAGGCCACCCGCGCTGCCGCCCCGCACGGCGATGCGCGACGGGTCGACGATGGCTGCCCCCAGATGGCGGGCGCACGCGAGGGTGTCGGTGAACGTGTTGCGTTTGTTCAGCAGTTTCCCCTCGGTGTACCAACGCCGGCCCATCTCACCACCGCCGCGCGGGTGGGCGAGTGCCCACACCCATCCGCGGTCGAGCAGCGACAGGCGTGCCGCCGAGAACCATGGCGCCATCGATGCCTCGTAGCTGCCGTATGCGTACAGCAGGCACGGCGCGCTGCCGTCGAGTGCGGTGTCCGCACGGTGCACGATGTCGAGGGGCACGAGTGTCCCGTCATCGGCGCGGGCCCACTCACGTCGTGACACGTAGTCGGCCAGACCCGCGTTCGGGACCTCGGTCTGTTTCAGCACGGTGAGGGTCCCGGCATCCACCCGGCCGTCGTTCACGGGGAACGCCGCGACGGTGGGCGGGACTGCGAGAGACTGGTACGACACCCGCACCTCGGTGGTGTCCCATTCGGGGTTCGAGTCGAGCTCAAGTTCGTGGGGGGCATCCATCACGTGCAGCCCGAGCACGGCCCCGTCCCGGTCGAGCACCGAGACGGTCTGCTGGCCGCGTTCCCATCGCTGCATGAGTGCGAACCGCCGGAAACAGTCCACCCGGGTGATGCGCGAACCGGGCTCGGGGGCGACGAAGGGCCGCCACACGGAGGGGTCGGCCTCGTCGGCGATGTCGATCCGGAAGTCCTCGGCGCCGTCGTTGTGCAGCACGAGGAAGGTGTCCCCCCAGTGGTCGACCGAGTACTCGAGCCCGTCGGCACGTGGTCTGACGGTGCGCGGGGAAGCGAATGGATCCCCGGCGGGCAGCAGCAGCACCTCTGATGTCGTGCGGCTCGCGCTGTCGATCACGATCCACTCATGCGACCTCGTGAGACCGACGCCCACGTAGAACCGCTCGTCGGGTTCCTCGAACACGACGACGTCGTCGTCAGCCGCGGTCCCCATCGCATGGCGCATGACGCGCCACGGCCGCATCGCCTCGTCGGGCACCACGTAGAAGAAGTGTCTGTCGTCCGAAGACCATGCCGACCCGCCCCAGGCGGTGCCGGGTATCTCGGCATCCACCGTGGCACCGTCGCCGATGCGCCTGAACCGCAACGTGTGCAGCTCGCTGCCGTCGGTGTCGGCCGACCATGCGAGCACACCTCCGTCGTTCGACACGTCGAACACGTTCACCGAGAAGTACCCGTGCCCCTCGGCCTCGGCGTTCTCGTCCAGCAGCACGGTGTCACGTACCCGGTCGGCAGTCGTCCCCCGGGTGTGCACCGCGTACGCACGGCCGGTCGCCGTGTGCGAGCCGTACCACCAGCCGTCACTCAGCACGGGGACGGAGTCATCGTCCTCCTTCACGCGCGACTTGATCTCGCCGAACAGTTCCTCGATGAGCCCTGCACGGGGCGCGAACCACGCATCACTCCAGTTGTTCTCCGCCTCGAGGTACTGAACCGTGCGCGGGTCGTCGCGGTCGGCGAGCCACGCCCAGTCGTCGGTCTCGTCGCCGGTGGGCCGGTGCCACACGTGGTGCGTCCTCGGTGCGACGGGAGGGCCGGGCGGGTTCGGGGTCATAGTTCACGGAGGCTAGGTGAGTGCGGGCCGCGAACACGCAGGTACCGTCGCCGACGTGCGAGTGTGGATCGACCAGGACCTCTGCACGGGCGATGGCCTGTGCATGGACCACTGTCCGGAGGTGTTCACACTGCTCGAGGACGGCATCGCGTACGTCGTGGAGAACGGCACGGTGCTGAATGACCCGGGTGGGGCGGGTTCGATGGCGCACGTCGAGCCGCGCCGCATGCAGGCAGTGGTCGAGGCTGCAGATGTGTGCCCCGGGGAGTGCATCTTCGTGGAACTCCCTGACCCGTCAGGGGTGGCAAACCAAGACTGACCAAACACATCGGGTGTGCCACACCGTACTTGTGTTCTTCGAGCCGTGAAGAGGACGGGGCTCTCCCACATCGACAGGTTGAACACTCTCGTCGATGCCGGCCTGCTGGGGCGTGTGCCCTACAGCGAGCGTCCCGCACGTCACGAGTACCGACTCACCGCGATGGGCCACGACTTCCATCCGGTGCCCGAGGCCCTGGAGAACCGGGGCAACCGCAGGATGCGCCCGGACATCTCACCGGGCATCTAGTCCGCACGCTAGACATGAAGGCGTGAAGAGCAGCAGGCGTTGCGCCGCATCGATGGTGATCCCCGCCGTCGCTCTCTCGTTCGTGCCGTTCCACTCGTCCGCATCGGCACTCACCACCGGGCCGGACCGTGCGACCGGCACCGCCGGCGACCCCACGGGTCTCGCCGTTCTCGCAGGCATCACGGTCCGGAACGAGAACGAGACCGGCTATTCGCGGTCGATGTTCAAGCACTGGGTGGATGCTGACGGCGACTCGTGCGACACCCGCGAGGAGGTGCTCATCGCCGAGAGCACCTCGAAGGCCCAGGTCGATGCGTTCGGGTGCAAGGTCGTGGCCGGTGACTGGTGGTCGGCATACGACGGTGTGACGACGTCGGATCCCTCCACGTTCGACATCGACCATGTGGTTGCACTGAAGGAGGCGTGGGACTCCGGGGCGCGGTCGTGGACGGCGGCCCAGCGTGAGGCGTTCGCGAACGACCTCTCCGACGCACGCGCACTCATCGCGGTGTCGGCCTCGTCGAACAGGTCGAAGGGGGACAGGGACCCCTCACAGTGGATGCCGCCCCGCACCGCGTACACGTGCGAGTACCTCGCCGACTGGGTTGCCGTGAAGAGCCACTGGGGCCTGTCGATGGACGCGAGCGAGCACGGCTTCATCCGCAAGCGGTTCGAGGGTGGGTGCGCCGACGTCACGATTCACGCGTGGGGCTCGGCTCCCTCCCCGACAACCACACTTCCGTCGGTGACGACCGCGCCGCCGGCCACCACCGTTCCCCCGAAGTCCGCCACCACGCCGGCCACCGGTCCGGGTTCGACGGCGACCTCCACCACCGTCCCCGGCGGCGAGGTGGTGTCACGCGTGGTTCCCGGTGGGCCGTGCAACGGGCCTGGCCGCACTGCGCTCGTGAAGGGCCGCAGGTACGTGTGCTCGATCAAGGACGACAAGGGACGCCGTCATGCGGACGGCAAGCGACGGTGGCGTCCTGCCTGAGGAAGTGGGCCGGCGCCCATCGACCGATAGTCTGAAAGACCTATGTCGAAGAAGACCAAGAAGCGCAAGGCACGCATGCGCCGCTCCAAGGCGAACCACGGCAAGCGCCCGAACATGGGCCGGGGCTGACCCTTCCCCTTCCTGTGACTCGTCTGGTCCGGCTCACCGCACTCGGTGCGCGTGGGCCGTGGGAGAGCATCGGCCTTTCCTTCCCCGGTGGTGTTGCCCACCTCTCTGATGTCGAACTCGTGCTCGAGGACGGCACGCCCTCGCTGGACTCCTGGACCCTCTCGGCCGACCGTGAGGCGACAGTGGACATCGACGGCATCAACACCCGTCTCGTGATGTCGTCGGGCCCGCCCGCCGGCGAGTCACCGATCGGGCCGACGGTGGGGGTGCGGCTCGACCACGTGGTGGTGAACACCGATGACGGCGAGCGCACCAGTGCGGCATTCGAGACCGTGCTCGGCCTCGGGATGCGGCGTGTGAGGGATGCGGGCCGGGGCGTCACGCAGAGGTTCCACATGCTGGAGAACTGTGTGATCGAGATCGTCTCGGGTCCGCACGTCACCGAACCCGGGGCGCGGCTGTGGGGAATGGTGCTGAGCGTCGCCGACATCGATGCGCTAACGAATTGGCTCGGGCCCGACGTGATGTCACCGCCGAAGACCGCCGTGCAGCCCGGTCGTCGCATCGCCACGGTGAGGGCCGCGGCCGGCCTCGGCGTTCCGTTTGCGGTGATGACACCCCACGTGCCCGCGGGCGACTAGTCGTCGTCGCCCGCGAGTGTGCGCAGGTGGCGCGCACCCTCCTCGCATGTGTCCGCCACGGGGCACCATCTGCACTGCGGGCCGGGGCGCAGCACGGGCTCGCGTCCGCCATTGCGCAGCTCGGCGATCGCCACCGCACCGCGGGCCGTGCGGCGCACCGCAGCCGCCAGCACGTCCTCTGACACGGGCTCCTCGTCGAGTCGCGACGCATCGAGCGAGAACGAGGCAACGAGACGGGGCGCCTGTCGCGACTTCAGGGTCTCCACGAGCGCATAGAAGCGCAGGTCATCGCGGTGGGTGGGGGTGAGCCGGCCTGTCTTCAGGTCGATGATCACGCGCCGGCCGGGCACGCCGATGACAAGGTCCATGCGCGCGCTGAACACCACGGAGTCGTCGAAGAGCGAGTAGTACGCCGGGTACTCCACCAACGGCCGCCACTGGCGCTTCAGCGGCGGGAAGGTGTCGACGAAGTTCGTGACCGCACCGAGGACCGCGCCGCGGAGCTGTGCCATGTCGGCAGAAGGCAGCTGGTCGAGGAAATCACTCGCCTTCTCGCGCGGGTTCTGGGCGATCGCGTCGATCGCCTCGTCGACGAGGTCGGCCGGTGTGACGGGACCCCGCCAGTTGAGGAGCAGTTCGACCGCCTTGTGCACGATGGTGCCGCGCACCGTGTTCACGTTCCACGTGAACGGCTCCTTCGTCTGCTCGAGGAAGTGCAGCTCGCACCCGTGCACCGTGGTGAGCGCGTGCTTGCTGATCCACAGGGGGTCCTTCTTGGTGAACCGGTCGCTGACCGGGCCGAGTTCGTCGACGAGCAGCTGCTCGGTGCGCGCAACGACGGCGCCCTCGAGCGGGGCCCAGTCGTCGGGCACGCGCAGGGCGGCGAGCACCTCGTGCTGCACCGGGTTCAGGATGTCGCCTGTGTCGTCGTTGCCCGCCATCGGGACACCATAGAACGACGGTCTGTCACACCCTCCTGGCACCATGCCTGCATGCGGACAGCGGGCACCTCCACCTTCACATCGGCGGCCCTCGTCCTGGCCGAGCGGGCAAGCGAGATGGGTCTCGCCGCCCCGGGTTTCCGTTCTCCGCCGCGCATCGTGGGCCTCGACCGAACCGTGCGCCGCGGCCGCGGCGGCACGGGGGGAGTGGTAGCCGTGCGGATCGCTGACCGGCCGCTCACCGCCGTCATTGGCGACATGATCGAGGGTGTCATCGTGGTGAACCGGCTCGCGCCTCCCGAGGCCGACCGCGTGCGCACGTTGCTGTGGCGGTCGATGCTGCAGTTCACGATCCAGGCCACCGACAGCACCCCGGGTCGCCCGCGACGGGTGCCCGACTCGCGCGTAGCCTGACCCTGCTCACCCTGCCCGGGTGGCGGAACTGGCAGACGCAGGGGGCTTAAACCCCCCGGGTGGCAACACCTTGTGGGTTCGATCCCCACCCCGGGCACCGCCAGGTCGCCGGCGCGACCCCGTGAGGACTTTCGTCACATTGACGAAACTGGACTCCGTACAGATTCCCTCGTTATTCTCACCCCCGATGGCTTCCGCCGCCGACGAGATGCTGCGCCAGCACGGTGTGAATGTCACCGCCCAGCGGCTTGCCGTGCTGCGCGTGGTCGGTGACCACCCCCACATCACCGCTGACGGTGTTCTCGAGGAGGCCCGCAACCACATCGGTGCCATCTCGCGCCAGGCGGTCTACGACACGCTCACGTTGCTCACCGAGAAGGGCCTCATTCGCCGCATCCAGCCGATTGGGTCACCTGCCCTCTACGAGGACAGAGTGAACGACAACCACCACCATCTCATCTGCCGCGGCTGCGCGAAGGTGGTCGACGTCGACTGTGCCGTCGGCTACACGCCGTGCCTCACCGCGGCCGACGACATGGACTTCCTGATCGACGAGGCAGAAGTCGCATATTGGGGCCGTTGCCCGGACTGCCAGACGCAGACCGGTGCGGCGGTCACTGACCAGACGTCACGGGCGACCGCGACACACAACCACTGACCAACCCACAAGAACACACCCCACACACAAGGAGACAACAACATGACTGATGTGAGCAAGTGCCCGGTGACGGGCGCCATGACCGCACCGGCAGTCGGCACCGGGAACATCGACTGGTGGCCGAACCAGCTGAACCTGAAGGTTCTGCACAACAACCCCGCCGTCGGCGACCCGATGGACGACGACTACGACTACACCGAGGAGTTCAGGAAGCTGAACCTCGACGCAGTGGTGAAGGACCTCACCGCGCTGATGACCGACTCGCAGGACTGGTGGCCCGCCGACTACGGCCACTACGGCCCGTTCTTCATCCGCATGGCATGGCACGCCGCCGGCACCTACCGCATCCAGGACGGCCGCGGCGGCGCAGGCGAGGGCATGCACCGCTTCGCCCCGCAGAACAGCTGGCCCGACAACGGCAACCTCGACAAGGCGCGCCGTCTCCTGTGGCCGGTGAAGAAGAAGTACGGCAAGCAGATTTCCTGGGCCGACCTGTTCGTGCTCGCGGGCAACGTCGCCCTCGACTCCATGGGCTTCAGGACGTTCGGGTTCGGCGGCGGTCGTGCCGACGTGTTCGAGCCGGACGACACCTACTGGGGCTCGGAGAACACCTGGCTCGCCGACAACCGCTACTCCGGTGACCGCGAGCTCGAGAACCCGCTGGCCGCTGTGCAGATGGGTCTCATCTACGTGAACCCGGAGGGCCCGAACGGGAACCCCGACCCCATCGCCTCGGCGCGCGACATCCGTGACACGTTCGGTCGCATGGCGATGAACGACGCCGAGACCGTGGCGCTCGTGGCCGGTGGTCACACGTTCGGCAAGGCGCACGGCGCCGGCGACCCGGGCAAGCACGTCGGCCCCGAGCCGGAGGCCGCACCCATCCAGGAGATGGGCTTCGGCTGGCGCAACTCGATGGGTGAGGGTCACGGCGTGGCCACCATCACGAGCGGCATCGAGGGTGCATGGACGCGCAACCCGATCGCGTGGGACAACGACTACTTCGAGATCCTGCTCGACAACGAGTGGGAGCTCACGAAGAGCCCCGCCGGTGCACAGCAGTGGATCCCCAAGGGTGGCGCGCTGGCCGGCACCGTGCCGGATGCACATGACACATCACGCAAGCACGCGCCGATCATGACCACCGCGGACCTCGCCCTGAAGTTCGACCCGGAGTACGCCAAGATCTCGAAGCGCTTCCGTGAGAACCCGGCCGAGTTCGCCGACGCGTTCGCGCGCGCATGGTTCAAGCTGACCCACCGCGACATGGGCCCGAAGGCCCGGTACCTGGGCAAGCTCGTGCCCGCCGAGAACCTGATCTGGCAGGACCCCGTGCCGGCAGTCGACCACCCACTGGTGAGCGCCGCCGACATCGCGGGCCTGAAGGCACAGGTGCTGGCATCGGGTCTCACCGTGCAGCAGCTGGTCAAGACAGCGTGGGCCTCGGCATCCACCTTCCGCGGCACCGACAAGCGGGGCGGCGCGAACGGCGCACGCATCCGTCTGGCCCCACAGAAGGACTGGGAGGCCAACGAGCCCGCAGAGCTCGCGAAGGCGCTCGGCACGCTCGAGGGAATCCAGAAGGAGTTCAACGCCAAGGGCGCAACCAAGATCTCCCTGGCCGACCTCATCGTGCTCGCGGGCACGGCCGCCGTGGAGAAGGCAGCGAAGGATGCCGGCGTGAGCGTGGAGGTCGGGTTCACCCCCGGTCGCACCGACGCAACCGCCGAGCAGACCGACGCGGAGTCGTTCGCGGTGCTGGAGCCCACGTTCGACGGCTTCCGCAACTTCCTTAAGCCGGGCCACCTCGCCACGACCGAGCAGCTGCTGGTCGAGAGGGCCACCCTGCTCACACTGTCGGCACCCGAGATGACCGTCCTCGTCGGCGGCATGCGGGCGCTCGGTGCGACGCACGGCAACTCGAAGACCGGTGTCCTCACCGCGAAGCCCGGTGTGCTCGGCAACGACTTCTTCGTGAACCTCACCGACATGTCGGTGCAGTGGACGCCCACCGACAAGTCGGAGGAGACGTTCGAGGGACGCGACCGCACGTCGGGTGCCGTGAAGTGGACGGCCAGCCGTGCCGACCTCATCTTCGGTTCCAACTCGCAGCTGCGGGCAGTCGCCGAGGTGTACGGGTGCGACGATGCAAAGGACAAG
>JBJTBF010000048.1:0-69411 GCA_046091145.1 Acidimicrobiales bacterium | reverse complement strand
TCGGAGGAGACGTTCGAGGGACGCGACCGCACGTCGGGTGCCGTGAAGTGGACGGCCAGCCGTGCCGACCTCATCTTCGGTTCCAACTCGCAGCTGCGGGCAGTCGCCGAGGTGTACGGGTGCGACGATGCAAAGGACAAGGTCGTCCGCGACTTCGCCGCAGCCTGGACCACGGTGAGGGAGCACGACCGCTCTGACCTCGCCTGAACCCCGCGGGAACGCGGGAGGCCTGATCCCCGCGGGAACGCGGGAGGCTTGAGCCCCGCGGGAACGCGGGAGGCATGAGCCCCGGGCTCACGTGAGTGGTCCCGGCCGGCAACTGCCGGGACCGCCCGTGGGCGTCGACAACCACACCCATAGCCTTGGCCCATGCGCATCGACAGGGTCCGGCTCTTCCACGTGCCGTTGACCCTTGTGGCACCCTTGCGCACCGCCAGCGGCGACCACCTCACACGCACGGCGGTGCTTGTCGAGGTCACCGCTGACGACGGCACGGTGGGCTGGGGAGAGAACGTCGCGCCGGAGGGCTCCTTCTACACGGGGGAGACCCGGGAACTCTCCGTCACGCACATGCGGGAGGTCCTCGTGCCATCCCTGGTCGGGGAGTCCGACGACGACATGGGCGATGACTGGGACGACGAAGAACCCTCGATGCCCATGGCCGACCACGCGGTGTCGTCAGCTCTCGCGGACATCGACGCACGGCAGCGTGGCATCCCGCTTGCCGCCGCGCTCGGCCGGCGCAACGTGCATCTCGTGCCGGTGGGCGCGGTGGTCGGCCTGCACCCGACCGTGGAGGCGGTTGTCGATGAGGCCGTGCAGCGCGCGGCAGAGGGCTACCCGCGCATCAAGCTGAAGATCGCACCGGGCCGCGACCGCGACGTGGTGGCTGCCGTCCGTGCGGCCCTGCCCGCGGGGGTCGACATCCACGTGGATGCGAACGGTTCCTACGGCCCGCACGATGTCAGGAACCTCGCGTTCCTCGACGAGTTCGCGGTGCGCCTGGTGGAGCAGCCCTTCCCTGCGGACGACCTGCAGTCGCATGCGGCCCTGTCACGGGCCATCGCCACCCCTGTGTGCCTCGATGAATCGATCGGCGGCATCGTCGATGTGGTGAACGCGATCTCGTCGGCTGCGTGCTCGGTGATCAACGTGAAGCCCTCCCGCCTGGGCGGCTTCCATGCGGCCACGGCGATCCTCCGGCTGTGCGCCGAGAACGGCATCGACGCGTGGGTCGGGGGCATGCTCGAGTCCGGCATCGGCCGGGCCGGGTGTCTCGCTCTTGCCACCCATCCGGCGTGCACCATGACCGCTGACCTCTCGGCCAGCTCGCGCTACTTCGTGTCCGACGTGACGCCACCGTTGGTGCTGGAGAACGGCTGCCTGCGTGTGCCCGCCGGCCCCGGGCTCGGTGTGGAGCCTCTGGCCGAGGTCCTCTCGGCGGCCGGCACCGTCGTCGAGACCCTCTTCGAGCGGTGAGTGCAATCGAGGCCCCGCGGGCCCGGCCCGGCATGGCACGATTCCTGTGATGGTTGATGCATCGATGTTCGACACTGCCGCGATGACGGCCGACCTGGCCTCCCTCGTGGGCGCCGAGTCGCCGTCACGCGACATCGACCGTCTCACGGTGCACGCACGCCTCCTGTCGGGCCTCATGGTGCGCCTGCTCGGTCATGCGCCCGAACTCGTTGCTTCCCCGGTCGGGCCGCACGTGCACTGGAAGGGCGGGGGCGAGCCGCGCGTGCTGGTTCTCGGCCACCATGACACCGTGCACCCTGCAGGCACCCTGGCGCAGCGGCCGTTCACCGTGCACGGTGACACCGCAACCGGTCCCGGTGTGTTCGACATGAAGGCTGGCATCGTGCAGGTGCTCCACGCGGTCGCCGCGCTCGACGACCGGTCACACGTGGAGATTCTCCTGTCGGCCGACGAGGAGATCGGCTCGCGCGGGTCGCGTGCGCTCATCGAGGAACGTGCCCGTGCCTGCGGGGCCGTACTCGTGATCGAGCCGAGTGCCGACGGCGGTGTTCTGAAGACCGGCAGGAAGGGCACGGGGACGTTCGAAGTGAAGGTGTACGGCCGTGCCTCGCACGCCGGTCTCGAACCCGAGAAGGGGGTCAACTCGCTCGTGGAACTCGCCCATCTCATCCCGCAGATCGTCGCCATCGCCGACACTTCGAAGGGGACCACGGTCACGCCCACGGTCGCCAGCGCCGGCACCGCGGACAACGTGGTGCCCGAGTCGGCATCGTGCTTCGTCGACGTGCGCGTGGCCGTGCCGGGGGAGAAGGAGCGCGTCGAGGCTGCGATGGCCGCGCTGCGCACCACCGTGCCCGGCACGAGGCTCGAGATCATGGGTGGCATCGGGCGTCCGCCAATGCATGAATCAGCCGCGGAGACACTCCTTGCCATCGCTCGTGACGTCAGCGAACGGTCGGGTCTCCCGGAGGCGCGCGGCATCACGGTGGGCGGGGGGAGCGACGGCAACTTCACCGCCGCCATCGGTGTGCCCACCCTGGACGGACTCGGTGCGGTGGGCGGCGGCGCACACGGCGCCGACGAGCACGTGGTGCTGTCGAGGATGGCGGACCGCGCGGCGCTCGTGGCCGGGCTGTGTCAGAGGTTGTCCTCGATGGCCAGCAGGTTGGAACCTGTGAGGGTGCCCGCCGACCGGTAGACGTCCAGCTTCGTCCTGCTGTCGTCGATGTCGAGGTTGCGCATCGTCAGCTGCCCGATGCGGTCGAGCGGACCGAACGCGGCGTCCTCGACCTTCTCCATGCTGAGCCGGTCGGGTGCATAGGTGAGGTTCGGGCTGTCGGTGTCGAGGATGCTCCAGTCATCACCGCGGCGCAGGCGCAGGGTGACGGAACCGGTGACCGCGCTGCCCACCCAACGCATCAGCGGCTCGCGCAGCATCAGGCTCTGCGGGTCGAACCAGCGTCCCTCGTAGAGGAGACGACCGAGGCGGCGGCCCATCGTGCGGTAGTTCTCGATGGTGGCCTCGTTGTGGATGCCACTGACCAGTCTCTCGTAGGCGATGTGCAGCAGGGCAAGACCGGGGGCCTCGTAGATGCCGCGGCTCTTTGCCTCGATGATGCGGTTCTCGATCTGGTCGCTCATGCCGAGTCCGTGGCGGCCGCCGATTGCGTTGGCCTCGTACACGAGATCGACCCGAGTGGCGAACTCGCGGCCGTTGATCGAGATCGGCATTCCCTCGTGGAAGTCCACGGTGACGTCCTCCGGTGCCACGGCGACGTCGTCGCGCCAGTGCGCCACGCCCATGATCGGCTCCACGATCTCCATACCGTTCGAGAGCTCCTCGAGCAGCTTCGCCTCGTGCGTGGCACCCCAGATGTTCGCATCGGTGCTGTAGGCCTTCTCCTTGCTCGCGCGGTACGGGAGGCTGCGCGAGGTGAGGAACTCGCTCATCTCGGAACGGCCCCCCAGCTCGGACACGAAGGCGGGGTCGAGCCACGGCTTGTAGATGCGCAGCTGCGGGTTCACCATCAGGCCGTAGCGGTAGAAGCGTTCGATGTCGTTGCCCTTGTAGGTGCTGCCGTCCCCCCAGATGTCCACGGAATCCTCGTGCATCGCACGCACCAGCAACGTGCCGGTGACCGCGCGGCCGAGCGGGGTGGTGTTGAAGTAGGTCTTGCCGGCGGTCGAGATGTGGAACGCACCGCACTGCAGCGCAAGCAGCCCCTCGTTCACGAGTTCCTCGCGGCAGTCGACGAGACGGGCGATCTCGGCGCCGTACTCGCGGGCGCGGCCGGGCACGCCGGGAAGGTCCGGTTCGTCAGGCTGGCCGAGGTCGGCGGTGTAGCAGCAGGGGACCGCGCCCTTCTCGCGCATCCAGGCCACGGCAGCCGAGGTGTCGAGACCGCCGGAGAATGCGATGCCGACGCGTTCGCCGGCGGGGAGCGAGGTGAGGACCTTCGACATGCTGCTCAACGGTACTGGCGCCTGCCGACCAACACCCCGATGTTTGTGACGAGAACCGCGGCCCCCACCGTCCATGCGGCGACGGCTACCGACAGGCGCTCGGGTGCGTCCGGTACCCCGAGCGCGATCAGCAACAGCGAACACGCCACCGACAGAGCCGGCGCGCGGTGCCAGGAGCGGAACGCGGCGAGAAGCGGCGCGAACACGATGGCGACCGGGACGAGGATCGCGACGGCCGGCGCGGGGTCGGAGCCCGGCCCGAGCCACCACACGGGTCGACCCACCGTGCGGCTCGACACGGCGACGGCGAGGGTGCAGGCGAAGGCCGCGATCCAGGTGATGATGAGGACCGAGCGCCAGCCCCGGGTGAGCGACTGTCCCGTGCGATGCATGTCCCGACGGTAGACGCTGCGGGGCGGCCGGTGGGTGCCGACCGTTAGCCTGACGAGCCCATGGACCGCTCCCGCTTCCGCAAGTTGTCCGTGTTCTTCCCGATGTGGAACGAGCAGGACTACATCGCGCGTGCCGTGGAGGCAGCCCGAGAGGAGTGCGACGACCTCGTTGCCGGCGGGGAGATCGCGGACTACGAGATCCTCATCGTGAACGACGCGTCCACCGACCGCACGGGCGCGATGGCGGACGAGATGGCGGCTTCCGACCCGCGCGTCAGGGTGGTGCACCACCCGACGAACCGGAAGCTCGGTGGCTCGATGAAGTCGGGCTTCGAGGCCGCGACCGGCGATCTCGTGCTCTACACCGATGCCGACCTGCCCTTCGACATGCACGACGTGCACAAGGCGATCCGCCTCCTGCGCTACTACGAGGCAGACGTGGTGAGTGCCTACAGGTTCGACCGCACCGGCGAGGGAATGGTGCGCACGGTGTACTCCACGCTCTACAACCTCATGGTGCGGGTCATGTTCGGCGTGAGGATGCGCGACATCAACTTCGCCTTCAAGCTGTGCCGCACGCGCATCTTCGAGAGGGTCGAGCTGAAGAGTGAAGGCTCGTTCATCGATGCCGAGCTGGTCGTGCGCGCGATGCGCCATGGTTACGCCGTGATTCAGTTCGGCGTCGATTACTTCCCGCGCACCAGGGGGGTGTCGACCCTCAGTTCGCCCAGGGTCATCCTCAAGATCCTGAACGAGGCACGGGTGCTGCGCAGGGAGATCCGCCGAATCTCGCCGGCACGCCCCGCCTGAGCGACGGAACGCCGGCACCGGCCGTCGGTAGCCTTCTGTTCCCGTGAGCATCCCCCCCGACGGTTTCCCTGCCGACGACGCGGATGCCACCCCTGCGCCCGGGCCCTGGTGGGAGCGGTGGCGCGGCACCATGGTGGCGGGTGCGCTCTGCGCGACCGTCGTCGGGGCGGTCGTGTACCAGCGGGTGCCGGGTTCCTCGGCACCGGCGACCACCACCAGCACGACCGCACCGGTCGGTGCGTGCGGCACCGCCGCACAGCCCATCACGTGCGTCGCACAGACCCGCACGGTGCGCCGCGGTGACCGCGGGGACGACGTCCGGCGCATCCAGCAACGGCTGAAGGACCTCCACTTCGACCCCGGCTACATCGACGGCGTGTACGGCGGCGACACGATCATGGCCGTCTGGGCGTTCCAGGGTGCGGTCATGGGCCGCTCCATCGACACCATGGTCGACTTCGTCACGCCCGCCACGTGGGACCTCATGAGGGGCGGTGTGGCACTCGAGCCGAGGCGCCAGCCGGGCACACCGCAGCACGTCGAGATCGACCTGAAGGGTCAGTACATGACGGTGTGGCGCGGGAAGGAACTCCTGCTCGTCACGCACATCTCGTCGGGCACCGGCGAGGAATGGTGCGAGGAGGTCACGATCGACCCGGGCGAGGAGGGAAACAACGGCAAGGAGCCGATCAAGAAGGGCATCTGCGGCCAGGCCGTGACCCCTCCCGGGATCTACCGCTTCTACAACCGCAAGTACGGCAAGCGCGAGAGCAAGCTCGGCACCATGTGGAACCCTGTGTACTTCAACTTCGGTCTCGCCATCCACGGGGCGATGCAGGTGCCCGCCCGCCCCGCGTCGCACGGGTGCATCCGCATCCCGATCTTCGTCTCCGGGTACTTCCCCGCACTCGTGAAGTACAACGACCGCGTCTACATCTTCGACGGTGTGAAGGAGCCCGAGGACTACGGCTCGCAGCCCCCGCCGTGGGACAAGGACGACCCGAACTACACCACGACGACCTCGTCGTCGTCCACCACGTCCGTGGCCCCGAGGACGACCGTTCCGAGGCCCGTCACAACTCCCGCGACCAGCGTCCCGCCGGCAACGAGCCTGCCGACCGTCACCACCGCTCCCGCGGGCTGAATCAGCCGCCGAGGGAGGCGCGCAGTTCGGCGACCTCGCCGGTCTGTGCCTTCACCATCGCCCGCGCGAGGTCACGGACCTCCTCGTTGCGGGCGTTGCCGGCCGCGAACCGTGCCATGTCGATGCCACCCTCGTGGTGGGCGATCATGAGTGTGGCAAAGAGTCTGTCGGCCTCTGCGCCACGCGCGCGGTAGAGCGCATCGAGTTGTGCATCTGTCGCAAGGCCCGGCATCGAGTCCATCGGCATCGGGTGCCCCATCCAGCCCATCACCTGCGTTGTCTCGTTCGTCTCGGGTGCACCGAACAGACGCAGCAGCTGCACCATCCGGCCGGCCTCGGTGGACTGGTGAGTCTGGATCTCGAGCGCGATCGTCTGCAGCAGGTTGTCGAGGTCGGTGCCGGTGGAGGCGAGGCTGCGGTAGGTGATTGCCATCGTGACGGCCTGCTCGTGGTGGATGCGCATGTCCTGGAGGAAGCCGACATCGACCGCGTTGTGGACGGTGGGGTCATCGCCGCGGGGTATCAGTGTCCCGAGCGCGAAGCCGGCCAGCACGAGCAGGGCGGCGGCGAGAGCGACGTTCAGTCTGCTGCGCCACCACGGGAGGGGAGCGTCGTCCATACCGGAACGGTACAACGGCGGTGCCGTGCGTGACCGTCCGGGTCGCAGCAGACGGAACTTCGCTGCAGGACACAAGTAGCGTCTGCAGGGTGGAAACGCACGAGTGGGTCGCGGAACTCGAGGACTCCGCCGCACGTGTCGGCACGCTCGCAGGAGCCTTTGCGCGCGACGACAGACGCGCGGAGAGGTTCGTTCTCTCCGTCGGGCCCCTCCGGGTGGACTTCTCCCACCAGCACATCGACGAGGAACATCTCGGGCTCCTTCTCGCATTCGCCGACGACAGGGGCGTCCGGTCACGGCGTGATGCAATGCTCGCGGGGGAGGTTGCAAACGTCACCGAGGAGCGACAGGTGCTCCACACGGCCCTGCGCTCCGGTGCACCAGCCGCGGAGGCCGCATCCGCCGCGGCCGAACTCGGGCGTGCGCTCGAACTGGCGCGGTCGCTGCGCGCACGGACGCGGCCGCTGACAGTCGTGAACATCGGCATCGGCGGTAGTGACCTCGGTCCCGCGATGCTGTGTGCCGCGTTGCGCGCACGCGCGGACGGGCCCCCGTGCCGGTTCGTGTCGAACATCGACCCCGCCGCCCTCGACGCCGCTCTCGAGGGACTCGACCCCGCGTCCACGGTGTTCGTCGTGTCGTCCAAGACTTTCTCCACGCAGGAGACGATGCACAACGCCGCAGGCGCGCGGGAGTGGGTACGCAGGGCCCTCGGCGAGGACTGGCCCGCAGCATTCGTTGCGGTCACCGCGAGCCCCGGGCGGGCCGTCGAGTGGGGAGTGGCGGAGGAACGTTGTCTCCGCTTCTGGGACTGGGTGGGCGGCCGGTTCTCGGTGTCGAGCGCGATCGGTTTCCCGGTGATGGTCAGTGCCGGCCCGGAGGCCTTCGCGTCGTTCCTGTCGGGCATGGCCCTCATGGATGCACACTTCGCCTCGGCGCCGCCGCGGTCCAACCTCCCCATCGTCCATGCGCTGGTCGCGTGGTCGAACGCGGTCGTGCAGGGCCGTCACTCCACGGCCGTCGTGCCGTACGCGAGCGACCTGCGGCTTCTCCCCGCGTTCCTGCAGCAGCTCACGATGGAGAGCAACGGGAAGTCGGTGACGGAGGACGGACGTGAGGCCACGGTCCCGACGGCCCCGGTTCTGTGGGGCTCGCCGGGGACGGATGCACAGCATTCGTTCTTCCAGTTGCTCCACCAGGGGACGCGCATCGTTCCGGTCGAGTTCGTCGGCGTGCGGGCGGCAGTGGGCGACGACACCGCCGCGCACGAGATGCTTCTCGCGAACATGTTCGCCCAGTCCGCCGCACTCGCACTCGGCCGTGATGCAGCAGAACCCCACCGCAGGTTCCCGGGCGACCGACCGAGCACCACCGTGATGCTCGACGAACTGTCCCCGGAGGCACTCGGTGCGTACGTCGCGATGCACGAGCACTCCACCGCGGTGCAGGGGTGGCTGTGGGGCATCGACAGTTTCGACCAGTGGGGAGTCGAGCTCGGCAAGGAAATGGCCGGGGAACTTCTCTCGGAACTGCGCGGCGGGCCTGCCGGTCCGGGGACGCCCGCCACCCGAGCCGCAATCGGCTGGTTCCGCCGCCGCTGAGCCGCCGCGGGGCCCATCTGCGCGGCAGGTTGGGCGAACAAGTGTTTGTCCCTATCATGTCGCGCCATGGCGCGGGGGGCGGGCAACTCATACGACAACACCGTCCGCATGCTCAATCTCGTGGCGCTGCTCAGCTACACCGAGGTCCCGCTCAGCATCGAGGACATCGCCAACCGTCTCGATGAACTCGACCCGCGGTTCCGTTACCCGGCGCAGGGCAAGGGCCGTCGCGAGGCCTTCAACCGCGACAAGAAGGCACTCATCGACATCGGCGTCCCCATCGTCACCTCGTGGCGCGGCGGTGAGGACGCCGGCGTCGGCGCCTACATGATCGACAAGAGCGAGTACGCGCCGGCGAACTACGGGCTCACCGACGAGGAGATGGACGCACTGCAGGCGGCGGCCGCGCTGGTGCAGATCGACCAGCCGTGGCTGAAGAGCGCGATCCAGTGGCTCGGTGGGGCCGCGGGGGATGCATCCGGTCCCGCAGTCGCCCGTCTCGCCGATGCGTCCCCCGAACTCGAGGTGCTCTGGGCGGCGGTGCGGTCGCGCACGAAGGTCGCATTCACCTATCACGGTGTCGCACGCACGGTCCGCCCGTACGGGATCGCGAACCACGGCGGCATGTGGTACGTGGTCGGTGTCGACGAGACGCGCGGCGCCGAGAGGAACTTCAGGGTCGACCGCATCGAGGGAGGGGTCGCCACTGCCGGCGGCCCCGGGTCGTTCGAGCGCCCGACGGGTTTCGACATCGAGTCCGCCCTGGTGATCGACCCGAAGCTGTTCGGCAGCGGAGCCAGCGAGCACGCCGTGGTGCGTGTCGACGCGAACCTCGCCGCCAACGTAGTGGCCGAGCTCGGTGCTGATTCCGTGGTGCGCACGCTCGAGGGAACCGGTGCCGTCGAGGTCAAGGTTCCGTGCGGCAACTACGCGGCGTTCTGCTCGTGGTTGTTCGCCATGGTCGACCGCGCCGAGGTTGTGGGGCCGGCCGGCATCCGCGAGCGCATCATCGCGGACCTCACGTCGATGGCGGAGGGGTCATGAGCCGCAGGCCCGGGCCGAAGAAGGCAGCCGACCGTGTCGACCTGCTCCTGCGGATGCTGCCGTGGCTGTTCGCACGCCGGCAGGTGTCGGTGGCGGAGATGGCGAACGAGTTCGGTCTCGACGAGGACGCCCTCATCCAGGAGCTCGAGCTGGCCTGCACCTGCGGGCTGCCGCCCTACACCCCCGACGTGCTCGCCGGCTTCTACATCGACGAGGACCGCACCATCCATGTCGGAGGACTCGTGCGCTTCACCCGGCGCAAGGACCTCACGCCGAGTGAGGTGTTCGGTCTCGCGCTGCTCGGTGAGGCCGGACTGCGGCTGCTGCCGCGCCGCCGCAGGGCCGCACTGAGGTCCGCGCTCGCGAAACTCCCGAAGAGGCTCGCGTCCGGGGAGATCCTCGAGGTCAACCTCGGTGAGCACCCGCACCTGGAGGCTGTGCAGGCAGCGGTCGGCAGCGGAGAACGTCTCGAGATCGAGTACTGGAACCCCGACCGCGACGACATCACCACGCGTGTCATCACCGTGCTGTCGGTGTTCTCGCACCGCGGCCACTGGTACGCACGGGCACACGATGACCTCCGCATGGCACGGCGCACCTTCCGCGTCGACCGCATGCGGTCGGTGCGTGCGACGGGTGAGCACGCCGACTCATCGGCGTTCGTCGACGACGGCGAGACCCGTTTCTTCACGAACGACACCGAGGGCGAGCGCGTGGTGCTGCGGCTCGCGCCTGGTGCCGACTGGGTTCTCGAGACCTATCCGTACGTGTCGGTGGTGCCCGGTGCCGACGGGTCGACCGAACTCACCCTGATTGCCCGTGGGGAGCACTGGCTCGGTCGGCTGCTGCTGCGCGCCGGGGCCGACGTGAGTGTGGTGTCACCCGCGAAGTGGCACGACCTCGGCAGGCGCACCGCGGATTCCGTGCTGGCGCGCTATTCCTCGTAGGGAAGACTCAGCTGCGACGCTGACTCTGCACCGAGTTCGTCGATCAGTTTGAGCAGGATCGAGGCCGCTGCCTTCGCGTCGGACGATGCCTCGTGGGCCCGTTCGCGCGTGACCCCGTAGTGCTCACAGAGGGCCTCGAGGTTGTGCCGTCGGTCGCCCGAGGAGTCGGTGCGCCGGGAGAGGTGAAGTGTGTCGACGTACCGGGACACCTTCCATTCGAGGCCGACGCGTCGGGACTCGGCCCGCAGAAAACTCATGTCGAACCGGGCGTTGTGGGCCGTGAGGAGCCGGCCGTCCACGACCGACAGCAGGTTCTGGAGGGCGTTGCGCAGCGGCATGCCGCCCTCGACCATCTCGCGCGAGATGCCGTGGATGTGCTCGGCGCCGTGCTCGTACTCGTCGGGGCTCTCGGGCCTGACCACCGTCTCGAACTCCTCGACGACGTGGCCGCTGGCGTCGACAACCACGGCCGCGACCTGGAGGATGCGGTCGGCGTCGGGATCGAGGCCGGTGGTCTCGACGTCGACGACGGCGAACAGGGTGTCTGAGAGTCGTCCGTCCTGGTCGGGGACTGCGGGGGAGTCGTTCATGCTCCCGACAGTACGTTCGGGGTGCGACACGGGGTCAGTTGCCACCCGCACCCATCAGTGTCATCAGGGTGGGGCGGTCGAAGTAGTCCCGCCACAGGGTGATGCGACCGTCGACGATCTCGAACACGCCGGCCACCGGCAGCGAGCGCCACTCGCCCGCAATCTGCACCCTGTCATCGCGCTCGTTCAGCACCGTACCGCGCGTGAGGTCGCCGGAGGAGGTCTGTCTCAGGATCTCCCAGTCGACATCCTCGAGCATCGCGAAGAAGCCCGTGAGCGTCGCACGCAGGCCGTCGGGCCCGTGCGCCTTGCCGACAGGGACGTTGTCGTACTCGAAGTCCGGGGTGACCATCGTGGCCGCGGTGTCGATGTCACGGCGCGACAGCGCGGCGATGAATGCGCGGACCAGTTCGTCGGGTGTCGTCATGCCACTGATTGTGGCACCACCGCGGACGTCAGAGAAGTTCGGCCGCGAGGCTGGCGACCTCGCTGCGCTCGCATGCCGAGAGTGTCACGTGACCGAAACATGCCTGGTTCGCGAATGCCTGGATCAGGACGGCGAGGGCGTTGTTCGATTCACCCATGTACGGCGCGTCGATCTGGCTGGTGTCGCCGGTGAACACCACCTTCGTCCCCTCCCCGATGCGCGTGAGGATGGTCTTCAGGGTGGTCGGCTCCAGGTTCTGGGCCTCGTCCACCACCACGAACTGCCTGTGCAGCGACCGGCCACGCAGGAACGTGACCGATTCCATGGTGAGCTGGCCCCGCTGCTCGAGGTCGTCGATCATGCGGCGTGCGTCGTGGCTGCTGCGCTGGTCGGTCAGCGCCACGATCGCGTCGTGGATCGCCGACATCCACGGGTCGAGCTTCTCGTCGAGGCCACCTGGAAGGAATCCCACGTCGGCCCGGCCCACGGGCACCAGGGGCCTGTACACCGCGAGCTTCTCGTAGTTCCGCGCCTCGACCACCTGCTCGAGCCCTGCGGCAATCGCCATCACGGTCTTGCCGGTGCCGGCCCTGCCGTCAAGTGCCACCACGCTCACGTCCGGGTCGAGCAGAAGCTCGAGTGCGAACCGCTGCTCCTTCGACCTCGCCCGCAGGCCCCAGGCCTCGGGTGATGCCGACGGCAGCAGCACCGCCTCGTCCCCCATCCGCCGCACCAGGGCGGACTGTGACCCTGCGCGGACCACGGCGAACTCGTTCTCGTTCAGCATGTCGAGGTCGACGGTGTCGCCCGACGGCGCGGCCCCCTCGGAATACAGACGGTCGACGGTCTCGCGCGGTGCCTCGCAGGTGACCCAGCCCATCGGCCGGGTGATGAGCGAACGCCCCACCGGAAGGTGCTCTGCGGCCTCGAGGCCCATGTGGGCAGCCTTGATGCGCAGGCCGGCATCGTTCGAGATCAGCCGTGTCGGCGCCCGCAACGACTGCCCGATGGCAGCCCCGATGATGCGGTTGTCGGGCACCGCGGGGTCGAGGCCGTTCTCGATGAGGCGGCCCTTCTCCACCCCGTTCACCTCGATGTGCACGGTGGCATCGTCGGGGTCGGGCCCGAGCGGGACGGGCAGGTGGATGGAGCCCCCCGCACGCTTGCGGAGGTCCTCGATGGCGCGCAGGGCAGTGCGTGCGGCCCTGCCGACGTCGTCGGGGCGGGACTTCAGGCCGTCCAGTTCCTCGATGACGGTGAGCGGGATCACCACGTCGCACCGGGAGAACGAGGCGATGCAGGACGGGTCGGCGACCAGCACGGAGGTGTCGAGAACCACGCGCGTCCGCACGGTGTTTTCTCGTTCGGGGGAACCGGCATCCAGTTCGTGGGTGTCGTCGTGCATTCCTGTGATCGCACGCATCTGGCCGGTGTCAACCCTCTCGTTCACACACGCTCCCGGCGGTCTCACCATGCCGCGCGGTCCCGCCTCCCGAGCGACGCGCACACTATGGCCTGTGGACAAGGTGTGACGGTGGATACTCCGTTGCTGACCCTGATTCGCGCACGAGGGGCGGTTCCGGGGGTCTGCCGGCAGATTTTTTCGGATTTTTTTCGGGCGTGATCCGCGCGTGCTGCACGCAGCGTCCGGCGACGTGTTCCCGGTGTGATGCATGTGCCACTGCATCGTTGTGGCAGCGTCCGCGCTGAGAGTTGTGCAACACCCGGACGGTGTCGTGAGCGCGCAGGACTGTTCCCGCGTGTCTCGGGAAACCCTTGCGCAACAAGGACTTCCGCATGATGCACGGCGCCGACAGCAGTTCGCTCGATGCCACCGGTCAGCTGCACTGTGTCGGCCGACGCGGTGAGCCGTGCGTACTGCGATGCACCTCGTGACACGTTCGCAGCGAAGGAATCGGACGACGTCCGCACCGTGCCGTTGTGGTGTTGCTTGCATTTGCAACGAGCGAAATGCTTGCTTTCCGTTCCGCGAGCAGGTCAGATATGTCCACCACTCCATCCGAGGAGGATCCAAACAATGACCAAAGCAGAGCTCATCGAAAAAGTTGCAGAGGCCGCAGACTGTTCCAAGGCAGATGCCGAACGAACACTGTCCGCGTTCTTTGAACTTGTGGTGGCCTCGACCACGAGGGGCGACAAGGTTGCATGGCCGGGCTTCGGCGCGTTCAGCACAACCAAGCGCAAGGCTCGCACCGGTCGCAACCCGCAAACGGGTGCGACAGTCACGGTGCCGGCTTCCACTGCGATGAAGTTCACAGCGAGCTCGACACTGAAGGCTCAGCTGAACCCAAACCGTAAGTAACCACTTACCCAACGAGAGGAAACTCAAAGTGGCAGCAAAGAAGAAGGCAGCAGCCAAGAAGGCTCCTGCAAAGAAGAAGAAGACAGCAAAGAAGGCCGCCAAGAAGGCAGCCCCGAAGAAGAAGAAGGCAGCCAAGAAGGCTGCACCGAAGAAGAAGAAGGCAGCCAAGAAGGCAGCCCCGAAGAAGGCAGCCAAGAAGGCAGCCCCGAAGCGCAAGAAGGCGGCTCGCCGCAAGAAGGCAGCCGCGAAGAAGTAGAGCTCCGCTCTCTCTTCGCACGCTTCAAAAGCAAATCCAATCGGACCGGAGTGTTGAGGGTGGGGGGCGAAAGCCCCCCACTTTTCAATTCCCGGACTGTGTGCGCCGCTCGATCCCACGGGCCACACTGGAGCGGTGAGCGATGACGCGGCCCCCACGCCCCACCGGAGAGTGCTCGCCGACCTGGCAGCAGAGGTGGACGATCTCGCCCTGATCATCGGTCCGTTGCCGGCCGTCTCATGGGATGCCGCGACGCCTGCCCCCGGCTGGCAGGTGCGCGACCAGGTGGCGCACCTCGTGATGTTCGACGAACGGTGCACGTGGTCGATCGCCGAACCCGACCGTTTCCTGGCTGACCGCACTGCGCTCGGGGAACCGGGCCGGTACGGGGCAATCCACGGGGACTACAGGAACTTGGCGCCCGCCGACCTCCTGGACCGGTGGCTCAGCGGTGCCGGTGCGTTGGGCGCGGCAGGGCAGTCAGCAGACCCACGGGCACGGTGCGCCTGGTACGGGCCGTCCATGTCGACGACATCGATGCTCACCGCACGCCTCATGGAAACCTGGGCGCACGGCCAGGACGTGGTCGATGCACTCGGGCTGCGTCGGACCCCGACCACGCGGTTGCGACACGTGGCGCACATCGCGGTGAACGCACGCCCGTTCTCCTTCGTCGCGAACGGCCGCGAGGCACCGGTCGATGATGTGCGTGTGGAGCTGCGCGCACCAGACGGTGACACGTGGACGTGGGGAGACTCCGCCACAGACTCCGTGCGGGGAGATGCATTCGGTTTCTGCCTGGCGGCAACCCAGCGTCGTCACCCCGACGACTGCGGACTCGAGACACGAGGAGCCGTCGCACGTGAATGGGTGTCGATCATCCAGGCGTTCGCCGGGCCACCCGGCGAGGGCCGCCGCCCGGGCCAGTTCGACTGACGCCGGCTCACTGCCGCGACCCAACCCATCAAGCGGCCTACAGCCGCGTCATCGCATGAAAGATCTCGGCGGCGGCGAGGCCGTGGGGCTCTCCCAGTTCCGCGAGACGGGCCCTGATGCGGCGGCGGAACTCATCCATGCCGGACTCATCGGTTGCCTTCATCGTGGACTCGAACTGGGACTCATGGCGCTCCAGGGCGGTCAGCTTGGTGTCCACCCATGCGGAGACATCCTCCACGTGGTTCGGCTCGTCGGCCTCCCACAGCAGGAGCGCCGAGGGTCGGTGATGGGCGAGGCCATCGACCAGCTGGTGACGCAGGAAGTGAGGGTCACGTGCGGCCACGATCGCATCACACACGTTCAGGCCGGTGTTGCGGTGGTCGGGGTGCAGGCGGTAGCGCTTCCACGGGTCGTGCGACAGGACGACATCGGGCCGCACTGTGCGGATGGCAAGAGCAATCCGCTCCGTGACCTCGCGAGAGTGTTCGAGGTCGCCGTCCACATAGCCGAGGAACGAGACCGTTCCGTCTGCCCCGAGGGCAGCGGCTGCCGCGCGTTGCTCGACCTGTCGTGCGGCCACGAGCGCCGCCGTGTCCGCGTCGGGGTTCCACGTGCCCTTCGAACCATCGGTGCACACGAGGTGATGGATCTCTGCACCGCCGGCAGCCCACTTGGCGAGAGTGCCGCCGCAGCCGAACTCCACGTCGTCGGGGTGCGCACCGATCGCGAGCACCACTGCCGGTGCCGAGAGGTCGCGACTCCACTGCGGGCCGGCTGGTGTGACCGGGGGAGTCTGGCCGGGGTCGTTCGCGCTCATGGTGTGGTGGTCCTCCTGCGGTCGAGTTCCTCGAGGTCATCGGATGTGTCGAGATCGAGCCCGAGCAGACCGTCGTCCACGACACGGTGGGGCAGGCCGATGGCGGCGGCACTTGCGATGTGCGCGGCGAGGCTGCCCGGGCCGTAGCGGTAGTCGAAGGCGGCATCAGCGGGCATGGAGAGCACGTTCGTGCCGTCGTGGTGACGGTCGGGCACGAGCACGACCTCACCCGCCCGCACGAGGTGTGCGTACGTGACGGCCAGGGGAAGGTCGGCGTGACTCACGACCACGTGCTCGGCGCCGTCACGCCGTGCCGCCGCGACCCCGCACGCAACCGCCGCATTCAGCCCGCGGGAGTCCTGCCGGATGGCTCTGGCACCGACCGAGGCGGCCCAGGACTGTGTGGCCTCGTCATCGCACACCACGTACACCGGCCACGGCGCGCCTGCGGCCACCACCTGCTCCGCACACCTGCGGGCCAGTTCTGCCCGTGCGTCGGAATCGAGCACGCCGGCAAGGCGTCCCTTTGCCGCGGTGAACGACTTCACCGGAACAACGAGGGCCACGTCCATCTGCTCCAGCCTACGAACGCATCCGGACGCCTGCCCTACGCTGGAACTATGTCGGCGATCCGGATGGCGGTGGTGGGCGCGGGGAGCTGGGGAACCACGGTTGCCTCACTCGCCGCCGAGAACACACCCACGGTGCTGTGGGCGAGGCGCGGCGACGTGGCCGACGAGATCAACACCCGCCGCACGAACTCCACCTACCTCGGTGACCGGCCCCTGAGCAGCCGGCTCGAGGCCAGCGAGTCCCTCGCCCGCACCGTGTCGACGGCGGATGTGGTGGTGGTGGCGGTGCCGTCGCACGGTTTCCGTGCGGTTCTCACCGAGGCCGCCGGGCACGTGCGCCCGTGGGTGCCGGTCGTGAGCCTGTCGAAGGGGCTCGAGCAGGGAACCCTCCTGCGCATGTCCGAGGTCGCGAACGAGGTGATGCCGGGGCATCCCGTGGCGGTTCTCACCGGGCCCAACCTCGCGGGTGAGATTGCCGACGGGCAACCGGCCGCATCCGTGGTCGCAATCGACGACGTCGTGATCGCCGAGGCCCTGCAGGGCATCTTCGCCCGGCCCACGTTCCGTGTGTACACCAACACCGACGTGGTCGGCTGTGAACTCGCCGGGGTCGTGAAGAACGTGATCGCCATCGCGTCGGGCATCGCCACCGGCATGGGTTTCGGTGACAACACACGGGCCACCCTCGTCACGAGGGGTCTTGCCGAGATGACACGTCTCGCGACGGTGATGGGCGGACGGCTGGAGTCACTCGCCGGTCTCGCCGGCATGGGTGACCTCATCGCCACGTGCTCGTCGACGAACAGCCGCAACATGACGGTCGGCATGAGGCTCGGCCGTGGCGAGGCACTCGCCGACATCATCGCCAGCACCTCCCAGGTCGCCGAGGGCGTGAAGAGCTCACGTGCGGTGCTCGACCTCGCGACACGTCACGGTGTCGACATGCCGATCGTGGAACAGGTCGTGGCGATCTGCCACGAGGGAGTGAGTGCCTCCGACGGCCTGCTGGCCCTCATGACCCGCCGCGCCCGCCCGGAAGTTCGCTGACAGTGCACTTCATCGGTGTGCGCGGGGCGTCGTGGCGCGCCCGGGTGGATGACCTCGGAACCGTCCACCCCGGGGATGGTTCCGCGCCGCTCGCCTGGCACGTCGCGGGCGAGGAGCGCTGGTTCTCCCCGGCCTCCGAGGCGACGGTGCGCCGCACCTGGCTGGCCGGCTGCCCGGTCTCGGAGACCCGCATGCGCGTCGGCGGAGGTGATGTCGTGCAGCGTGTGTGGGCCGTGGCCGACGACGGCGGCATCACCCTCGTCGAATTCGAGAACGAAGGACCGACTGCAGTTGCGGTCGCCGTCACACGTGGTGATGTCCTGACATCGCGTCCCGTGTCACCCGGCGAACCGAGGGGCATCGACCTCCCGGCGGGCAGCATGGTGCTTCCGCTCGCGCACTGCAGCACAGTGCGCGTCGGGTTGCGCCACGCCGGGTCCGGCGGGGGTCTGCTGCCCGACGGCCTGCCCGATCACCGTGCGGTTGTGCGCGGATGGGAGGGCGCATGTGCGGTGGCATCGCGCGTGGTGGTGCCCGACCCCGCCGTTGCCGCAGCGTTCGTGTCGGCGCGCTGTGCACTGCTACTGGGCGGGGGTGCGGCGGACCCCGTGGAGGCGGTGAGGCTCGGTGAGACACACCGTGACTCGATCATTGACGTCGTCGACCATGTGCAACGCAGGCTGCGCGGGGAGAAGCGCGCCCGCACTCTTCGCTGGGACACGCCGCGCCTCCTCGCCACCGCGGCGCGCGCGGCGATGCTGCTGGACGATGACACCGTGGCGGGCGACATCGGCGCAGCATGGCTCAGGCTCGCTGACCGGCCCGTGGCCCCGGCGCCGGAGGTGCCACCGCTCGACGGTCCGGTCGTGGCGTGGGTGGAGTCGAGGTTCCTGGCCCCGTCACCGAGCGGTGGCAGCTGCGCCGTGCTTCCCGACGGGGTGCCGGAGGGCTGGAAGGGTGCATCGTTCGAGGCACACGGTCTGGTTGCCGACCCGGTGCGGACACTGTCGTACGCGGTGCGCTGGCACGGTCACCGGCCTGCGGTGCTGTGGGAGGTCAGCGGTGCACCGGGCCTCGTGATCACCGCCGGCGGCGACAACGAGCAGTGGCACACGACCGAGCAGTCCGGCGAGACGTTGCTCGCCACGGTCCACGACCACTGAGCCTGCCGGTCAGCGGTCGGTGTAGAGCCGGAAGACGTCGCCTGCGGCAATCGTGCCGGGTCTCGTGACCATCGCGTACGTGCGGCTGTCGTCCCCGCGCTCGTGCCACATCCGCATGAAGTCGCCGTCCGCGAACCATGCCGTGTTGTGGTTGCATGGGTAGGCGTACCCGGTGAGGAAACCGCGCACGGTTCCCGCCTCGAAATGGGCGCCGGGCCGCAGCGCACCGTTCGGTACGCCGCTCACGGTGATGTTCTCACCGGCGAAGCCGTGGTCGATCGGGTGGCCCTCGGCCTGCAGACGTGCGATGGAGTCGAGCGACCAGATGCACAGTGCCTGGTACGGCGCGCCGTGGTGCTTTCGCGAGCGCTGCACGTCGCCCTCGATGCCCGACCAGCCCACGGTCACGGAGTCGACGGATTTCTTCGGCAGACCGCGCGATGCATGCAGGTGGGCCACCGTGCCCGTGTGCTCCAAGTTCAGCATGCGCATCGTGGGGAGGAAGCGCCACATGGCCGCCACCAGCGCCTCGACCTGCAGGACATCGAACCCGTCGAATGCATCGGTCAGATGTTCAGCGAGAGTCGCGAATGCTGCATCGATGTCCTCGAGCGGGGGCAACGCGACGCCCCCGAGTGACGCCGCCTCGGCGACGAAGCCGCGCGCACCCGCCAGCCAGCCGTCGGGAACGTCCGTGAGATGACGGTGCTCGCGCCAGATCTCTCCGATCTCGGTGATGCACCGCCGGGCGTCATGGGCCGAGTATCGGTGGTTGCCGACCACGACCGGTGCATCGTCCGTCACGTCCGCGAGCCTACGCTCGCGTGGATGGCCCGGCCCGTCCCCACACTCGATGTCGAGCGTGAACTGTTCGGGGGAGGTGCGCGCATCGTGGTGGGCATCGACGAGGTCGGCCGCGGCGCGATCGCCGGCCCCGTGACGGTGGGGGCTGTCGCGGTGGCGTCGGGGTGCGAAGTGTTCCCCGACGGACTCGCCGACTCCAAGCTGCTCACCCCGCGCCGCAGGGAGGCCATGGCACCGCGCGTGCGGCAGTGGGCGCTCGCGAGTGCCACCGGCTGGGCCAGCGCCGCAGAGATCGACCGACACGGCATCGTGTCCGCACTCGGCCTCGCGGCATCGCGGGCGCTGGCCGGGCTCGGGGTCGCACCGGACGTGCTGCTCGTCGACGGCAACATCGCGTTCCTGCTGGAGGAACAGGGTGGTCCGCGCATCGTGCTGCGGGTGAAGGCCGACCAGGACTGCGCCTCCGTGGCGGCCGCCAGCGTGGTCGCGAAGGTGGAACGTGACGCCGAGATGGCGCGCCTGCACACGGAGCACCCGCACTACTGCTGGGACTCGAACAAGGGCTACGGCGCGGCCGTGCACACCTCTGCGATCAGGGAGCACGGCGTGACGGTTCACCACCGCACCAGCTGGAACCTGGGTATCTGAACGCCGCATCCTGCGGCGCCGGCGCTACTTCTTCGGTGCTGACACCTTGATGTCGCGGAAGGGCGACACGGAGTCGATGCCAGGCTCCTTCGGCAGACCGAGCACGCGCTCACCGGTGATGTTGCGCATGACCTCGTCGGAACCACCCGCGATGCGGAGGCCCGGTGTGCCGAGCACGAAGTTCGCCCACGCGTAGGTGCCCCACTCGCCGGAGTCAGCGATCAGCTTCGGCCCGAGGGTGTGCGAGAGGAACTTCACGAGCTTGGCCTGGTTGTTCACCAGGGCCATCTTGGTGATGGACATCTCGGGTCCGGGCAGCTGGCCGAGCTTGATCTTCGACTGCGCACGGGCGACGTTCATCGACGCGACCTGGAAGCCCATGATGAGGTCGGCCAGCTGGATGCGCACGAGCGGGTCCTTGTCGAGGCCGTAGTGGGTGACCATCGCGCGGATGCGGGCGATCAGGTTCTTGTCACCGGCATTTCCCGAGCCGATGGAGGAGCGCTCGTTCATGAGCGTGGTGAGTGCCACGTTCCAGCCGTTGTTCACGTCGCCCAGACGGTGGTCGTCGGGCACGCGCACCTCGTTGAAGAAGATCTCGTTGAACGACGCGCCGCCGGTCATCTGCTTCAGCGGGCGGATGTCGACGTTGGGGTCCTTCATGTTCACGATGAACGCGGTGAGGCCCTTGTGCTTGGGCATGTCCCAGTCGGTGCGGGTCATGATCTCGCCGATGTCGGAGTAGTGCGCACCGGTGGTCCACACCTTCTGCCCGGTGATGACCCACTCGTCGCCGTCCTTCTCGGCCTTCGTGGTGAGCGAGGCGAGGTCGGAACCGGCACCCGGCTCGGAGAAGAGCTGGCATGCGATGAGGTCGCCGCGCCATGCCTGGCGCACGTAGGAGTCGACCGCGTTCTTCGAGCCGTGCGCGTGGATGGTGGGGATCACCATGCCGAGCGAGATGCCGAACGCACTCTGGTCGGGGGTCTTGAAGAGTGCCTCGAGCGCGTTGTACGCGCGGTCGTAGGTGTTCGGCAGTTCGCGACCGCCCATCTCCTTCGGTCCACCGATCCAGCCGAAGCCCGCATCGAACTTCTTCTGGCGCCAGACCTTTCCGGCCTCTGCGTTCTTTGCCTCCTCCGCACGGTCCTTCTCGCGGTAGAAGTTGTCGGAACCCTCGCCCCACACGAATGCCTTCTCCGCTGGACGACGCTCTGCGTTCGCCTCGAGCCACTTGAGGGCCTCGTTCTGGAACTGTTCGAGAGAGATGTCGGCCATGGTGTTCTCCGTGATCCGTCGGGCGGCCGGGGGCGGCCGTATGGTGCCCGTACCGTACCCGCGGAACGGATTGATGGGCGAGACGGGAACCGCCCCGACTAGCGTTGCCGTCATGGGTCAACCCGTTGCCGTCGAGGAAAAGCCGGGGCACGCGCCCGCTGTGGTGCGGTTCGAGACCAACCGGTCCCTCACCGGCCAGGGCCATGAGTCCTTCGCCCGAGCCTCCGAGGCACGCGGCAACCGTCCCGCAGCCGTGCTGGCCGCCCGTCTGTTCGGGTCGGGTCAGGTGTCCCGTGTGCACGTGTACGGCAACATCGTGACCGCCACCTTGGCCCCCGGTGCCACGCAGGCCGGACTGGATGCGATCGTGCGCGACCTCTACCAGTACTGGAAGCCGGGCATGGAGCTGCCCTCGGTGGAGGAACTGATGGCCCAGATGCCCGCTGCCGCCGAACCCGCCGCTGCTGCTCCCGCCGCTGACGGCACACCCGGCCTCGACCCGCGCGTGCCTGCCCATCTCTGGGAACGCAGCCGGCTCGGCCGCGAGCGCTGGTTCGCCAAGAAGTCCTGAAACTCGCTCTCCTCTGACCCTGGGCACCTGATCCTGGGACCCCATGACAGGGGCGAACACGTGTTCGGTACGATGCCGGCATGAGGCTGCCCGCAGGTGTCGAGACCGCCGCCGATCTTCTCGCGCGCACCGGCTCCCGCGCGTCGTTGCCGGTCTGTGCACCGCTCGCCGCCGTGCTGCCGCTCGGGGGTCTCGAGCGGGGTCTGGTGCACTCGGTGCGCGGGGACGGAGCCACGTCGCTCGTGTACGCGCTCGTCGCCGAGGCCACGGCTGCCGGTGCATGGTGCGCACTCGTCGACATGCCGCAGGCAGGCCTGCGCGCCGCCCACGAGCACGGGGTCGCACTGCAGCGCACGGTGTGCGTCGACACCGATCACTCGCCGTCGTCGGTGGGTGCGGTGATCGGGGCGCTGGTGGAGGGTTTCGACATCGTGGTCGTGCGCGATCCCACGTGCACACCGGCCGATGCGCGCAAGGTCGCCGCACGCGCGAAGGCCCAGGGGTCGGTGCTGGTGGTGCACGGTCGTGGGTCGTCGTTCGCGGTGGATGTCGAGCTCGGTGTGCGCACGTCTGCGTGGGGCTTCTCCGTGCGTGCCACCGAGCGGACCGTCGAAGTCGAGGCCGCAGGGCGCCGTGTGCACGGACCACGGCGTGTGTCGCTGCTGTTGCCGTCGTCCGCGGGCCGCGCGGCCCCCGTGTGATGCGCAGCGTCGTCGTCATCCATCCCGGGTGGGATGCCGCGCACGGCGGTCACGGGGCGGAGCACTCGTACCGCACCTACGAACGTGTCGTGCGGGCGGTCACCGCGGTGTCACCGCTGGTCGAGGTCGAGGATGCCGGTCGGCTCGTGTTCGCGGCCCGCGGCCCCTCGCGCTACTTCGGTGGCGAGCAGGCAGCCCTCGCCGCGGTGAGGGAAGCGGTGGCGGCTGCCGACGGCACTGCTTTCGGCATCGGGGCCGCGGGGTCACGGTTCGCCGCCGCAGCCGCCGCGGCGGCGGTGGTGGGGGCCGGCCCCGTGTCGGTCGACGACCCGCACACCGCGGGTTTCATCGCACGGCTGCCCGTGCATCTCCTGCATGACCTCGCCGGTGTCCCGCACGATGTCACGGATCTCTTCGGACGGCTGGGTCTGCGCACCTGCGGCGCGGTGGCCGGCCTGGGGGAGAGCGCCCTGATCGAGCGTTTCGGTCTCGACGGCCGCCGTGTGCACCGTCTCGTCACCGGCACCGACGAACGCATGCTCGACCCCGGCGCACCACCGCCCGACATCGTGCGTGCGGTCGACTTCGACGTGCCGCTCGTCGCGGTGCGCAACGTGGTGGCATCGTCGCGCGGGTGCATCGACGACGCACTGCACGCCGTGGAGGCCACGGGCCGGCAGTGCGTGCGGATGCTGGTGGTCTGCGAGACCGACAACGCCGAGACCAACGAACGCATCTGGACCGAACCACGCGGGCTCGATGCACCGGGCGTGGCCCGCAGGCTGTCGTGGCAGCTCGACGGGTGGCTCACGGCCCCCGTCGGCAATCCCTCCGACGTCGGGGATTCCCCCGGGGTCGACGATTCCTCCGGGGCTGACGATGCGGTGTCGGCGGGGGTGGTGCGTGTGGCATTCACGCCCCTCGAGTGCCGCGACGTGCTGGTGGAGCAACCGTTGCTGTGGGGAGGCAACAGGGAGAACGCGGAGCGTGCCGCACGTGCCGTGAGCCTGGCGGTGGCCACCGGCGGCACGCAGTCGGTCACGGTGCCGCAGTGGTCCGGTGGCCGTGACGTGTCGGGTGAGTACGAGCGGGTCCCCGTCGATCTCGTCGACCTGCGCGATGCGACAGCGGCAGAGACACGTGTCGACACCGGCAGGGGAGTGCCCCGCCAGTGGCGCGGCGCGGTGCCGGCACCCTCGCCCGCGGTCGTGCACTCACCGCCGCGTGAAGCCGACGTGCTCGCTGCCGACGGTGTGCGTGTCACGGTCACCGGACGTCACGAACTGTCGGCAGCACCGGCAACGGTCGTGGTGGGTGGGCGACGGCTCGCAGTGCGGGCACACGCCGGGCCGTGGCCCGTGGAGGAGAGATGGTGGGACCCCCTGCGCCGCCGCCGCATGGCACGGCTGCAGGTGCTGGTGTGCGACGGCGGCCGCGGACCCGAACGTGTCCTCCTGCTCGCGCTCGAGTCGGGCACATGGTCACTGCTCGCGCACTACGACTGACCGCTGCCGGTGCTACGAATGATGCCGTGGCACCGGGCATCGACAGCATTCTCGCGGTGCTCGCATCACACGTTCCCGTGGACGGTCGTGAGCGGGAGTCGATTGCACGCTTCGCGGAACTCGTGCGCACGCTCGCGCGGCCGTTCGAGGAGGATGCCGACCCCGTGCACGTCACCGCCTCCGCGGTCGTGGTGAGCGAGGCGGGCGACAGGGTTGCACTGCACCTGCACAAACGGCTCGGCATGTGGCTGCAGCCGGGTGGTCACATCGAACACGGTGAGTCCCCTGCGGAGGCCGCACTGCGTGAGGCGACCGAGGAGATCGGTGTGCCGGTGCGTCACCATCGCGACGGGGGAGCGTTCGTGCACCTCGACGTGCACCCCGGTCCGAAGGGACACACGCACCTCGACCTGCGTTTCCTCGTGCGGGCCCCTGAGGTTGCCCCGCAGCCCGCAGAGGGGGAGAGCACCGAGGCGGCCTGGTTCGGGTGGGCCGAGGCGCAGGCCCTCGCCGACCCCGGCCTGGCGGGTGCCCTGGTGGCCGCGAGAGCCTTGTTGGAGTAAGGCTTCCCCTTTCCATACGAACATATGTTCGCTACTGTGGAGACCCCTATGGGGTTCCACAATCCACCCGTTCCCTGGACAGAACTGGAGGCACGCCTGTCGAACGGGCGGGCCCCGTCGTCTGTGTCCTGGAACGGTGGCGGTGACGGTCCCGCGTTCGGCGCCCGTCGCCGGGAGTTCGAGCCGTCGGTGCGGCGCACGAGCGACCCCGTGCCGTACGCGGAACTGCACTGCCGGTCGAACTTCTCGTTCCTGCACGGCGCCGCACATCCCGAGCAACTCGCCGAGCGCGCCGCGGAACTCGGGCTCGGCGCGCTCGCGCTCACCGACCGCAACGGTCTCTACGGCGTGGTGCGCTTCGCCGAGGCCGCGCGCGCGGTGGGTCTCCCCACGGTGTTCGGCACCGAGATCGGCGTGGTCGACGACCACCACGGACCGCTCGGCGACCTCGTGCTGCTTGCCCGCGGACCGGCAGGGTACGCGCGTCTGTCGCGCGCGGTGAGCGAGGGCCAGCTCGCCGGGCGCAAGAACGAGCCCGTGTTCGGTCTGCACGACACCGCGCGCACCGTGCGCGGGCACTGCACCGTTCTCACCGGCGGTCCCGACGGCGTGGTGGCGCGTGCGCTCGAGCACCACGGTCCGTCGGCTGCGCGGCAGGTGCTCGGGCAACTGGTGGATGCCTTCGGCGGTGACTGCGTGCTGGTGGAGCTGTGGGACCACGGCGACCCCACCGATGCGGTGCGCAACGACCTGTTCGTGCGCATGGCTGCGGACACAGACCTGCGGTGTGTCGCCACGAACAACGTGTCGTACGCGGTGCCGTCGCAGCACCGTCTCGCCGGTGCGCTCGCCGCGGTGGCCGGCCGTGCCGCGCTCGACGACGTCGACCACCGACTGCCCCCCGCGGCCACCGCGTACCTGCGCAGCGGCACGGAACAGGCGCGACGCTTCGCCCGCTACCCGGGCGTGGTGGAGCACGCGGCGCACGTGGGCAGCGAACTCGCCTTCGACCTCTCGCTCGTGGCACCGGCGTTGCCTCCGTTCCCGTGCCCCGACGGCCACGACGAGATGTCGTGGCTACGGGAGATCACGGAGCGCGGTGCGACGCGTCGGTACGGCGCGCGGCCCTCCGACGGCACCGAGGACCTCTCGCTGCGTGCACGTGCGTGGCGCACCATCGACCACGAGCTCTCGGTGATCGAGACACTCGGGTTCGCGGGGTACTTCCTCGTGGTGTGGGACATCGTGCGTTTCTGCGGGGAGCACGACATCCTCTGCCAGGGCCGCGGCAGCGCCGCGAACAGCGCAGTGTGCTTCTCGCTCGGCATCACCAAGGCCGACGCGGTGTCGCTCGGGCTGCTGTTCGAGAGGTTCCTGTCGCCCGAACGCGACGGACCACCCGACATCGACATCGACATCGAGAGCGGCCGTCGCGAGGAGGTCATCCAGTACGTGTATGCCCGGCACGGCCGGCACCACGCCGCACAGGTCGCGAACGTGATCACCTACAGACCGCGCTCCGCGGTGCGTGACATGGCCCGGGCCCTCGGTCACGGTCCCGACCGGCAGGACTCATGGAGCAGGCAGGTGGATGCGTGGGGCTCGGTCGCATCCACGGTGGCCGGGGGCGACCACGACATCCCGCCGCTCGTGCTCGAGATGGCGGCGGAGGTGGAGAACATGCCGCGGCACCTCGGCATCCATTCCGGGGGCATGGTGATCTGTGACCGACCCGTCGTGGAGGTGTGCCCGGTGGAGTGGGCACGCATGGAGAACCGCAGTGTCCTGCAGTGGGACAAGGACGACTGCGCCGCCGTGGGCCTCGTGAAGTTCGACCTGCTCGGCCTCGGCATGCTGTCGGCGCTGTCGAACGCGGTGCGGATGATGCGCGGGGTGCGCGGCATCGAACTTGACCTCGCCGCACTGCCGCAGGAGGACGAGGTGTACGCCATGCTGTGCCGTGCCGACACGGTGGGCGTGTTCCAGGTGGAGTCTCGTGCACAGATGTCGACGCTGCCCCGTCTGCGGCCGCGGAGGTTCTACGACCTCGTGGTGGAGATCGCGTTGATCAGGCCGGGCCCGATCCAGGGTGGGTCCGTGCACCCCTACATCCGCAGGCGCAACGGGAGGGAGCCCGTCACCTACCTGCACCCGCTGCTCGAGAACTCCCTCGGCAAGACGCTCGGTGTGCCCCTCTTCCAGGAGCAACTGATGCAGATGGCGATCGATGTCGCGGGGTTCACGCCGAGCGAGGCCGACCAGCTGCGCCAGGCGATGGGGTCGAAGCGGTCCGCGGCCCGCATGCACCGACTGCGTGAGCGCATGTACGAGGGGATGGCGCAGCGCGGCATCACCGGCGCCGTCGCCGACGAGATCTTCGAGAAGATGGCCGCGTTCGCGAACTACGGGTTCCCCGAGAGCCACTCGGTGAGCTTCGCCTACCTCGTGTACGCGTCCGCATGGATCAAGCTGCACGAACCCGCGGTGTTCTGTGCGTCGCTGCTGAACGCGCAGCCGATGGGCTTCTGGTCGCCGCACACGCTCGTGCGCGACGCGCGCCGTCACGGCGTGGTGGTGCGCACGCCCGACGTCAACGCGTCAGCCGCCGCTGCGTGCCTCGAGGAGTGCGCGGACTCGAACGGCGGTCGTGCGGTGCGTCTCGGTGTGGGGTCGGTGCGCGGCATCGGCGCCGACCTCGCGGAGGAGATCGCTGCGGGCCGGCCGTACTCATCCATCGAGGACCTCGCACGCCGCGTGCCGCGTCTCACGCGCCGACAGGTCGAGGCCCTCGCCACGGCGGGCGCCCTCGACACCGGCAACGGGGGCACGCGCCGCGACGCACTGTGGGAGGCGGGCGCGCATGCCGGCAGTGCCATGACACTGCAGGGTGTCAGCACCCCGCGCTCGGTTCCGGTGCTGCCGGGCATGGAGCCGGTGGAGGAGGCCATCGCCGACCTGTGGGCCACGGGCATCTCGCCCGACGGCCACCCCACGGTGTTCCTGCGCGGCGAGCTCGATGCCCGCGGTGTCGCCACCGCGGAGTCACTTGCCCGTGTGCCCCACGGCGAGCGGGTGATCGTGGCCGGTCTCGTCACGCACCGCCAGCGTCCGATGACGGCGCGCGGTACGACGTTCATCAGTCTCGAGGACGAGACAGGTCTCGTGAACGTCGTGTGCTCGAGGGGGTGCTGGGCCCGTCACCGTTCCGTGGCGCGGGATGCATCGGCACTGCTCGTGCGCGGCAGGGTGGAGTGCGCCGAGGGTGCGGTGAACGTGGTGGCGGAATCGCTCGCACCGCTGTTCGCCCCGGCGTCGGTGCCGAGCCGCGACTTCCGTTAGTTCACCTGGTGGATCCCGAAGGGCACCCCGGGCGGGCCGTCACGCAGCACCGCGCGGATGTGCACGTGGATGTCACGCGGTGAGAACAGGTCGGTGCCGTCGTAGGCAGCGATCTCGTCCACCGCCCACCAGCGGTGCTCGTGCAGGTTCTCTGCACGCAGCTGCTCGGTGGTCATCGAGGGCCGCACGCCGAACCGTTCGACACGCACGAGAAAGACCGACTCGTGCTGACCGTTCCATTCGGTGCCCGCAGAATCGACCAGACGGAACTCATGGAGGTGGTTCCACACGCATGCACCGATTGCGGGGTCGACAAGACCGGTCTCCTCGCGCAGTTCGCGGCGGAGTGCGTCGAGCACGTCCTCGTCCTCCTCGATGCCGCCGCCGGGAAGCACCCAGTACGCGCCGTCCGGGAAGACGAGCCGCACCATCAGCACGTGGTCATCGTCATCGATGACGAGTCCGCGCACGGCCGGACGGAATCCCCGGCTCATTCAGCCGGCGTGTCGCCGAGACCCTCGTTGAACATGCGGTAGGTGTCGTAGATCTCGCGGCATGCCTGGCACATCGGCAGCTGGCGCGGGTCGCGGGAGGGCACCCACACATGGCCGCAGAGCGCCTCGAGCGGGGTGCCGGAGATGCGCGCCTCGAGCACCTTCGCGGCGGCGTTCTCGCCGGGTTCGGTCTTCACGATGTGGGCAACAACCGGCTCGCCGGTCTCGGTCTCGTTGCGGGTCTCCTCGCGCACGTCGGTGCGGGTTTCCGGCATGGCGGTGGTGCTCACGTCCCCAAGTCAACCATCCCCGGCCCGCCACGGCGCCTACACTCGCCACGTGCCGCTGTATGAGTTCAAGTGCCGGGCGTGCGGGTGCACCTTCGAGGAGCGCCGGCCGATGTCGGAGGCCAACTCGCCCGCGACCTGTCCCGACGGACATGACGGGGCGGTGCGCATGCTGAGTGTCTTTGCGAACGTGGGCGCCCCCGGCTCGGGCCCGCTGCAGTCCGTCGCCCCGCAGGGCGGGGGTTGTTGCGGCGGCGGTTGCTGCTCCTGACGGGAACGACAGGTGATCCTCGTCGACGGGTGCGTGTGGCCGCACCGCGGCCTTCTGTGGTGCCACATGATCTCCGACGTCTCGATCGACGAGCTGCATGCATTTGCTGACTTCATCGAGGTGCCGCGACGCGGGTTCCAGGGCGACCACTACGACCTGCCCGAGCACGTGCGACAGCGGGCGGTGTTCCACGGTGCCCTCGAGGTCGACAGCCGCGAGATCGTCGCACGGCTGCGTGTGTCGGGTCTGCGGTTGACGCCCCGCGACCGCAGGCTTCAGAGCGTCGCGGAGATCGCCATCCAGCACGCGACCGTCACCAGCAGCGGTGCAGCCATGGTGAACCACCGGGCCTGACGGTTCACCGCGGGGTCGAACATCACCCAGCCCACTCCCGCGCCGGCGATGACGCCACCGAGGTGGCCCCCGACCGAGATGCCCGGCACAGCGAAGGTGATCAAGAGGTTGAGAACGAGCGTGGTGCCGATGCCTGTCCGCATCGGGTTGATGCCGCGGTGCATGAGCGCAACGGCCGTGGCACCCCTGAGACCGAACACCGCACCGGATGCACCGCCGGTGAGTGCATCCGGGGACAGCAGGATCGCCCCGAGTGCCCCGCCCGTGAGTGACGCGAGGTAGAGCAGCAGGAACCGGGTGCGCCCGAGAGCCGGCTCGAGCAGCCCGCCGAGCTGCCAGAGGAGCAGCATGTTCATGCCGAGGTGCAGCAGCCCGAAGTGCAGGAACCCCGACGACACCACGCGCCACATCTCGCCGTCCTGCAGGAACACCCTGGACAGGCCGATGTCGATCTGTCGTCGGTTGATCCCCGTGCCGAACCCGCTCCCGCCTGACACGGTCCAGAGGAACACCGCAATGTTCGCGCCGACCAGCGCCCTCGTGGCGAGCGTGAGTTGTGTCGCACTGTGCCGTCGCAGCCGTTCGGCGAGCGGTGGCCGTGCGCGCCGCACGCAATCGATGCACTGTGAGCCCACCGCGGCCTGCACGAGGCAGTCGTTGCAGGCGGGGCGGTCACAACGGGTGCAGTGACGACCGGTGGGCACGTCGGGGTGCCGGGTGCAGCGTTCGATCGGCGGCGGCTGGAACGTCACGTCAGCGCGGTGCCTGCTCGGCGAGAGCGCGGTTCGCGAGATACCACTCCACGGTGCGTCGCAGCCCGTCGCGGAAATCGGTGCCGGCCCTCCAGCCGAGCAGTTCGGCGGCACGCGAGGGGTCGATGCGCCGCCTCGGCTGGCCGTCGGGCTTCGAGGGGTCCCAGCGCAGTTCGCCCGTGAAGCCGGTGGCACGGGCGATCGCCTCTGCCGTTGCCTTGATCGTGATCTCGCGGTCGGCCCCGAGGTTGATCGGCTCGGTGCCCTCGTGCCTCTCGGCGGCGAGCACGATCGCCGCCGCTGCATCGTCGACGTAGAGGTACTCGCGGCTGGCCGAGCCCGTGCCCCACACATCGATGTGGCCGGCACCGGCCTCGCGCGCCTCGACACACTTCTTGATGAGAGCGGGTATCACGTGCGACACCGCGGGGTGGAACTTGTCACCGGGGCCGTACAGGTTCGTGGGTATGAGGTAGGCGAACCTCTGGCCGTACTGCTGTGCGTTCACCTGGGCATGCACGAGGTGCGCCTTCTTCGCGATGCCGTAAGGCGCATTCGTCTCCTCGGGGTACCCGTCCCACAGCGACTCCTCGCGGAACGGGACGGGCGTGAACTTGGGGTACGAGCACACCGTGCCGAGCAGAACGGTCTTGTCGACACCCGACTCGCGTGCTGCCTCGATCACGTTCGTGCCCATCATCAGGTTGTCGAGATACAGCGGGGCGGGGTCGACCTGGTTGTACCCGATGCCACCGACCCTGGCGGCGAGATGGATGATGCACTGCGGCTGCGTGGCTGAGAGCCGGGCGCGCAGACCGTCGAGGTCCAGCAGGTCGAGTTCCGTGTGCGTGGGTGCATGGATGTCTGCCCCTTCTCCGGCAAGCAGTCTCACGACCACCCGACCGAGGAAGCCGTGTCCTCCGGTGACGAGAACCCTGCGCCCCGACCAGAACTGCGACATGTGGTCCATCGTAGGACGCGAACAGCAAGAATGGTCGGGTGCGCGTCGCCTACACCCTGGAGCAGTGCTGGCACCGCGTGCCCGGCGGCACGGGCTCTGCAGCAGTCGCACTCGCGTCGGCACTTCTCCTGCGCGGTGATGTCGAGGTCATCGGAGTGGCGGGCCGGCACCGCGCCGCTGCAACCGAGGGTTTCGCGCCACCCGTGCCGTGTGTCGGCCTTCCGCTTGCCGCCCCCTGGCTGTACGAGACCTGGACCCGGTTGCGCTGGCCGCTCGTGGAGTCGGTCGTGACCGACGCCGACGTGGTGCACTCCACGAGTGTCATCCCGGCCGCGACGCGCCTGCCGCATGTCGTCACGCTGCACGACGTCGCGTTTCTCCGTCACCCCGAGTTCTTCACGTCGCGCGGCAACAGGGTCTTCCGTCGCTCGTTGGGGTTGGTGCAGCGCAACGCGTCGCTGGTGCTCTGCTCGTCGAGGGCCACGCTGGATGACTGCCTCGGCGAGGGATTCCCGGCATCCCGGTTGCGCCACGTTCCGCTCGGTGTGTCGCCGGTGCACGTGGATGAGGCCGGAACCGCACGCGTGAGGGAGAAGTACTCGTTGCCCGCCGAGTTCGTGCTGTTCGTCGGCACGCTCGAGCCACGCAAGAACCTCGACCGTCTCATCGCTGCCATGGGGATGCTGCGGGCGCCGGTGCCGCTAGTGATCGCCGGCATCCACGGCTGGGGCGACAGACCCGCACCCTCGGGAATCGACGTGCGGATGACCGGATGGGTGGATGCCGGCGACCTGCCCGCGTTGTACGCGGCATCGTCGGTGTTCGCGTACCCCTCGGTGCTCGAGGGCTTCGGGATGCCGGTGCTCGAGGCCATGGCCGCGGGAACCGCGGTGGTGACGTCGCGCGGCACCTCGACCGAGGAGGTCGCAGGCGGTGCTGCGGTGCTCGTCGACCCACTCGATGTCTCCTCGATCGCGCGGGGGATCGAGGAGGCGGTCGCACGGCGGGAGGAACTCGTGGCCGCGGGCCGGGTGCGCGCCGCGACGGCCACATGGCAGCGCACCGCGCAGTTGGTGGTCGAGGCATACGCCGAGGCGGTGCGCGGGTGAGTCTGCATGTCGCGATGAACCTGCTGTGGTGCACGCCGGGTGTCGGGGGCAGCGAGGAGTACCTCGTGCGGCAGCTCGACGGCATCAGGGAGAACGGACACCCCGTGGATGTGGAGGTGTTCGCTCCGCGCGGGTTCTCGGCGCGCCTGCCGGTGGTGGCGGCGAACTTCGCGGTGCACGAGGCGCCGAGCGGATGCGCGCGTCGCGCCGAGCGTGTGGCACTGGAGCATTCGTGGCTCGCTGCACGGACACGCCGTTTCGACCTCGTGCACCACGGCGGCGGGACGGTGCCACGGGTGGGCAACCGACGCACGTTGCTGACGGTGCACGACGTGCAGTGGGTGGACCACCCGTACTACGTGCGTCCCGTGAAACTGCGCTACCTGCGCTGGATGGTGCCGCGCTCCCTGGACCGGGCGACGCGGATCGCGGTGCCCTCGCGGTTCGTCGCCTCGACACTCACGTCGGCATTCGGCACCGAACCCGACAGGATCGGCGTGGTGCGCCACGGGCTCGAGGCCGCCTTCGACGTGCCGACCGCCGGGCACGAGGTGCGTGCGCGGTTCGGCCTCGCGGACCGTCCGTTCGTGGTGTACCCGGCGATCACCCACCCGCACAAGAACCACAGGTTCGTTCTGGACCTCATGGCCTCGCCCGGCTCGGAGTGGTCCGACCCCGCATTGATGGCGGTGTTCGCCGGCTCCGGGGGCCTCGCCGAGGCCGAGGTGCGCGGCCACATCGAACGCCTCGGGCTCGGGGACCGCATCGTGATGCCCGGACGCGTGAGTGCCGCCGACAGGAACGGTCTGCTGGCCGAAGCCGACGCCATGGTGTTCCCGAGCGAGTACGAGGGCTTCGGGGCGCCGCTGATCGAGGCGATGCGCGTCGGGGTGCCCGTGATCGCGAGTGACCGCGCGAGCATCCCCGGTGTCCTCGGTGACTGCGGTCTCGTGCGGCCCCTCGAGATCCCCGCGTGGGTGGGTGCACTCGCGCACGCGCGGTCGTCGCGCTCTTCACTCGTCGCCGCCGGCTTCCTCCGAGCCGCGAACTTCACCAGCGCGCTGTCTGCGATTGACCTGCTCGAGCAGTACCGCGGGGTTGCCGGGGGTGCGCGGTGAGCCCCCGTCCGGTGGTGGTCCTGTGTCCGCACTTTGCGCCCGACACCGCCCCGACCGGGGAGATCTTCACCATGATCGTGGCGCGCATGGCCGCAGCCGGGCGGCGGGTGCACGTGGTCACCGCGCTCCCGTGGTACCGCAACCATGCGATCGAGCCGGGGTGGGGCGGCCGCATCGTGCGGCGCGAGCGAACCGAATGGGGCTCGGTCATCCGGGTGCATCCCTTCCCGGGTGGCGACAAGCGCAACCTTCCGAGACGCGCCCTCGGCTTCGTTCTCTTCAGTGTCGCGGCAGGTGTGTGCACACTCTTCGCCGGGGGCTGGCGACGCCGACCGGCGGCCATCATCTCGATGTCACCACCGCTCACGCTCGGCATCACCGGATGGCTCGCGTCGAGGCTGCGCGGGGCTCGTGCCGTGTTCAACATCCAGGATGTGTTCCCCGATGCGGCGGTGCAGACCGGTGCCATCACGAACAGGCGCGTGATTGCGGCGGCCCGTGTGCTCGAGAGACTGAGCTACCGCCTGAGCGACACCGTGGTGGTGCTCTCCGATGATCTCCGGGCGAACGTCGTCGCCAAGATCGGCGACGCACACGCCGCGAAGGTCGTGGTGGTGCCGAACTTCGTCGACCCGGACCACATCGTGCCGGCTGACCGGATGACCGACCTGCGCCGCGAGATGGGGATCGGGGACGAACCCGTCGTGATGTACGCGGGCAACGTGGGGTTCTCGCAGTCGCTCGGTCTGGTCCTCGCCGCGGCGCGACGCATCCCGACGGCCACGTTCGTGATCAACGGTGAGGGAAGCGAACGCGAGAGGCTCGAGCGCGATGCCGCGGGAATCACGAACGTGCGCTTCGGGGACTACCAGCCGCGTGAACGTGTGCCCGAGGTTCTCGCGACGGGAGACATCCACGTCGTTCCTCTGCGTGCCGGGCTCGGGGCGGTGAGCGTGCCGTCGAAGACGTACAGCATCCTCGCAGCGGGCCGCCCCGTCGTGGCCGCGGTCGACGAGGGCACGGAGGTTCCGCGCATGCTCGCGCAGAGCGGCGCGGGGCTGGCGGTGCCCCCTGACGATGAGGACAGCTTCGTGACAGCGATCGAGACTCTGCTGGCCGACGGGGCTGCGCGTGAGCGGATGGGCAGGAGCGGCCGGGAATGGGTGGTGCAGCGAGTGTCCCCCGATGCGGTGGCAGGGGAGTACCTCATGCTCGCCGACAACCGGCGGTAGCCTTCCCGATTCGTGGCAAGTGGTTCGTCAGCAAAGAAGGTCGCCCGGCTCGCGTCGAAGGGCAAGGGCCGCAAGGTCCGCTTCCAGGGCGGCACCGTGTTCCCGGCGACCATGGCTGTCATCATCGTGCTCGGTCTCGGGCTCGTCGTGTACGCACGCCAGTCGCTGCCCAGTCTGAACTCCCCGCCCACGGTCAACGACCATTGGCACGTGTCGTACGGCTTCTACGCGTGCGACCAGCAGCTGAAGGATCTTGCCGGGACGAAGGAAGACCCCGTCGACCCGCTGTATCAGAAGTACGGCGTGCACAGTCACCAGGACGGCGTCATCCACTGGCACCCGACCGCGCTCGCGTCGGGCCGCAGGGCGAAGTTCGGGGTGTTCCTCGAGACGTACGGCGTGAAGGTCTCTACTGACGGCATCGCCTTCCCGAACGACCAGAACGACGGCAAGTCGTACGCGGTCGACACCGACAAGTGCAAGGACAAGAGCGGCAAACTGGTCGACGCACAGGTGTCGGTCACCGTGTGGGAGAAGTACGACGACCCCGCCGTGAAGAAGAAGTACATCACGGACTTCGACAACATCAGGATCGACAGGGACGGAATGGCTGTCATGGTCGCGTTCACCGCACCCGACACCGAGGTGCCGATGCCGGCCTCGGCCTCGAAGCTCCCCGAGCTCGGTGCCGTCGACAGCGGTGCCGCGCCGTCCACCACCGTGCCGGCGAACGGGTCGAGCACCGTGCCCGGGGCGGGTTCGGGCACGGTCGACGTCACCTCCACCACCACCGGCTGATGCAGGCGGTCATCCTGGTCGGGGGCTTCGGTACCCGGTTGCGGCCGCTCACGTACTCGATGCCGAAGCCACTGCTTCCGATCGCGAACGTCCGTCAGCTCGAGCACATGATCGCCGCGCTCAGTTCCGCAGGAGTGAACCGGGTCGCACTCGCGCTCGGCTTCAAGCCCGAGCCGTTCCTGAGGGCGTTCCCCGACGGCACATGTGCAGGGGTGGAGCTTCACTATGCAATCGAACCCGAGCCGCTCGACACCGCCGGTGCGATCGCGTTCGCCGCACGTGATGCCGGGATCCACGAGACCTTCGTGGTGATGAACGGTGACATCCTCACCGACCTCGACGTGTCGGCACTGGTGCGGTTCCACCATGCCCGGGGTGCCGAGGGAACCCTGCACCTCACGCCGGTCGACGACCCGTCGCAGTACGGGGTGGTGGAGACAGACCGCGAGGGGTGGGTGCGACGGTTCGTGGAGAAGCCCGCTCCCGGCGAGACCGACAGCCGCACGATCAATGCCGGCACATACGTGCTCGAGCCGCAGGTGCTCGACCGCATCCCGGATCTCGAGCGGATGTCTGTGGAGCGCGTCGTGTTCCCGGCGATGGCAGCCGAGGGCCGGCTTGCCGCGATGGCCACCGACGACTACTGGATCGACACGGGCCGGCCCGACACCTACCTGCGCGCGAATCTCGAACTGATCGACGGGTCACGCACCCGAATCCTCGCGTCGGTCGGTGCGAACGCGACGGTGGCGGCTTCCGCGTCCGTGACCCACAGCGTGATCGGTGAGGGAGCATCGGTGGAGGCCGGTGCGGTCATCGTCGATTCCGTGGTGCTGCCCGGCGCACGGGTCGGTGCCTCCGCGCGCCTGGAGCGCTGTCTCGTCATGGGGCAGGTCGGGCCGGGCGCGACGCTCGCCGATTGTGTTGTCGGAGCGGACGGCGAGGTCGATGCGCGGGCCAACCTCGTGGGTGCGCGGATTCCCGACCCGGCGACGGTCGACCCTGCAACGATGGGGTGATGGCCGGCATGGGCAGCAACTGATGGGGGCCACTCGATGAGGATGATGGTGTGCGGCGGGGCGGGCTTCGTCGGTTCGCACCTCACCGACCGGTTGCTCGCGGAGGGTCACGACGTCGACGTGGTTGACAGCCTCACGACCGGCTCCATCACGAACCTCTCGGGGGCGCGCGCAGCGACCGGTCGTTTCAAGCTGCAGAACGTGGCGGTCGAGTCGCCGGAGTTCGCGGAACTGGTGTCCGTGCGGCGTCCCGAGGTGATGTTCGACCTCGTGTCGATGTCGCCGTCGATGTGTCACCTGAGCGGGGGTCTGCAGTCGGTGAAGGTCGCCACGACGATTCTCGAGGCCGCACGGCTCGCGTCCGTGTCGAAGGTGGTGTCGTGCCTCCCGGCCGCGTTGCTGTACGGCGAGGCGAAGGCGAAGGACCTTCCCGTGAAGGAGGGCCACCCGTCGGAGCCGCGCACCGCAGCCGAGGTCTTCGCCCGTGCGATTGCCGCCCTGCACGCCGTGTACAGCGACCGCCACGGTGTCGACCACACGGTGCTCGCCGTCTCGAACGTCTACGGCCCCCGCCAGCGCCCCGAGGACGGGGTGGTCGCCGCGTTCGTCGCCGCGCTCGACGCCGGCAAGCCACCGCTGGTGCACGGCACGGGGAAGCAGACACGTGACTTCGTGTACATCGACGACGTTGTCGATGCCCTCGTGCGCTCGGTCGACCGCGGCGGTGGCCACGTGCTGAACATCGGCACGGGTGTCGCGACGTCGGTCCGCGACCTATGGGGACTCATGGCGGGGGTCTCCGCGCTCGCGCCCAGGGCGGGCTCGGTGAGGCCGGATGACATCGTGCGGCTGTCGTTGTCGCCGGTGCGCGCCCGCATCCAGCTCGGTTGGTCGCCGTTCACCAAGCTGCGTGACGGCCTGCAGAGTCTCCGCTAGCGGAAGAGGTCCTCGGCCGGCGGCCGGATCAGTTCGTCCACCGAGGAATCGCGGAACCATCCGGGTTCCGCACCACGGATGACCGCCACCGGGATCCCGTTCGACGGGCCCATGACCAGTTCGCCGGCCGATGCGAGCTCGTCGGCCACCGCCACCTCGGTGACCTGCATGACACGACCGAGTGCATCCTCGGTGCCGCGCAGGTCGACGACGCCCGCGATGCCCGCGACGCCGATTGCGACGTCGGTCAGACCCTTGCGCCACGGTCGGCCGAAGGTGTCGCTGACGATCACGCCGACCTCCACACCGAGACGGGCCCTCACGATGTCGCGGATCCTGCGTGCCGAACGGTCGCTGTCGAGAGGCAGCAGCGCCGCGTAGCCGCGCTCCACGTTCGAGAGGTCGATGCCACTGTTCGCGCAGATGAAGCCGTGCTTCGTCTCGGTGATGATGAGGTCACCGCGCCGTCGCACCACCCGACGAGCCTCCTGCTCGACCAGCACCTTGTGCGACAGCGGGTCGGAGGCGTCGATCTCGACGAGCCGCCCCTCGGCCTTCGAGACGATCTTCTGGGTCACCACCAGCACGTCGCCGTCGAGCAGCGGGCCGTTCGGCTCCGTGCTGCAGACCTCGACGATGATGTCGCCGAGCTGGTCGCCGGGCCGGATCTCGCCGATTCCCTCCACGCCCCACGCAGTCATCCGTGCCATGTCACGCCCCTCCTGCCGCCGCGTCCACCACGGTGCGCGCCAGTGACTCTGCCACGCCGGGAGCCGACATGATCGTGTCGGTCACCACGCACCGCATCCCGCAGGCCTCGACCTCGCCCGCACGGGCGGCATCGCGGGAGTCAATCACCAGCGTGCCGCACACCGGTGCGTACATGCGTGCCACGCCCACGACCGACGGCTCCATCCCGAGCTCCGAGAGCATGCGGTCGGCGGGCCCCTTCAGCGCCGCGCCGGCGACGATGGGGGAGACCGCCACCACCGACCCGCGACGGCTGCGCAGGGCATCATCGACCCCTGCGAGCGCGCGCATAGGGCCGATCGACACCACGGGGTTCGACGGTGCGATCACCACAGCATCGGCGTCATTGATCAACGAGATGTCCACGAAACGTGCCGTGTCGGCGCCGCGGAACTCCACCGACGACACCGCGACCGAGTGCCGCAGCTTCACGAAGTACTCCTGGAACGACACCGTGCCGGCCCCCGCGAGTGTCACCAACGTTGCGACGGGGTCGTCGGTCATCGGCAGGATGCGCACGTCGACACCGAAGGCACGACGGACCTCGTCGGTCACCTGTGACAGGGTCGCCCCCTCGGCAAGCCTTGCCGTGCGGTACAGATGTGTCGCGAGATCGGCGTCACCGAGGCTGAACCACGTGGCACCCGCCGCGGAACCTTCCGGCCGCACGCCGTCGAACCGGGCGAGAGATTCCATGGCGCGCCAGGTCTCGCCCGAGAGGCCCCACCCGCGTTCGGAGTCGATGGCCGATGCGAGCGTGTAGGTCACGGTGTCGATGTCGGGGCTGATCGACAGACCGTGCATCTGTGTGTCGTCCCCGGTGTTCACCACGGCGACGGTCTGCGGCCCGAGGCCCGCCGCGGTCATCCCCCGCAGGAAGCGGGCCGCCCCCACACCGCCTGCAATCACCGTGAACATGGACGACAGCGTACGGTCGGGGTCCGTCGGTGCTCTCCCCGAAGCCGGATGGGGTCGCTGGTAGCGTCGAGAGGTCACATCAGCACCGGAAGGTCATACGATGCCACGCGCTTTCATCACCGGTATCACGGGTCAGGACGGCCAGCACCTCGCCGAGTTCCTCCACGGGAAGGGCTACGAGGTCTTCGGCATGATCAAGGGCCAGAACAACCCCCGCGCGCACCAGCTGCGCGACGAGTTCCCCTATGTGGAACTGGTGCCGGGCGATCTCGCCGACCTGCCCAGTCTGGTCAAGGCACTCGAGACGGCCCAGCCCGACGAGGTCTACAACCTCGGGGCGATCTCGTTCGTCGCCATCTCGTTCGGCCAGGCCGAGCTCACCTCGAACATCACAGGCCTCGGTGTGCTGCGCATGCTCGAGGCGGTGCGGATGGTCGGCGGCACGCAGAACAACACGATGCGCTTCTACCAGGCGTCGTCATCGGAGATGTTCGGCAAGGTGCGCGAGGTGCCGCAGCGGGAGACCACCCCGTTCCACCCGCGTTCGCCGTACGGTTGCGCCAAGGTGTTCGGCCATGCCATCACGGTGAACTACCGCGAGAGCTACGGGCTGTACGCATGTTCCGGGATCCTCTTCAACCACGAGGGCCCGCGCCGCGGTCTCGAGTTCGTCACCCGCAAGATCTCGAACTCGGCTGCACGCATCAAGCTCGGTCTCCAGCAGGAGCTCGTCATGGGCAACCTCGACGCCAAGCGTGACTGGGGCTATGCAGGTGACTACGTGCGCGCCATGTGGATGATGCTCCAGCAGGACGAACCGGACGACTACGTCGTCGCCACCGGTGAGACGCACTCCATCGAGGAGTACCTCACCCTCGCCTTCGAGGAGGCCGGCCTCGGTGACTGGCACCCGTACGTGCGCCAGGACCCCAAGTTCTTCCGCCCTGCCGAGGTCGACCTGCTCATCGGTGACCCCACGAAGGCCCGCGAGAAACTGGGTTGGGTGCCGGAGGTCGATTTCCCGTCGCTGGTGCGGATGATGGTGCGCCACGACCTCGACATCGAGGCCGCCCGGGCCCACTGAACCGTCCCGGGCAGCCGGGGTTGGCCGGCGGTCAGCCCTCGACGGGGTTGTCGAACACGCCGTCGATCATGGATTCCGCATCCGGTGCGATTCCCGCGGCGACGCGTGAGCGCATGGCCGACACGAAGTAGCCGAAGGCCAGCGTGCACGCAACCACCAGCCCGAGTTCCACCCGCAGGTAGAGGTCGTCCGACACCAGGGCAGTGACCGCGACGAACGTTGCGATGCTGGCGAGCCAGCCGACAGCCACCTGGCGGTGACCGCGCAGGGCGATGACCGCGAGTGCGCATGCCTGCGCGAGCATGAACAGCCCGCTCGCGAGCGCGAGGAGACCGAGCGTGCGACGGTCGAGACCGCCCCCGTAGACGACGTCCAGAACGGTGGGCCCGACAGCGAAGGAACCGGCCACCCCGAGCACGGCGATTGCGGCCACGACCACCATGAGGTTGCGGAACCCGGTGCGGAACTCCTCGAGGTCACCCTTGGCGGCCAGCCGCGCGAGACGGGGCAGCAGTGCTGCCTGCACCGCCTGGAATAGGAAGAGAGGCACCCGCGCGAGGATCACCCCGTTGCCGAAGGCGGTCACCCGTGCCGCATCGGCCGATGTTGCGAGCACGTCGACACCGATGGGGCCGGCGTTCACGAGCGCTGCCGACATGATCGAGCCGAGCAGCAGCCACCCGAGATTCGGCGTGACGTCACGCAGCTCTGCGGGAGGGCCGTCGTCGGCGGCGAGTCCGCCCCGCGCCCACACCCACACCACTGCGACGAGCGGGCTGGCCGCAACGGTGACCGCAAATGCCCACACGCTCGTCACCCCGACCAGCCACAGTGCGATGCAGGCGCTGATGCGGACCACGCTGTCGATGCCGAGCACAAGTCCGTAGGCACGGAACCGGGCCGAGCCCGACGCGATGCCGCGCGAGAGGTGGGTGAGTGCGTAGGCGGGGACCGCCACGAACAGGGCGGCCGTGACGCCTGCGTGGCCCTCGAACATGCTGTCGGTCAGCCAGGCCGAACCGACCGCCATCGCCACCGCGAGTACCACGGTGATCCCTGCAGCCAGCGGCACGATCCGTTGCACGAGGGGCAGTCCACCTTGGTCGAGTGCGCGACGGTGGGCGAGTGCCCGGCCGAGCTCCTGCTCGACGGGAATGAAGAAGCCAGGTGCGAGCGTGAACGTCACGAACCACAATGCCATCACCGGCTTGAAATCCTCCTTGCCGAGGGCCTGCTGGCCCACCTTGAAGAAGGCATAACTGGCGATACCGGTGATGAGCAGACCGACCCCGACCGGGAGAGTCCCCTCCGGCAACGGTGCGCGCAGTCTGTCTGCGGTCTGCTCGGAGGGGTTCGAAGTCACCTCGAGCGAGGCTACTTGGCGGCCACTTCGCGGTCCTGCGACTGTGTCTTTGCGGTCACTCGACCTGGTCCGACAGCGTGTCGTTCCGGCCGCATGTACGGCAGAGGGGATTACTGCGCGGTGTTGCGGCGCGCGGCAAGACCGGCGATGAGCTCGCGGCGGCGCACCTGAACCTTCTGCACACCGAGAACCAAGAACCCGACAGCGGTGTAGCCGGCATCACGTGCCTGCTTCACGACAGGGTTCGCGAGCACGGATTCCACGTTCTTGCGCAGGTCAACGTTGGTCAAATCGAGCGAGTGAAGAGCGGGCACCTTCGGGAAGTCGATCTTGGGGAGGTTGACCTTCGGGAGGTCGATCTTGGGGAGCTTGGGGAGGGAGATGTTTGCCATGTGACCAGCCTACGGGGCTGTGCTAACAAATGCAAGCACTTCGCAAGACAGTGTGTCGTCACGCCCCGAGGGGCCTGTTGCGCCCCATTAGCCTCGTCCCGAGTGGCCCCCACCGACCCGATGTTCACCCCGCCCGTGGTCGCCACCATGGTCGTTCACGAGCCGGGGGACTGGTTTGCCGAGACCCTGGTCGCCCTGGCGGGCCAGGACTACCCGGGCCTCCAGACCCTGTTCCTACTGAACGGCACCCCTGATGACCCCACCACCCAGCAGGCCCGTGACCTGATTGCCACCCACGTGCCGGGCGCGGTCGTGCGCCATACCGGGGCGAACGTGGGGTACGCAGCGGCCTGCAATGCCGTGCTCTCGCTGGTGGAGGGGGACGGCGGCCTCTTCCTTTTCGTGCACGACGACGTGGCCCTGGCACCCGACGCGGTGTCACGGATGGTCGAGGAACTGCACCGCTCCAATGCCGGGGTCGTGGGCCCGAAGCTCGTGCACTGGGACGACCCGCGCATGATCCAGAGTGTCGGCACGGCAGTCGACCGGCTGGGGGTGGCAATGCCGCTCGCCGATGACGGAGAGATCGACCAAGAACAACATGACTCCGTGCAGGACGTCTTCGCCCTGTCGTCGGCGTGTCTGCTCGTGCGTTCCGACCTCTTCCGCAGGGTGGGCGGTCTCCCGACCGACACGGGTGCTGCGGGGACCGACCTCAACTTCTGCTGGCGTGTCCACCTGCAGGGGGCACGGGTCGTGGTGGTGCCGGCTGCAGTGGCGATGCACCGCGAGTCGATGCTCGAGCGCACCGAAGCGGACACGGCGGAGATCGAGAGGGAGCAGGACGAATCGCGGCTCACGACGGTTCTCACCATGACCTCCCTGCGACGCCTTCCGGCGCTCGTGGTCGAGATGATCCTGGTCACCGTGGTGCACGCACTCGTCGTGCTGGTCACGGGATCGCCGCGCCGGGCATTCGACGAGATCCGGGCCCTGCTGCGTCTGCCCTTCACGGTCGGCACGGTGCGCAGCAGGCGCGCCACCGTGCAGCGTGTGGTGAGTGATGCCGAGGTGCGCGCACTGCAGGTGCGCGGGAGTGCGCACGCGGTGGGTTACCTGCGCAGACGGGACCGCCGCCGCGGTCTCGAGCAGGCACAGGCGGCTGCAGCGGGCGACCGGGAAGCGACGCCGCGTTCGGCCGTCGTCCTGTGGAGCGTGCTGGTTGCGGTGCTGGTGATCGGCAGTCGTGACCTGTTGCTGAACGGACCCGCAGAGGTCGGCCAGATCGTCCCGCTCGTCGCGTCGCCGGGGGAACTCGCGCGGTCGTTCCTGTCGGGTTGGTGGAACGCAGGTCTCGGCCAGTCCGGCGCCGTCCCCACCGGCATCGGGCTCACCGCGCTGAGCGGTTGGCTGTTCCTCGGCAACATGGGGCTCGTTCGCACCCTCGCGGTGGTCGGCGCACCCCTCATTGGGTGGCTGGGTGTGTGGCGGTTCGCCTCGGTGCTGACGACGCGCGCCGCTCGGGTGGCGGCAACGCTCGCGTATGCGGCGGTGCCGCTCGCATGGACGGCGATGGCGGCGGGCCGCTGGGGCGGGCTTGCCACCTATGCGCTGTTCCCCTGGGTCGCACACGGCCTGCGCCGGCTCGTCGGGCACGTTCCCATCATGCGTGCGTCTGCCGATGACACCGAGGCCTTCGGTGACCTCGCACGACGTGAATGGTGGCGCACGTTCGCCACGGTCTCGATGGCGCTTGCCGTTCTCGTCGCGTTCGAACCGGGTGCGCTGCTCGCGCTCCTGTTGATGGCCGTGGTGTGGGCGCTCGTCACCGCCGTGAACGGGGCGGGTCTCGAATGGTCATCGCGTTGGCTCGTGCTGCCCGGGCTCGTCGTGTGGGCCGCGTTGGTGCTGAACCTGCCCTGGACCGGCGCCTACGTGAGGTCGGGTTGGTGGGAGGCCGTCACGGGCGTGCCCGTTGAGGACGGACGCGGGCTCGAGCTGCTCGCCCTGGCGCGTTTCCAGATGGGGGATTTCCATTTCGCGGCGCCGTCGATTCTCCTCGTTGCCCCCGTGATCGGTGCCATGTTCGTGGTGCGTGGTTCACGGTTCCCATGGGCGCTGCGCGGCGCGATGCTCTCGACCATCGGCCTTCTGCTGGTTCTGCTCGATGACAAGGCGATGCTGCCGGTGCACCTTCCCGAGCCCGCGGTCATGCTGGTGCCGGTTGCGTTCGGTCTCGCGGTGTGCGCCGGGGCGATGGGCGCCGGCCTGTCAGTCGACCTGCGCGGCGGACGGCTCTCGTGGCGGCAACCGCTCGGGGCACTCGTTGCGCTCGCCTTCGCGGTCGGCCTCGTGCCCACCGCAGTGAATGCTGTTCCCGGCAACTGGTCGCAACCTCGCACGACGCTGGCGACCCTGCTGCGCCAGCTGCCGGGAAGCGACGACAGCGGCAACTGGCGCACGCTGTTCATCGGCGACCCGCGCGCGCTGCCCGGCGCGCCGACGAACGTCGGGTGGGGAATCGCCCAGTCCCTGGTCAACGGCCGCGCCGCATCACTCGATGAGCAGTGGGAGGTCGCCCGCACGCGCACCGGTGACGAGGCGTCGCGCGCGGTGCGCGGCATCATCCGCGGCACCACGGCACGGGCGGGCCGCATGCTCGGGCCGCTCGGTGTGCGCTACGTGGTCGTTCCGGTGATTGACGGGGGGCTCTCGACGCGTTCGCGGCCTGTCGCCGCGCCGGCGGGGCTGATCGACGCGATGGCGCGGCAACTCGACTTCAGGCGGCGGTACTCCTCGCCTGACCTCGCGATCTTCGAGAACGCGGCATGGTTGCCGGTGGCATCGGTTCTCACCCCGACCGCCACGGAGGCGGCGCGGTCGGCGGGGGCCGAGTCCGTGATTGCGAACGACCTGTCGGGTTCCGTCGCAGTGCTCCCCGGCCTTCCCGGCCGGACATCCGTGCGGGGCGAGGTGCCCGCGGGAACACTGCACCTCGCGGTTCCGTACTCCACTCGCTGGACCGTGACGGGTGCGGACGGTTCGCGTCGTGCGCCGACACCGGCCTTCGGTCTCACGAACGCGTACGACCTGTCGACCGGAGCCGGACGTGTCACTGCCTCGTACGAGGGTTCGATCCTCATGAGGTCGGTCGTCGCGCTCATCCTCGTGCTCTGGCTCGCCACGCTGCGGGTGGCCCTTCCGCGCCGCCGGCGTCGGGCGCGCAGGGTCGACGCCGTGATCGAGCAGGAATCCGCGATCGTGATGGGGGAGCGCCGGTGAACTCGGCACGCGCGGCCGCGATGGCACGCCGACTCGCGGTGGGGTTCCTGGTTGTCGCCGGAGCGGCAGGCATCGTGCTCGTGGAACGCCATGACACCGGCGTTCGCGAGGGTGCATCCGCGGCGAACGACAGGTTGTCGGCGTTCCCGCAGGTGTCCGAGGACAGGCGGATCAGCTCGTCGTGGTTCTGTCCGGGTGCCGCCGGCGGGGACGGTGTGACCAGCGCATTCGTGAACATCTCGAACCCGGGCGACACGGATCTCGTCGCCTCCGTGACGTTGATGGACGCCGAGTCCGCAGTGCAGGTCCCGGTCACGGTCCCGCCACGATCGCGCACACAGTACGAGTTCCTGCGCGGTGCAACCGTGGGTGTCGTGGTGCCGCACGTGGAGCTCGTCGGCACCACGGGAACGGTGGAGCAACAACTCGACTTCCCCGGCGGCGACGTGACGTCGCAGTGCGCACCCGACACGTCACCGACCTGGCACTTCGCCGACGGATTCACCGCTGAGGGCAGCAAGGAGCGCATCGTGGTGACGAACCCGTACCCCGACCCTGCGGTGATCGATCTCACCTACACCACGAAGGACGGCCCGCGCCGCCCGGCGAACCTGATCGGCCTGGTGATCGCACCGCGCACCGCCCGCAGCTTCTCCATGCCCGACCTCGGTGCCGCCGACGAGGCACGTCTCGCGGTCACCGTCACCGCCACGACGGGACGTGTGGTGACCTCACGCATCCAGCACTATCTCGGACTCGGTCGACTCGGGTACTCCACGACCGTCGGCAGCCCGCGGCCGCTCGGCCAGTGGTGGTTCACCTCGGGCCGCACCGGCCCGCAGGTGGAGGAACTCCTGATCGCGCACAATCCCGGTGACACGGACGCCACGCTGCAGGTCACGTTCTTCGGCGAGGGCATCACGAACGGGCTCCCGGTCGACGAGACCAATGTCGCCGCGACGCCGTCGCAGGAGATCGCGGTGCCGGCAGGTGCGATCGTGGCGATCAACACTGCCCGCACCGTCGACCTCCCGAAGGGCGACCATGCGATGGTGGTGTCGGTGCTCGACGGCCCCGACGTCGTGGTGGAGCACGTGCTGTCCCAGAGCACCCCGAACGGCTCGTTCACCGCGGTGACGAACGGTCTCGCTGACGGACTGGTGTCGAACATCTGGCGCCTGCCGAGCGGACTCGTGGGCGGTGCGTTGAATGCCGTCTCCATCCTGAACACCACGGCGGTCGCAGGGACGTTCACGGTCTCGGCATACGGGCCGGGCGGCAAGGTGGCCATTCCCGGTCTGGAGAACGTCGTGCTCGGGTCTGCATCGGTCGTGAGCCTCAACGTGCCTGCAGAGGTTCCGCAGGGAGAAGTGGTCATCGAGGCGACAGTGCCGGTCGCGGTGCAGCGCAGGATGGCCCGCAACCACGGTCTCGTGGGATTCACGATCGTCGGGGGACTCCCGGTGAGGCCGGGAAGATGAACAACGCGTTCGCGGTTCTGGCCGTGGCGGCAGTGGCGGTCGCGGCATCCGCGTTGTTGCGTCGTCGCCGGCCCGATGCGCCGACGCAGGGTGGCTTCGCGCTCCCGACACAGGTCGACCGCGCCGACTTCGACGAGCCGACCACCCCGTGGATCGTGCTGCTGTTCACGTCGGCAACGTGCGACGCGTGCCGCGACACCGTGCGCAAGGCCGAGGTGCTGCGCTCACACGAGGTGGCCGTGGTGGAGGTGGAGTACTCCGCCCGCACCGACCTGCACAAGCGGTACGCCATCGATGCGGTGCCCTGTCTCGTCGTCGCCGACGGGGAGGGAACCGTGCGCGCGGGCTTCATGGGCCCGGTGAAGGCGCAGGACCTCTGGGCCGCGGTGGCCGAGTGCAGGTTCCCGGGCTCCACCCCCGAGCACGGTCTCGGTTCGGTGCATCCGGAGGGGTGACCGGCGGTCACCGGGTCAGGCGATCGGGGACTCCGTGGCTGCGGGGCTGTCGAGACCCTGCTGCACGAGCCGGCCCACGGTGGGTCCGTCGATCGTCTCGTGTGCGAGCAGTTCCTCCGCCACGAGGTCGAGGGCGCGACGGTGACGCACCAGAAGGTCGTGGGCGCGCTGTTCCTGCTCGCGCAGGATGCGGGCGATCTCGTCGTCCATCATCTTCGCCGTTGCATCGGAGTACTCGCGGCCGCTCGTCATGAGGTCCTCGCCGAGGAACACCTGCTGCTGGCCGTGCCAGGCCATCGGCCCGACGGAGTCGGACATGCCCCACTCGCGCACCATGCGCCGGGCGATGTTCGTCGCCTGCTCGAGGTCGTTGGCCGCACCGCTGTTCAGGTGGCCGAACACGACCTTCTCGGCCACGCGGCCGCCCATTGCCTTGCAGATCACGTCCTCGAAGTACCCGCGCGAGTAGGTGTGGCGCTCCTCTGGGAGTGTCCACGTGACACCGAGTGCCATGCCGCGGGGGAGGATCGTCACCTTGTGGAGCGGGTCGCTGTTCGGCAGCACCGCGGCAAGCACGGCATGGCCGCCCTCGTGGTACGCGGTGGCGCGCTTCTCCTCCGCGCTGAGCACCAGGCTCTCGCGGCGTGCACCCATGACCACACGGTCGCGGGCGTTCTCGAAGTCGATGCGTTCGATCTGGACGCTCCCGCGGCGCACGGCGAACAGCGCGGCCTCGTTCACGAGGTTCGCAAGGTCGGCACCGCTCATGCCGGGGGTTGCCTTCGCCATGGTCTCGAGGTCGACGTCGGGACCCATGCGCTTGTCGCGCGAGTGCACCTTCAGGATGGCGAGACGCTCCTCGTATTCGGGCAGCGGGACCACGACCTGCCGGTCGAAACGACCGGGACGCAGCAGTGCGGGGTCGAGGATGTCGGGACGGTTGGTGGCGGCGAGGATCACGATTCCCTCGCTGGTCTCGAAGCCGTCCATCTCGGCGAGCAGCTGGTTCAAGGTCTGCTCACGCTCGTCGTGCCCACCCCCGAGTCCGGCACCGCGCTTGCGCCCGATGGAGTCGATTTAGTCGATGAAGATGATGGCCTTGCCCATCTTGCGTGCCTGCTGGAAGAGGTCGCGCACGCGGCTCGCGCCGACGCCGACGAACATCTCCATGAAATCGGAGCCCGTGACCGACAGGAAGCCGACCCCCGCCTCGCCCGCGATCGCGCGGGCGAACAGGGTCTTGCCGGTTCCCGGGGGGCCGACGAGCAGGAGGCCCTTGGGCACGCGCGCGCCGATCTCCTTGAAGCGCTCCGGCATGCGCAGGAAGTCGACGACCTCCTTGATCTCGAGCTTCACGCCCTCGTAACCGGCAACGTCGGAGAAGGTCGTGGAGGGCTTGTCGGCCTGGTATGCCTTCGCCTTGCTGCGGCCGATGGACATGATGTTGCCCTGCTGGCCCATGGCACGGCGCTGCATCCACATGAAGAACGCGATGACGAAGAGGAACGGCAGGACGATCGGGACGAGGCTGGTGAACCAGTTGGCCTGCGGGGTCCTGTAGTCGTAATCGACGCGCATCTCCTTCAGCAGCTGCTCGTCGGCGTCGCTCAGGTTCACCGCGCCGGTGGTGGTGAACTTGCCACCGTCACCGAGTGTGCCGCTGATCGTGTTGGTCGCGTTGTTGATCGTGACGCTCTTGACGTCACCGTTGCGCACCTGCGCGAGGAACTCGGTGTACGTGAGTCGCTCGCCCGTGCTCGGGCTCAGGAACTGAGCGCCGAAGGCGAGCGCAACGACCACGGCGATGATTGCCCAGATGGCCCACCGTGGCATCGGCGGGCGTGATCCCTGTTCGCCCTGCGGCCTCTGACGCGGGCCCCGGACAGGGGAACGCTGGGGCTCGTTGCGCGGCGGCGGCGGGGGAGGCAGCTCTGACATGAACCCATGCTACGGGCGGGGTGGAGGCATGTATCCCCGGCCCCGGGGGTCATCCGCCACTACTTTCTTCGCATGGCTCGTCACTGCACCAGGCAGGGTTGTGTGCACCCCGCGGCGGTGACACTCACGTACCAGTACGCACGTTCACTCGTGTGGCTGGATGACCTGTCGGTCGAGCGTGACCCCCATTCGTACGATCTGTGCACGGTCCACGCCGACCGCACCAAGGCCCCGAGCGGCTGGCACCTCGAGGACCGCCGGCACAGGGTTCACCTGTACGGCGCGGGACGCCTCGCCGGCTGACGCCGTCGATGGACCGCGTCCCGAACTTCCCGGCGCTGACGGCACGCAACGCCGCCGGTTACTGGTTCGGCGCGTTCCTCCTCGGCAACGTTGCATCGCTTCTCGCCGTCGTTCTCGTCTGGCGCCCCGAGGGCGATGCCGACCGTTTCCCGGTGTGGATCACGGCGGTGTCTGCGCTCGCGCTGTGGGGTGTGTTCGTCGCGTTCATCGTGATGCTCTCGCGGGGGATCGGCAGCGGTTCGATGCGTCACGACTTCGGTCTTGCCTTCCGGTGGAGCGACCTGTGGGTCGGTGTGCCCGCCGGGGTGGTGTCGCAGTTCGGCCTCGTCGTGCTGGTGAACTGGCCGCTCAGCAAGTTGTTCCCCGGTGCTTTCGCCCCGGATGAGGTCGAGAGACGCGCGCGGGAGCTCTCCGATTCCGCGCCGGGGGCCTGGTTCCTGTTGCTCGTGCTGGTCGTCGTGGTGGCTGCCCCGGTCGTGGAGGAACTGATGTACCGCGGACTCCTGCAGCAGGGTCTCGCCAACTCGTGGGGCAGGACCCCGGCCGTGCTGGTCGGCGGGGCGGTGTTCTCAGCGGTTCACCTCCAGCCCGTCGAGTTCCCGGGCCTGTTCGCGTTCGCGGTGGTGCTGGGCATCTGTTATGCACGGACCGGCCGGCTCGGTCTCCCGATCGTGGCGCACATGACCTTCAATGCGTGCGGGATCACAGTCGTCTCGCTGATGCGATGAACACCTATCCTGCCCGTGTGGCCGACGAAGGGTTGCCGAACAACACCGGTAAGGGCACCGACGCCGACCTCGACGCCGGCAACGATGACCGTCAGCCCGCGACCGAGTCCGAGGTGGCACACACTGTCCGCTCGATGATCACGACATTCGTGGTGCTCGGTGCCACGTTGATGGTGCTGGCAACGGTGCAGCCGTCGTTGATCCTGCGCAACAACACGCCGACCGGCGGTGACATGGGCGCGCACGTGTGGGCACCCGCCTACCTGCGCGACGTCCTGCTGCCGCACCTCCGCATCACCGGCTGGAGCATGGACTGGTACGGCGGCCTCCCCGTGTACCGCTTCTACATGGTCGTCCCGGCGTTCTTCATCCTGTTGCTCGACACCGTGCTGCCGTACGGGGTGGCGTTCAAGATCATCGCGGTCAGCGGCCTGGTCGCCTTCCCGGCGGCTGCATGGGCCATGGGGCGGGTGGCGCGACTCGCGTACCCGCTGCCCGAGCTGTGCGCCGTGGGCGCGGTGCTCTTTCTCTATGACGAGAGCTTCACCATCTACGGCGGCAACCTTGCCTCGACCATGGCGGGCGAGTTCTCGTTCTCCATCGCCCTCACGCTCGCGGTGCTCGGCCTCGGGCTGATGGCGCGGGGTCTCGAGGACGGCCGCTACCGGGCGCTCACCGCCGTGGTGATCACGTTGTCGGCACTGTGCCACGGGATCGTGCTCATCTTCGTGTTCCTCGGCGCGGCACTCATGGTCGTGATGAAGCGCGACGTCCAGCGCCTGTGGTTCGGTTTCACGACGTTGTCGACTGCCGTGCTTCTGTCGGCGTTCTGGGTCGTCCCGTTCCTCGGGAACCACGCGTTCATGACCGACATGAAGTACGAACCGCGGCCGAGCGGCGGCTCGGACTCGCTGTGGCAGATGTACTTCCCTTTGAGCACCACGTTCAACTGGCTCCTGGCCCTGCTGGCCCTCGCCGGCTTCGTCGGTTCGGTCGCGCGGAGGCGCTTCCTCGGCACCTGGATGGGTGTCTATGCGGTCATCCTGATGATCGGCGTGAAGGCCGCACAGGGAAGCCTCCCGGTCATCGGGCTCCTCTGGAACCCGCGCATCCTTCCGTTCTTCTACCTGCTGCGTTACATGCTCGCGATGATCGGTGTCCTCGAGGTGTGGACGTTCGTGCGCCAGGCGGTCCAGGTGCAGCGCCGGCCCGGGAGCATCCCGCGACCGGTGCACCTGAACGAGGCATCCGCCGTGATCGCTTCCGCCGCGCTCGTGTGCATGGTGGTGCTGGGTGTCCGCTACCAGAGCCTCCCGGGTGCACGCGTCGAGTCCACGTCATCCGGCACCCGTTATGTGTGGGGTCCGCTCAGGTTCCCCTCGACACGGGCGTTCAGCGACGGCTGGGCACGGTGGAACTTCTCGGGCTACGAGGGAAAGAGCGCATACGGCGAGTACCACGACGTCGTGCAGACCATGAAGCGGCTGGGTGGGGATCCCGGGCACGGCTGCGGTCGTGCGCTGTGGGAGAACTCGGGCGAGCTGAACAAGTACGGCACGACGATGGGTCTCATGCTCCTGCCGTTCTGGACCGACGGATGCATCGGTTCGATGGAGGGCCTGTACTTCGAGGCTGCCGGCACGACGCCGTACCACTTCGTCGCGGCTGCTGCGCTCTCGAAGCAGAGCAGCAACCCCGTGCGGGAACTGCGCTACGACAACAACGACGCCGCGAAGGGTGTCCGCTACATGCGCCTGCTCGGCATCCGCTACTACATGGCGTTCACTCCCGAGGCCATCGCGTCCGCCCGCACGCAGACGGACCTGAAGGAGGTTGCGACGAGCGGGCCGTGGCGCATCTACGAGATCACCGACACCACCATGGTGGAGCCGCTCGCGTCCGAGCCCGTGGTGGTGGATGAGCGGCCCGGAGACCAGCGCGAGCGCTGGCTCGAGGTCGGGATGTCGTGGTTCCAGCACGGTGACGAATGGCGCGCACTGCCTGTCGCGTCGGGGCCGGCCGATTGGCAGCGCACCACAGTTGTCGCCGACGAGGAGCGCAGGGTCGGCCTGCCGGGTGACCCCGGCCGCCAGGTCGACATCGTGCTCCCCGCGGGACAGGTGCAGACGAAGGCCCTGCCGCAGGTGAAGGTGTCGAACGTGACACTGGGCGAGGAGTCCGTGAGATTCGACGTCGACCGCACCGGTGTGCCGGTGCTCGTGAAGGTCAGCTACTTCCCGAACTGGCACGTGAAGGGCGCTTCGGCCATCCACCGTGCGGCCCCGAACATGATGGTGGTGGTGCCCGACAGGAACACCGTCGAGATGTCGTACGGGCCGTCGGGTCTCGACCGCTCGAGTTACCTCCTCACATTCGCCGGCATCGTGGTCGACGTGCTGTTCGCACGGCGCAGGTTCCGTTACGGAACGGCCGTACCGCCGCGACGTTCGGTGGTCGAGGAGGACGGGGACGCATCAGTGGCCTCGACCGACGATGCCGACTGACCCACGCGTCCTCGACGCGATCGTGAAGGCCTACGACGTGCGGGGCACCACCCCCGACCAGATGAACGACGACGTCGCACGTGCGCTCGGCGTGGGGTTCGCTGAATTCGTCGGGTCACCGACCGTGCTCGTCGCGCGCGACATGCGCCGCACCGGGGAGTCCCTCGTTGCTGCATTCGCCGACGGAGTGACATCCACCGGGGTCAACGTGATCGACCTCGGTCTCGCCAGCACCGACCTCATGTACTTCGGCGCCGGGTCACTCGGCCTGCCCGGCGCGATGTTCACCGCGTCGCACAACCCTGCCCAGTACAACGGCGTGAAGTTCTGCCTGTCGGGTGCACGGCCCGTCGGCATCGAGTCCGGGCTCGTCGAGGTGCGGGAGAGGGCACGCAGCGTCCTGGCGGGCTCCGGCCCGTCAGCGGTGTCTGCGCGCGGCACGGTGACAACCCGCGACATGCTGGATGAGTTCGCCGACCACGTGGTGTCGTTCGTGGACCCCGCGGCGATAGTGCCGGTGAAGGTCGTGGCCGACACCGCGAACGGCATGGGTGGCCTGATCGTGCCCGCGGTGTTCTCGCGGCTCGCGTCAGTCGGTCTCGAGGTGATGTACGGCGAGCTCGACGGCACGTTCCCGAACCACCCTGCCGACCCCATCCAGCCCGTGAACCAGCGTGACCTGCAGGCACGCGTGGTCTCCGGCGGCTTCGACGTCGGGCTCGCATTCGACGGTGACGCCGACAGGGTGTTCGTGGTGGACGAGAAGGGGAGGGGCCTGAGCGGCTCCACGACCACGGCCATCCTTGCCGCTGCGGTGCTGCGGGCGAACCCGGGTGCCACCGTGCTGCACAACCTCATCTGCTCGCGCGCCGTCGCCGAGGTGATCCGTGAGAACGGCGGCAACCCCGTGCGCACCAAGGTGGGACACTCCTTCATCAAGCAGGTGATGGCCGAGACGGGTGCGGTCTTCGGCGGAGAGCACAGCGCGCACTACTACTTCCGCGACAACTACCGGGCAGACAGCGGCATCATCGCCTCGTTGCTGCTGCTCGCCGAGATGTCGCGCGCGGGCGAACCGTTGTCCACCGTCCGGGTGCCCTTCGAGCGCTACGAGGCCAGCGGCGAGATCAACACCGAGGTGGCGGACCCCGCTGCGGTGATCGATGACGTCGCGGCCCGCTTCTCCGGCCGGCCCCAGGACAGGCTCGACGGGCTGACCGTCGACTGCGGTGACTGGTGGTTCAACCTGCGGCCGTCGAACACCGAGCCGTTGCTGAGATTGAATCTCGAGGCGGCGACGAGGGCAGAATGTGACGAGCACGTGGCGGAGATCCTGTCGATGGTTGCATCGGCCTGACGTCGCGGGAACGAAGAGGAAACAGGATGGCCATCGACACACGATTACTCGCGATCCTCGCCTGCCCTGCAGACAAGGGCCCGCTCTACTACGTGGAGGACGAGAACTTCCTCTACAACCCCCGGTTGCGCCTGAAGTACCCCGTGGTCGACGACATCGCGGTGATGCTGGCCGACGAGGCCGTCACAGCCGACGACGCAGAGAACACGAGGATCACGGCGATCATCGCCTCCCGTGGCATCGCGCCGAACTTCGGGGAATGAGCATCTCTGGGCCTCACCGGTGACGGCAGCCGGCACGGCTAGGGTGGCAATCCGACTCGGCTGAATCGACCGGTGCCAGTGGGCCCCAGCCGCACGGTCACACGAATCCGCGCGCAACCACAGGAGTACCCCATGCCCGCACTTCAGAAGCACGACTACCGCGTCGCCGACCTGAGCCTTGCTCCGTTCGGCCGCAAGGAGATCCACCTCGCCGAGCACGAGATGCCCGGTCTCCGTTGGCTGAGACGCGAGTTCGGCCCGTCGAAGCCGCTGGCCGGCGCGCGCATCTCCGGTTCGCTGCACATGACCATCCAGACTGCGGTGCTCATCGAGACACTTGTGGAGCTCGGTGCCGAGGTGCGCTGGGCGAGCTGCAACATCTTCTCCACGCAGGACCATGCGGCCGCGGCGGTTGTCGTCGGACCCGAGGGCACGCCCGACGACCCCCAGGGTGTGCCGGTGTTCGCGTGGAAGGGCGAGACACTCGAGGAGTACTGGTGGTGCACCGAGCAAATGATGACCTGGCCCGACGGAGGTCACGCGAACATGATCCTCGACGACGGTGGTGATGCCACCCTGCTCGTGCACAAGGGCGCCGAGTACGAGCGCAAGGGCGAGGTCCCGGACCCGACCTCGGCATCCAACCCCGAGCTCGCGATCGTGCTCGGCCTGCTGCAGCGCTCGCTGCGCACCGAGCCGAACAAGTGGTCCGAGATGGCCCGTCACATCAAGGGTGTCACCGAGGAGACCACCACCGGTGTGAAGCGTCTCTACAAGATGGCCAAGGACGGCGAGCTGCTGTTCCCCGCCATCAACGTGAACGACTCCGTGACGAAGAGCAAGTTCGACAACCTCTACGGCTGCCGTCACTCACTCATCGATGCGATCAACCGCGCGACCGACGTGATGATCGCAGGCAAGCTCGCGGTGGTGTGCGGTTACGGTGACGTGGGCAAGGGCTGTGCGCAGTCACTGCGCGGCCAGGGAGCGCGCGTGATCGTCACCGAGATCGACCCCATCAACGCCCTGCAGGCAGCGATGGAGGGCTACCAGGTCGACACCCTCGAGTCCGTGCTGGGCGAGGCCGACATCTTCGTGACCGCGACGGGCACCGAGGCAATCGTGACCACCGAGCACATCGCCGGCAGGAAGCACACCGCCATCGTGTGCAACATCGGCCACTTCGACAACGAAATCGACATGGTGGGACTCGCCCGCAGCGGCGCGACACGTGACGAGCTGAAGCCCGGAACCGACCTCTGGAAGTTCCCAGACGGTCACGCAGTGATCGTGCTGGCGGAGGGACGTCTCGTGAACCTCGGGTGCGCCACCGGCCACCCCAGCTTCGTGATGTCGTGTTCGTTCTCGAACCAGGTCATCGCCCAGATCGAGCTGTTCAACAACGTCGAGAACTACCCGACCGGTGTGTATGTGCTGCCCAAGCACCTGGACGAGCAGGTCGCACGGGCGCATCTCGATGCGCTCGGCGTGAAGCTGACGAAGCTCACCGACGAGCAGGCCGAGTACCTCGACCTGAACCCGTCGGGCCCGTTCAAGGCCGAGCACTACCGCTACTAGGAACGGTCCCGGCGTCGCGGCAGCTGCCGTGGCGCAGCCGGAACCGGTTCAGGTCTCGAGGGCCTCGCCCTCGGTTGCGTCGCGTGCGGCAGGTGACATGCGGAAGAGCCTCAGTGTCACCTGCACGAGGGGACCGATGCCGAGGGCGAACACGAACGTGCCGGCCCCGACCGTGCCGCCGAGCAGCAGACCCACCACCATCACGGTGACCTCGACGACGGTGCGCGCCGCCCTGATGCTGATGCCGAACCGCACATTCAGCCCGAGCATCAGTCCGTCGCGCGGTCCGCTGCCGAGTCCTGCGCCGATGTAGAGACCCGACCCGACGGCAATCGAGAGCATCCCGAGGGCCAGGAACACGGCCCGTACCACCACGTTTCCCGGGCTCGGGAGCAGGTCCTGGGCCACGTTCTCCACGAGACCGATCTGCACCGCGTTCATCAGCGTCCCGAGGCCGGGCCTGATCCGCAGGGGGATCCACAGGAGCAGCACGAAGAACGACACCAGCACGATGTTCGTGCCGAGCGGCAGGCCGGTGATCTGCTCGATGCCCTGGTGGAACACATCCCACGGCGGGACCCCGAGCGAGGATTCCACGAAGAATGCGATCCCTGTGCCGAACATCGCCAGGCCGGCTGCACATCTGACGAAACGCTCGGGGAAGTTCTCCCGGAGCGGTCGCGGGGAGGCGGGTGACATGGCTCCGGGAGACACGGCTGTACACCGTACAGAGACGGTCGTTCTCGCGTGTGGATGCACCTCCGGGGTGGACGTTCTCGCAGTGAGTGAGTTCGGGGGAGAGATGCGGCATCTCGTCATCGGTCTCAAGTACTCCCACCGTCGCCGCAACGCCCGCGCGATCGCATCACGTCTCGTCGGGTTGGTGCCCGCGGGTGCCGACCTCGTCACGTGGGCGCCGACATCGACCGTGAGACGCCGCCGACGGGGATTCGACCACGCGGAACTCATCGCGCGTCACGTGGCAGCGATGTGTGGCATGAGATGGTCGCGGGTGCTCGAACGCTGCGACGGTGCCGGCCAGACGGGCCGCACACGGTCGGCCCGTCTCACCGGTCCGTCATTCACATCGAGTGCATCGGTGCGCGGACTCGAGGTGGTCGTGGTCGACGACGTCGTCACGACCGGTGCGACGCTCCGCGCCGCTGCCGCGGCTCTGCTGCGGGCCGGGGCCACGCGCGTCACCTGCGTGTGTGCTGCGTCGGTGAGGGGGAACTACCCTCGGGGCCATGGCAGCCACGCGTCGTCGCCCGGGCACGAAGCTGACATCGGCCGAGAGGATCCTCGAGCGGGCAATCGAGGTCATCGAGAAGGGCGGTGAGGCGGCAATCCGCACGAACACGATCGCCGGTGAGTGCGGTGTCACCCCGCCGATTCTCTACCGTGCCTTCGGCAGCCGCGAGGGGCTGGTGGTCGCCGCCCAGGCGGAGCGCTACCGCCGTTCGTCGGCACTGGCGGCCGAGTACCTGATATCGCGCATCGAGACCGCATCGTCACGGGCGCAGCTGCGGGCGAACGTGGAGGACGCGCTCGGGTTCATCTTCATCCCCGAGCGTGCAGCAGGCCGTCGCCTGCGCGCGGAGGTCATCGGGTCGGCCGTCTCGCGTCCGGCACTCCGGGACGCGCTCGTGAGGATCGACACCGAGTACGCCGACCGCATCGCGGAGGCATACACGGTCGCGGTCGACAAGGGTTGGATCGACCGGAAGGTCGACCTCAGGGCCATCGCACTGTGGGCCCAGGGTCTTGTCACCTCGAAGGTGGGCACGGAGTTCGGCCAGCCACAGCCGCTCGTCGAGGAGTGGGTGCGTCTGTCGACCGCGGCGGTCCTGCGCGCGATCTTCGGCGACTGACGTCTTGGCGCAACCTCTGCGTCAGGAGAGTCCCGCGAGGCGCCTCGTCTCGGCGATCGCGGCCGACTGGTCCTCCTCCACGTGCACACCGTGGATCCCGAGCCCGCGTGCCGCGTCCACGTTCGCCACGAGATCGTCGAGGAAGGCGGTGCGTCCCGCTGTGGCACCCAGCCGTTCGAGGGTGAGCATGTAGATGGCCGGGTTCGGCTTGCGCATTCCCACCTCGTGGCTGTCGACGATCGTGTCGAAGACCGACGGGTAGTCCATGAGCGGCCACCAGAACTCACGGAACTCGCGCACGTTGTTCGTGAGAATGCCCACTGCCTTGCCGGCTGACTTCAGGTCGTGCACGAGTCCCACCATCGGTGCGCTGAGGGTGAACGCGAAGCCGCCGCCGGCGGGTTGTGCCGGCGGGACGCTCGCGACGATGCGGGCCTCGTCCAGTTTCCGTTTGGTGATGTCGCGGCACTCGGCGAGGCTGATCTCCCCGCGTTCCACCCGGTGCCACTGGTGGTCGGTGTCGAGGTGGTGCGGACCCATCACGATCTCCGCGACGACTGCGGGGTCATGGTCGGGGTAGCGGCGTGTGAAGTCGCGCGGGCCGCCGTTCTCCATGATCACCCCGCCGAGATCGAAGATCACCGTGTCGACAGTCGATGCGCTCGTCATCGCCCCAGTGTTCACCATTCGTCCGTCGCCCAGGCAAACCAAACGCGGATTTCCCCGGGTGTTATGAAAGATAACTCCACGCTGTTAGTGTCACGACCATGATGAATGCCGACCCGACACGCGGTGGTGTGCGGCCGTGCAGGCCCCGACACGAACGGTGCGGCGACCGGCGCGCATGTCACGACCTGGAGCGCCGATGATGATGCAGCCTCCGCGGAGAAACGACGCATCCCATCCGCGCTATGTCGAGAGACGCACGGTGGCATTCGTGTTCGGTCTCGTGCTCATCGCCGTGGTGATGAGTCTCCTTGCCTGAGCCGACTCCGGGCCGCCCCGAGCCCCGGCGGACCCGGGGGTAGGCTCGAAAACCGCATGTCCTTCCTCGACAAGATCCTCAGGGCCGGCGACGGCAAGCGGGTGAAGGCCCTAGAGGGACTGGTGCCCGACGTCAACGCCCTCGAGTCGCAGTACCGGGCCCTCACCGACGACCAACTGCGGGGGAAGACCGCAGAATTCCGCCAGAAGCTGGCGAACGGGGCCGACCTCGACGACATCCTCGTCGATGCGTTCGCGACGGTCCGTGAGGCCGCAGACCGGGTGATCGGGCAACGGCACTTCGACGTGCAGGTCATGGGCGGTGCCGCACTCCACTTTGGCTGGGTGGCCGAGATGAAGACCGGTGAGGGCAAGACCCTGGTGTCGACCCTGCCCGTGTACCTGAACGGCCTGACCGGCCGGGGGGTGCACGTGGTGACGGTGAACGACTACCTCGCCCGTTTCCACGCCGAGTGGATGGGCCGGATCCACCGGTTCATGGGACTCGAGGTCGGCCTCGTCATCCCCGGCCGGCGTGAGTCATCCGCCGAGAAGAGGGCCGAGTACGCAGCCGACATCACGTACGGCACGAACAACGAGTTCGGGTTCGACTACCTGCGCGACAACATGGCTGGCTCGCTCGCCGACAAGGTGCAGCGGGGCCACTACTTCGCCATCGTGGACGAGGTCGACTCCATTCTCATCGACGAGGCGCGCACACCGCTCATCATCTCCGGCCGCATCGCCGATGCGGCCCAGCTGTACTACAAGTTCGCATCCATCGTGCGCACGCTCGAGCGCGAGGTCGACTACGAGGTGGAGGAGGACAAGCGCATCGTCGTGCCCACCGAGGCGGGGATCGAGAAGGTCGAGCAGTCGCTCGGAATCGAGAACCTGTACGACGCCGTGCAGCAGGACCTCGTGCACCAGCTGCAGGTCGCGCTGAAGGCGAAGGAGCTCTACCGGCGCGACAAGGACTACATCGTGCAGGCCGGCGAGGTGAAGATCGTCGACGAGTTCACGGGACGCATTCTCGAGGGCCGCCGCTGGAGCGAGGGCATCCACCAGGCAGTCGAGGCAAAGGAAGGCGTGCGGATCAACGAGGAGAACCAGACCCTCGCGACCATCACCCTGCAGAACTACTTCCGCATGTACGAGAAGCTCGCCGGCATGACCGGAACGGCCCAGACCGAGGCCGCAGAGTTCGTGAACACCTACTCGATGCAGGTTGTGCCGATCCCCACCAACAAGGAAGTGCGCCGCAACGACGAGGCCGACCTCATCTTCAAGTCGGAGCCCGCGAAGTTCCGTGCGCTCGTCGACGACATCGTGGAGCGCAACAGGCGCGGCCAGCCCGTGCTGGTGGGCACGATCAGCGTGGAGAAGAGCGAGCTGCTCAGCCGGGAACTCACGAAGAGGGGCGTGCGCCACGAGGTGCTGAACGCCAAGCAGCACACCCGTGAGGCCGTGATCATCGCCCAGGCCGGACAGATCGGGGCGGTCACCGTGGCCACGAACATGGCGGGTCGTGGAGTCGACATCCTCCTCGGCGGGAACCCCGAGGGCCTCGCACGCCAGCAGGTGATCAACGAGGGCCACAGGCCCGAGCACCTCGTCGAGGACCGCGACCTTCCCGCCCCCATCGACCAGATGCCCGAGGATTTCCGTGCGGCGCGCACGGCCGCACTCGCACGGTACGCGGAGCTGGTCAAGGAGTTCGGCAGGCAGTGCGCGGAGGACGGCGAGAAGGTGCGCGCACTCGGCGGGCTCTACGTGCTCGGCACGGAGCGTCACGAGAGCCGACGGATCGACAACCAGCTGCGCGGACGGTCGGGCCGCCAGGGTGACCCCGGCGAGAGCCGGTTCTACCTGTCGCTCGACGACGAGCTGATGAGGCTCTTCGCGACAGGCGCGCTCTCGTGGGTGATGGGCCGGGCAATGCCCGAGGACGAGGCCATCGAGGCCCGGATGGTCACGAAGGCGATCGAACGGGCGCAGTCCACCGTGGAGCAGAGGAACGCGGAGATCCGCAAGAACGTCCTGAAGTACGACGAGGTCATGAATGAGCAGCGCAAGGTGATCTACCAGCGCCGCGACCAGATCCTCGCCGGCGAGGACCTCAAGTCGGCGGCAATGGAGTACCTCGCCGAGGCCGTGGACTCCCTGATCGCGACGTACTGCGTGTCCGAGGCGACCGACGAGTGGGACGTCGACGGGCTGGTGCTCGAGCTGCGCACGTTCTGGCCGGCGGCCGTCGACGCCGCACACGTTGCATCGTGCACCGACACCGACGCAATCTACGACCTCGTCATGGCGGACGCAAGCGCCCACTACGCGCGCCGTGAGGACGACCTCGGGCCGGACGTGATGCGCCAGATCGAGCGGCAGGTGATGCTCAGCATCATCGACCAGCGCTGGCGCGAGCACCTCGACGAGATGGACTACCTGCAGGAGGGCATCAACCTGCGTGCCATGGGCCAGAAGGACCCTCTGTCGGAGTGGCAGCGCGAGGGCTACGAGATGTTCGGTCTGATGATGAAGTCGATTGCTCAGGACTTCGTGCGCTACGTGATGCACGTGCAGGTCGTGATGGAGCAGGACGACTCCAGACGTGTGCGGGACATCACGGTGACGAGCAGTGACAACGTCGTGAGCGACGGCTTCGTGGAGGCCGCGCGTGCCGGCGGGGATGTCGACCCCGCACTGCTCGCGCAGGTCGAGGAGGCCGCACAGGGTCCGGGGCGCCCGTTCGTGAAGGACTCCGACGACTGGTCGAACACGCCGCGCAACGCACCGTGCCCCTGCGGTTCCGGGCGAAAGTACAAGCAGTGCCACGGCGCGGCCTGACGGAACCCGCAACATGAGAGATTTCACGTCCGACCTGCGCGACGTCCGCCGGCGTCTCGAGGAGGCGCGCGGTTACCTGCGCATCGATGACTGCCGCACCCGCCTCGGCGAACTGGAGGTCGAGGTGGCCCGGCCTGACCTCTGGGACGACCAGGAGCTCGCGAAGCGCGTGAACACCGAGTACTCCAACGTGAAGTCCGACGTGGACGGATGGGATGGGCTCGCCGCTGAGATCGAGGACCTCGAGGTGCTGCACGACATGGCACGCGAGGAGGGTGATGAATCGCAGGAACCGGAGATTGCCGACGGCATCGCCAAAGTGGAGCGTGCACTCGCGGGACTCGAACTGCGGAGTCTCTTCACCGGGGAGCACGACGCATCGGACGCCATCGTGCAGATCAACGCCAAGGACGGTGGCGTGGACGCGCAGGACTGGGCGGAGATCCTCCTGCGCATGTACTCACGCTGGGCGGAACGCCGTGGTTTCTCGGTGGAGATCGACGACGTCAGCCAGGGCACGGAAGCCGGCATCCTCTCGGCGGAGCTCACCATCAAGGGTCGTTACGCATACGGCCTGATGACGGCCGAGCGGGGCACGCACCGTCTCGTGCGCATCAGTCCGTTCGACAACCAGGGACGCCGCCAGACGAGTTTCGCGACCGTGCAGGTGTGGCCCGTGATGGACGCGCCCGACGTGGAGGTGAACGAGAGCGACATCCGCATGGAGGTGTTCCGCGCGAGCGGGGCCGGCGGCCAGCACGTGAACAAGACGTCGTCAGCGGTGCGACTCATCCACGAACCCACCGGCGTCGTGGCGAGCAGCCAGGAGGAGCGCAGCCAGCTGCAGAACCGCGAGAAGGCGATGACACGTCTGAAGGCGATGCTCGCCGCGCGCATCGAGGAGGACCGTCAGGCAGAGCGTGACCGCATCGCGGGCAAGACCGCCATGGTGGGATGGGGCAGCCAGATCCGTTCGTACGTTCTGCAGCCCTACCAGATGGTGAAGGACCTCCGCAGCGAAGTGGAGTCCGGGAACGTCGCAGCGGTTCTCGACGGCGACATCGACAACTTCATGGAGGGATTCCTGCGCTGGCGCAGGGCCCAGGCATAGGGCGCACGCGGGGGCGACGCCGCCACCGTCGTCGTTGCTGGTAGTTTCAGTCTCTTCATGATCCGTCTCGAGAACGTGTCGAAGGTGTACGGCAACGAGACAGTCGCCCTCCGCGATGCCTCGTTCGACGTGTCGAAGGGCGATTTCGTCTTCCTCGTCGGTCCATCCGGTTCGGGCAAGTCCACACTGCTGCGCCTGATGAACCGCCAGGAACGCCCCGAGCGCGGCACGGTGTGGGTCGCGGGCCGCAACATCAACGAGATGCCGAACGGTCAGGTGCCGCAGTTGCGCCGCGTCATCGGCAACGTGTTCCAGGACTACAAGCTGCTGCCCAACAAGACGGTTTTCGAGAACGTCGCCTTCGCTCTCGAGGTCATCGGCAAGCCCAGGCACGTGATCGCCCAGCAGGTGCCCGCGGTCCTCGACCTCGTCGGCCTCGCCGGCAAGGAGGACCGATTCCCCGAGCAGCTCTCGGGTGGTGAGCAACAGAGGGTCTCGATCGCACGGGCCTTCGTGAACCGTCCGGTGATCCTGCTCGCCGACGAGCCCACGGGCAACCTTGACCCTGCCACCGGCGAGGGCATCATGCAGCTGCTGGACTCCATCAACCGCACCGGCACCACCGTGGTGATGGCCACGCACGACCACCGGGTGGTGAACGCCATGCGACGCCGGGTGATCCAGCTGGACCGTGGCGTGATCGTGCGCGACCAGGAGAGAGGTGTGTACGAGTGATCCAGCGCATCTCGTACGCACTCCGCGAGACCGCGGCCAACTTCCGCCGCAACGTCACGCTGTCGCTGGCCGCCGTCATCACCTCGGCGGTGTCGCTGCTGCTTGTCGGCACCACGTTCCTCATCCAGCGCGCCTTCGACAACCTCCTGGTGCAGTGGAAGGGTGACGTCGGGATGATCGTCTTCGTGAGGCCGGACGCGACACCCGAGGCGCTCACCTTCATCGAGCAGAACCTCAGGTCGCAGCCGAACCTCATCGACCTCGACCGGCTCGAGTACCTCGACAAGCCGGCCAGTTTCGAGGAGGCCAAGCGTGTGTTCGCGGGCGATCCCACCACGCTCAGCCTGCTGTCGATCGACACCATCCCGACGCAGTTCAAGGTGGTGCCGCTCACCACCGACCCGGAACTCGTGCGTGGCCTCGCCACACAGTTCCGCACGCTGCCGGGGGTGTCGGGCGTCGCGCTCGCCGAGGACGAGTTCGAGGTGATCAGCACGCTGTCCGGGTTCGTGCGGACCGTCACGATCGGCATGTCGCTCGTGCTGCTGGCGGTGGCCGTGATCCTCATCTGGAACACCATCCGCACGGCGATCTTCGCCCGTCGCCGCGAAATCGAGGTGATGAAACTGGTCGGCGCGACCGACTGGTTCATCCGTGTGCCGTTCGTGCTCGAGGGACTCGTGCAGGGACTCGTCGGTGCCGCGGTGTCCTGCGGCGGTCTCTGGGCCCTGAACACCGCGTGGTCGAACGGGGTGAGCGGTTTCAAGGCCGGCTCGGGTGTGAGCGCCCTCGTCGTTCCCGGTGGTTACCTGAACGGCGTGATGGTGTCGCTGCTGGTGATCGGGGCACTCGCGGGGGCAATCGGCTCCGGCGTCGCCTCGAGCCGCTTCCTCGACGTCTGATCCTGCGTCTCGTCGCCCCGGGCCGGACGGACATAGTGTCGTCGCGTGGAACTGCAGGAAGTATCTCTTGACGTGGCCGACGGCATCGCGACCGTCACGCTGAACCGGCCGGACAAGCTCAATGCGTTCACGGGACGCATGATGAACGAGCTGATCGAGGTGTTCGACCGCACCGACGCGGATGACGAGGTGAAGGCCGTCATCATCACCGGTGCGGGGCGCGGGTTCTGTGCCGGCGCCGACCTCTCGTCCGGTGGTGACACCTTCTCCCGCGGTGGGAGCGGCGTCATCGGCAGCCAGGGTGTGCCGCGCGACGGAGGGGGTCTGCTGACGCTGCGCATCTTCGACAGCCTGAAGCCCGTGATCGGGGCGGTGAACGGCCCGGCGGTGGGTGTGGGGGTCACGATGACCCTGCCGATGGACATCCGCCTGGCCAGCGAGCAGGCACGGTTCGGGTTCGTGTTCGCCCGGCGGGGCATCGTGCCCGAGGCATGCAGCAGCTACTTCCTGCCGCGCATCGTGGGCATCCAGCGCGCTACCGAGTGGGTGTTCACCGGCCGTGTGTTCGGTGCACAGGAGGCACTCGATGCCGGTCTCGTGCGCAGCGTCCACGCACCCGACGACCTGTTGCCCGCGGCACGCGAGCTCGCGCGCGAGATCGTCGAGAACACCGCACCGGTGTCGGTGGCACTGTCACGACGGATGCTGTGGCGCATGCTCGGGGCCTCGCACCCCATGGATGCACACAGGGTGGACTCCCGCGGGATCATGGAGCGCGGCCGCAGCGCCGACTCCCGCGAGGGAGTGGTGAGCTTCCTCGAGAAGCGTCCCGCCCGTTACCCCGACCGCGTGAGCGAGGGCCTGCCCGACATCTTCCCCGGGTGGGAGGACCCCCGGTTCTCCTGACGTGGCCGGCTCGGAGAGCATCCACGAACTTGTTGGCACGCAGTTCTTCGTCCGTCTCGTCGACCGTTTCTACGACGGCGTGGGGTCGGACCCCGTTCTGCTGCCGCTGTACCCGGAGGGTGCCGACACGGCCGGTGCGCGAGAGAGACTCGCGATGTTCCTCGTGCAGTACTGGGGCGGTCCGCACGACTACATGGAGAAGCGCGGTCACCCGATGCTGCGCGCACGGCACAACCAGTGGGCCATCGGTGCCGCGGAGCGCGACAGGTGGCTCGTGCACATGCTCGCCGCACTGAACGATGCACTGGAGGAATCGGCACTCGACGGGGTCGTGCGCGACCGGGTGCTGGCCGAGGTCTCGGGCTACATGGTGAATGCGGCCGAGCACCTGCGCAACTCCGACTGAACCTCAGCGCCCGTTCGGGCCGAGCACGTGCAGCGCGACCGCGGCAGCAGCACCCACGTTCAGGCTGTCGGTACCGGCGTGCATCGGGATGCGGACCCGGTGCGTGGCCGGAGAGAGGAGGTCCGTCGACAGGCCCGAGCGCTCGCTGCCGAGCATCAACGCCACCGGGCCCCCGGCGCGGGGCACCTCCGAGATGTCGAGCGCACTGGTACCGGGCGTCAGCGCATAGGTGACGAAGCCGTGGGCAGCGAGAAGACCCGAGATGTCCTCGCCCGGGGCGGTGCGCGCATGGGGGAGTGACAGGCCCGTGCCCATGCTCACGCGCAGTGCGCGCCGGGCCAGTGGGTCCGCGCTCGTGGAATCGAGGAGCAGGCCGTCCCATCCGAGTGCCACCGCACTGCGCACCACCGCACCGAGATTCGTGGGGTTGTCGACGGCCTCGGCCACCACGACGAGACGCGAGGTGCGCAGGAGTTCGCCTGGCCCGACCGGCGCGGGCCGGCGGAACAGGCCCGTCGCCGACAGCGGCACACCGAGACCGGTGACATGCTTGCGCAGCGCATCGGCACCCACGTACACCGGCACGTCGTCACGGACGACCGTCGAGAGTCTCTCGGCGTGCGTGCGCTCGCACAGCAGCGCAACCGGCTCGCGGCCCGTGGCCAGTGCACGGTCGACCACGAGGTCGCCCTCGGCAACGAACATTCCTGCACCCGTGGCCTCGCGGCGCTGCGGTCCGCTCGCGAGCTGGCGCTCACGCCACCGGAACGGGTCGAGCCGCGGGTCAGCGGCGTCGGTGACCTCGACGATCACGGCTGCTCAGTACGACCAGGGGTACGGCGACCAGTCGGGCGGGCGCTTCTCCACGAACGATGCGCGTCCCTCCTCGGCCTCGTCGGTCCCGTAGGCAAGGCGTGTCGCCTCGCCCGCGAACACCTGCTGACCGACGAGTCCGTCGTCGATCAGATTGAAGGAGAACTTCAGCATGCGCTGCGCCGTGGGGCTCTTGCCATTGATCTCGCGGGCCCACTCCAGTGCCACCTTCTCGAGGTCAGCATGCGCAACAACCTCGTTCACAGCACCCATCGCGTGCATCTGGTCGGCGGAGTACTCACGGCCGAGGAAGAAGATCTCGCGGGCGAACTTCTGGCCGACCTGGCGGGCGAGGTACGCCGACCCGTAGCCGCCGTCGAACGAGGCGACGTCTGCGTCGGTCTGCTTGAAGCGCGCGTGCTCGCGGCTGGCAAGGGTGAGGTCGCTGACCACGTGCAGGCTGTGGCCGCCGCCGGCCGCCCAGCCGGGCACCACGCAGATCACGATCTTGGGCATGAAACGGATGAGGCGCTGCACCTCGAGGATGTGCAGACGGCCCGCCCTCCCGCGGTCCATCGAGTCGCGCTCCTCGCCCTCGGCGTATTTGTAGCCGTCACGGCCGCGGATGCGCTGGTCGCCCCCGCTGCAGAACGCCCAGCCGCCGTCCTTCGGGGAAGGTCCGTTGCCCGTGAGAAGCACCACACCCACATCGGTCTGCTGGCGCGCGTGGTCGAGTGCGGTGTACAGCTCGTCGACGGTGTGGGGCCGGAACGCATTGCGCACCTCGGGCCTGTTGAAGGCGATGCGCACCGTCCCGCTGTCAATCGCGCGGTGGTACGTGATGTCGGTGAAGGAGAAGCCGGGCACGTCGTTCCATGCGGACGGGTCGAAGATCGCGGAGACTGTCACCCCGTCAGTATTCCGTCTGTACGGCCGTAATCTTCACCTGATGAAGACCCTCGTTGCATTCTCCGGCTCCACGCGGTCCGCGTCGTTCCACACCCGCATGATCAGGGCCCTCCCCGGCCTGGCCCCCGAGGGAGTCCGGGTGGCCCACTTCGACCTCTCCGAGGTGCCCTTCTACAACCAGGACCTCGAGGACGGTGGCCTGCCGGAGTCCGTGCTGGCGATGCGCGCCGCGGTCGCCGAGGCCGACGGCGTGGTGTTCGCCGCGCCCGAGTACAACGGCTCCTACTCCGCACTCACCAAGAACACGATCGACTGGCTCACGCGGCCGATGCGCCAGGGCGCACTCATGGGCAAGAAGATCATGGTCATCTCGGTGACGCCCGGGCCGGGGGGCGGCCAGCGCATCGCAAAGACCCTCTCGGAGGTGTTGCCACTCTTCGGCAACGAACTGGTGGGTGTGATCACTGCGGCTGCCATCCACGAGAAGATGGCTGCGGACTCCGACACCGTGACCGATGACGAACTGGCCCGCTCGATCAGCGAGGCACTGGCGGCGTTCTAGTCACCAGGTGTCGACCATCGGGCGCTTCTTGCCCGCGCGGTCGCGCCACGACGGCTGGTGGCCGATCACCGCGAGAACGTGCCCGCGTGTGTCGGCGGGGTCGATCACATCGTCGATCTCCACATGGCTCGCCATGTTGAGCGCGCTGCCGTTCTCGTAGGCACGCTCGATCAGGAACGCCTCGAGTTCAGCGCGCTTCTGCGGGTCGGTCTCGGCCTCGAGTTCCTTGCGGTACCCGAGGCGCACCGCCCCCTCGAGGCCCATGCCGCCGAACTCACCGGTCGGCCACGACACCGTCATCGCGTTGCCGTGGAAACTGCCGCCGGCCATGGCCTGTGCACCGAGGCCGTAGCCCTTTCGCAGCACCACGGTGACCCACGGGACGGTGATGCTCGCCGCCGTCACGAACATGCGCCCGAAATGGCGAACCTGCGCGGACTTCTCGGCCTCGGGGCCGACCATGAAACCCGGTGTGTCGCACAGGCTCACGATGGGGAGGTCGAACGCGTCGCACAGCTGCACGAACCGCGATGCCTTGTCCGCCGCATCGGAGTCGATCGCGCCGCCGAGGTGTGCCGGGTTGTTCGCGATGACGCCCACAGGCCGGCCCTCGATGCGGATGAGCGCCGTGATGATGCCGATGCCGAAGGTGGGCCGCAGCTCGAGCAGCGTCCCCCTGTCGGCCAGCAGCTCCACCGCCCGCCGCACGTCGTAGACACGGGTGCGTTGCTCGGGTACCACGTCGCGCATCAGGGCATCGTCGTGGCGCTCCCACGTCGTCAGCGGTCCCTGGAAGTACGACAGGTACTGCCGCGCAACCTCGACTGCCTCGGCCTCGTCGCGCACTCGCACGTCGACGACGCCGTTCGCTGTCTGCACGTCGATCGGGCCGATGTCTGTCGGTGCCACCGTGCCGAGACCGCCGCCCTCGATCATGGCGGGCCCGGCCATGCCCGTGTAGCTGTCCTCGGTGGCGATGATCACGTCGCAGCAGCCGAGCAGTGCCGCGTTGCCCGCGAAGCAGTAGCCGTTCGTGAGGCCCACGAGCGGCACGAGACCGGACAGCCGCGCGAAGTACGCGAACGCGAGGCAGTCGAGCCCTGCGACCCCGGACGCATCGGTGTCCCCGGGACGTCCGCCGCCGCCCTCTGCGAACAGCACGAACGGCAGGCGCAACCGCTCGGCGACATCGAAGAGGCGGTCCTTCTTCGTGTGGTTCTTCTGGCCCTGGGTGCCGGCGAGCGGGCCGACCTGCGCCGCTACCGCGAACGGCGACACCTCACCACCGATGATGCGCGGCCGGTGGCCGTCGCCCGGCGGGCGGCGCGCGGTCACCGCACCGCGCGGGCCAACAGCGCCGACCTCACGGACGACGGCTCGTTCGTCGAGTACGGCTCGTTCGCCATCGCGGCGCAGCGGCGCAGGCGGGACATCGACGACCTCATCCGCAACACACCGGCCGACGGGCTTGTCGGTGGTCTCGCCACGGTGAACGCCGGGCAGTTCCCGGGCAATGCGTCGCGCGTGGCGGTTGCCTCGTACGACTACACGGTTCTCGCCGGCACCCAGGGCCAGAAGAACCACACGAAGAAGGACCGC
>JBJTBF010000047.1:0-8915 GCA_046091145.1 Acidimicrobiales bacterium | reverse complement strand
CCTGTTCGGGGTGCCCGCGCACAAGGACGAGACCGGGTCGGGGGCATTCGACCCCGACGGCATCGTGCAGGTTGCACTGCGCCGGCTGCGCGCCGAGTTCGGTGACTCCGTGGTGCTGATGGCCGACCTGTGCGTCGACGAATACACGTCGCACGGTCACTGTGGTGTGCTCGCCGCGGACGGTTCGGTGGACAACGACCGCACACTCGACATCTACCGCCGCGCAGCAGTCGCGCAGGCGGATGCCGGGGCCCACGTGGTGGCACCGAGCGGGATGATGGACGGCCAGGTGGGTGTGATCAGGTCCGCACTCGACGGTGCCGGCCACGCCGACACCGCGATCATGGCGTACTCGGCGAAGTACGCATCGGGGCTGTACGGCCCGTTCCGTGATGCCGTCGACGTGCAGATCGCCGGCGGGGGGGACCGCAAGGGTTACCAGCAGGACTGGCGCAACGCCCGGGAGGGCCTGCGCGAGGTGCACGAGGACATCGAGCAGGGTGCTGACATCGTGATGGTGAAGCCCGCCGTCACGTACCTCGACGTGATCTCGCGGGTGCGGTCCATGACCGACCTTCCCGTTGCCGCGTACCACGTGAGCGGTGAGTACTCCATGATCAAGGCCGCCGCCGCGAACGGGTGGATCGACCACGACACCGTCGCGCTCGAGCAGTTGCCCGCGGTGAAGCGCGCAGGAGCAGACATCATCCTCACGTACCTCGCTCGCTGGTTCGCAGAGCTGTCGAACGGCTGACACCCGCATGGGCATCCCGTTCTGTGACCCTGTTGCGTGCGCATCCGCGGGCTGCACGGCCGTGGTGTGCCGGGGCCTCGGGATGCCGTCGAACGATGCGTTCTTCGAGCGTTCGTCGCGGGCGATCCCCGGCGGGGTGAACTCGTCCATCCGCGCGTTCCGTTCGGTCGGCGGCAGGCCCTACACCGTGTCGCGCGCGCAGGGTGCACGGGTGTGGGACGTGGAGGGCCGCGAGTACATCGATCTCGTGCAGAGCTACGGGGCGATCATCCTCGGTCACGCCCATCCGAAGGTGGTGGACGCGGTGTCGCGTGCTGCTTCCGACGGCACGTCATACGGCGCACCGACCCCGCGCGAGATGAAGCTTGCGGAGGCAATCTCCGGGCGGGTCCCGTCATGCGAGCGGGTGCGGTTCATGAACAGCGGCACCGAGGCCACCAGCACTGCGGTGCGTCTCGCACGCGGCGCCACCGGGCGCAAGCGCATCGTCACCTTCCACGGCAACTTCCACGGCGCAACCGACGCGTTGCTCGCCGCGGGAGGCAGCGGCCTCGCCCCTCTCGGGCTTCCCGGCACGGCCGGTGTCCCGGAGGAGGCGGTGGCGAACACGTGGGTGCTTCCGTACAACGAGGTGCCCCGCCTCGATGATGACGTGGCGGCCGTGTTCGTGGAACCGGTCGCCGCGAACATGGGTGTCGTTGCGCCCGCTGCGGGATTCCTCGAGGGGCTGCGTGCGGAGTGCGACAGGGTGGGTGCGCTCCTCGTGTTCGACGAGGTCATCACAGGGTTCCGTCTGGCCCGTGGTGGCGCCCAGGCCAAGTACGACGTGCGGGCCGATCTCACGTGCTTCGGCAAGGTCATCGGAGGCGGTCTGCCGATCGGTGCCATCGGTGGCCGTCGCGATGTCATGGAGCACATGTCCCCGCTCGGGCCGGTGTTCCACGCCGGGACGCTGGCGGGCAACCCGCTTGCCACCGCCGCCGGCCTCGCGACCCTCGACGAACTCACCGACGACGTGTACATCGAGCTCCTGGCCCGGGCAAGGCGTCTGTCGGCACTGCTCCGCGACACGTTCTCCGCGAACGGCATCGCCGCGCAGTTCCCCGTGGTGGGCACGCTCGTTGGCATGCACTTCGGTGACGCGCTCGCGGCACCTCCCGCGAACTTCGCCGACGCCAGGACCACAGACGAGGCCCTGTACGCACGGGTGTTCCATGCCCTGCTGGAGAACGGGGTGGCCCTCGCACCAGGTGCGTACGAGGCACTCTTCCCTGGGTGCGCGCACGACGATGCGGTGCTCGATGAGCTCGCCACCCGTGTGGATGCCGCGTTGCGTAGCCTCGCTGCGTGACCCGACGACTGCTTGCTGTCATCTTTGCCGCTGTTGCGGCGGCCGGCTCGGTTCTGTTCGTCGTCTCCTCGCGCGGTTCGGCCGGCCCGACCGGACCGGTGCCGCACAGGATCGACCTCGTGGCGGCCGTCGACGACGTGACCACCGACCCCGGCTGGTCATTCGACGGTCCCATCACCGTGGGCACCGCACGTCTCACGCTCGATGACCTGCGCACGCTCACCCTCGCACCGGGAACGAACGTGGCCGACCATGACATCGCACCGCGCTGCACCGATCTGTCCGCGCGCAGGGCCTGCGTGTTGCTCGCCGACATGCTCGGCGAGGCCGTGGTGTGGTTCGCGCTCGTCCCCGCGAACGGCAGGAGCCCGGAGACCGAGCTCGAGCTGCGCGGGATCGTGGACATGAGGGAGAACGGGGACGTCGGGGTGTTCGCGAACGGATGGGTGATGTCCCTGGCGTCGCCCACGAAGCGGGTGTGCGAGGGAACCGACACCGCCCACCTGCGTGACTTCATCTCACGCTTCCCCGCTGACCGGGCGCGGAGCATCGTCGACCTGCGCACCGACCGCATCGTGCGCGTGGAGTGCGCAGGCTGACACGGGGTACGGTGCGTCCATGGCGGACGACAACGCGGCCGACGATCAGGTTCCGGCGGCAACGGGAGCCGGCGAGTTCCCGATTGCCTCGTTCATCGGCATGACCATCGAGCGTCCGGGTGCCGGCCGTGCGGTGGCGCGGGTGACCGCGAACGAATCGCACCACAATCCGCACGGTTTCGTGCACGGCAGCGTGGTGTTCACGCTGGTCGACACCTCGATGGGTGCCGCAGTGATGTCGATGCTGCCCGACGGTCAGCGATGCTCCACGATCGAGTGTCAGGTGCGGTTCCTGCGCCCCGTTGTCGGTGCCGACCTCGTGTGCGAGACGACCGTGGTGAAGCCCGGTCGGCGCGTGTTCCATCTCGAGTCGCGGGTGACGGCCGGCGACGGGAGGGTCGTGGCGACGGGCACCGGGAGTTTCGCGGTGATCGAACCGGCTCAGGGCGGCGACTAGGCGTTCGGGAACGCGCGCGCGATCCTCGCAGCGGCGAGGTAGGCGACCTCCGCCGGACCCTTTTCGTCCTCGCGCAGGAGGTTCGCCATGATGCGAAGCACCCACTCCATGAGGGTGCGGCTCTGCATCCCGACCCGTGACAGTTCGCGCATGAGTGCCGGTCGTCCGATCACCCGGGCGAACAGCCTGGCGACCTTGAAGTACTGGCCGTACTCGTCGTCCACCATCTGCTGGTAGCGCCGGAGCGCGGCAGGGTCACCGCTGGTGAGTGCGTCCCCGATGACCTCCGCGGCCATCCGCGCTGTCTCGTACGCGTAGTCGATGCCCTCACCGTTGAAGGGGTTCACCGAGCCCGCGGCATCACCCACCACGATGTGCGAAGGGCCGACCTTGGGGCCGACGGACCCGCCCATCGGGATGCGTCCGCTCGTGGCGCGCTGTGTCGGGCTTTCGGGGTCGATACCCCAGTCGTCGGCGACCATGTGCGCGTACGCGTCGAGGAGATGGGTGGTGTTGACGCTCTTGAAGTCGCGGAACGTCGAGAGCAGCCCGACACCGATGTTGATGGTGCCGTCGCCGACCGGGAAGATCCAGCCGTAGCCGGGCATCGCGTTCCCGTTGCGGTCCTTCACGTCGAGAGCGGACTCGATCCAGGGCTCGGCATGGCGCGGGCTCTCCCAGTAGGTGCGGATCGCGGTGCCATACGGCATCTCCTTCGCGCGGGAGGTGCCGAGTGCGCGGCCGAAGCGGGAGTTCGCGCCGTCGGCGATCACCACGTACTTCGCCCGCAGTTCGAACGTGCGGTGGGCGGCCTTGTCGGTGACGACCGCACCGCGCAGCAGGCCGCGCTCGAGAATCGGCTGGTGCGCCTCGTGCCCCTGCAGCAGTTCCGCGCCGGCAGCCTGCGCGTTGAGCGCAACCGACATGTCGAGTTCACGCCGTCGCACCACGTAACCGTGCTGCGGGTAGACCGAATGCGACGGCCATTGCAGCTCGAGGGCCTTCCCGTGCGCAGTCGCACGAAGTCCTTCGTAGCGGTGCCACTTCTCGAGACTCGAGGCGAGCCCCATGTCGGTGATCTGCTTCACCGCACGCGGTGTGAGCCCGTCACCGCAGGTCTTCTCGCGCGGGAACGTCTTCTTCTCGATCACGGTGACCCGACGTCCTGCGGTTGCCAACCAGTACGCGGCCGCGGCGCCGGCAGGGCCGCCACCGATCACGAGAACATCGGTCTCGCGTGGCGGTGAGTCGGGTGTTGCGGAAGTTGTCTCTTCGTCCATCGGGCTGCCCTCTCGGGTCAGGTCACGATACGGAACAGGACCGCGGAATGATTGCGGAGTGCCGCGCGACCGGGGTGACCGGTGTTACTTGCCGATGGACGCGCGCGGCTCCGTGCCGACGGCACCGGGCTTGTTCTCGAGTGCCGAGAAGTCCTTGTCGACCGTGTTGAACGAGGTCGACCCCGACTCGAGAGCCTTGAAGATCTCGGACTCCGAGGAGCACCAGTTCTCGTACTCGCCCGCCCACATTTCGCTTGTTGGGTCGGCACCGGAGAGGTCGTAGCGGAGGTGGCACACCACGCCCAGAATCTCGGCCTCGGTCAGTGCACCGCCTGCCGTCTCACCCTGCATGGGCATTGCGTTGCCGTTGTACGACAGGGGGGCGTGCGCACCACCCTCACGGTCAGGGTCGCCGTAGACCTTCAACCCCGCCGCGACGAACCTCTGGCTGCCGTTGTAGACGAAGTTCAGCATGTCCTCGATCTTCGGGAACGTCTTCAGCACCTCTCCCTGCCACAGGATGCGACCTGCACCACCGGCACCCTCGGCGCCGTGGCAGCCGGCGCACCCTGCGTAGACCTCGGTCCCGACCGAGATCGGTCCCGCCTCGACCTTCTCCACCGGCTTCATCGCAATCAAGTAGAGAAAGCCCCACAAAGGCAGGAGGGCCAGTGCCGACATCGCCCAGAACGGGATCTTCTTGCGGGACTCGGAGATCCTGACCACCGGCGGCACGGGCGCCTCGACCTTCGGTGCCGGACCGGCCGCGGCGCGGGCGGCGGGCGCGGACTCGGTCCTGGCCGGGACTGCGCCGGAGCTTGCCGGGGCATCCGAGGATGCCCCGCCCGAGGCAGCGTCACGGCGCGCCTTGGAGCGGTTCAGCAGATGCTCGGGAATCTCGGTCACTCGGCCACCTCGGGACTCGGATGTGTCATGGGTGCGACCCAGGCGCCGTTCTCGTGCACGCGGCACAGTGGAGCGGACTCGGGAGGCACTCGGCTCCCACGATAGACAACGGAGCAGGAGGCGAGGCAATCAATGCCTCCTCGGTGTCAACCGACACCTGGCCCGCAACAGGGCCTTGTGAACATGCGCAGTCGCGACTGAGGTCACGTGGCCGGAAATGGCCGTCCGGAGGGGGTCCGTGGCTAGTGTTCTACATGGCTGGGACACCCAGTCACCCCTCAGTCAGTGGCCGGAGAAGAACGAACTCAATGACCGCGATCGACATCCTCAGGTGGCCGGGCATGAACCAGGCGTTCATCGTGTCCTTCGTGGTCACCACGGCCATGTGCTTTGTCATCCGCGAGTACGGAAAGCGGAGGCCGGTCGGTCGACCCACCACGTGGGGAGAGGCGATTGTCGGTGCCACGTACGTGTACTTCACCCTCTTCCTGGCGTTCGGCGTGGTGCCCCACCAGTTCATCGACCATGCGGACAAGGAGCTCGGCTGGCGGAAGGACTCCATTCTCTACGGTCCGTTCGACATCCTGAAGCCCAAGGCACTCGGCGGCAACTTCCCCTTCACCCTCTCGTACGAGGCCGTCCGCGATCTCGTCGTGCTCGGGATCCACGGCTTCTACATGGTGCTGCTCATCTGGATCGGTGCATGGTGGCAGAAGCGCGGTGCAACGACCGGCGCGAAGGCAATCGAGACGTCCACCTACGGTCGGCCGCTGGCAAGGAAGGCCTGAACGCGATGGCACGCACCGACGCGAACCCACCCATGCCGGAGTGGTCCACCGAGTACCGCCTGGTGGAGGTCGACCACGATTACCTGGCCAAGGCCGTGAAGCCGAAGCAGTTCATCCACATCGACCAGAGCGAGTGCATCATGTGCGAGGGCTGTGTGGACATCTGCCCGTGGAAGTGCATCCACATGGTCACGCCCGAGGCCATCGCCGAGGCCGACAACACCGAGCAGCCGGGGGCCGACCCCTCCGACAAGGTGATCTTCATCATCGACGACGACGTGTGCACCCGGTGGGCGCTCTGCGTCGACCGCTGTCCGACCGGCGTGATCATCCTCGGCAAGGCCGGTGCCCCCGCCGCCGAGGGCGATTCGCACACGAGAACCAACAACCACGGCTATGCCTACGGCATGCGACTCTGAGGTGCACTGAACATGGCAAAAGTCCTCGACAATCCCCGCCCCACCATCAAGGAGCGCGCCGCCAAGCTCGGCGAGCAGGTGCAGGGCAGCCAGGCGTGGAACTCGATCTTCCGCCCCGGCTCGATCTTCCGCAAGGGCTACACCGACAGCCCGCGCAACCGGTCGTACGTGGTGATGAACTCGGTGCTCTACCACCTCCATCCCGTGAAGGTGAAGCGCCACGCCGTCAAGGTGAGCTACACCCTCTGCCTCGGCGGTCTCTCGTTCTTCATCTTCATCCATCTCACGGTCACGGGCATCTTCCTGATGTTCTTCTACAGGCCGACGGCCGCCAACGCGTGGCAGGACATCCAGACGCTGCAGACCTCGGTGACCTTCGGTCTGCTGGTGCGCAACATGCACCGCTGGGGTGCGCACCTGATGGTGCTCTCGGTGTTCCTGCACATGGCGCGCGTCTTCGACCACGGCGCGTACAAGGCGCCGCGCGAGTTCAACTGGGTGATCGGTGTCGTGTTGCTCACGCTCACGCTGCTGCTGTCGTTCACCGGCTACCTGTTGCCGTGGGATCAGCTCGCCCTGTGGGCCGTCGCGGTGGGTACGAACATGATGGGCTACACGCCGGTGTTCGGCAACCAGGTGCGTTTCGTGCTCCTCGGGGGTGTCGAGATCGGGTCCGAGACGCTCCTGCGCTGGTACGTGCTCCACGTGCTGATGCTCCCGTTCGTGATCGTGATCTTCATGGCGGTCCACTTCTGGCGAGTCCGCAAGGACGGCGGAATCTCGGGACCGCTCTGATCGAAAGGCGACATCGATGACTGAGATCCCTGAACACCTCCTCAAGAGAGCACAGGCGGCGCGCGAGAAGGCCGCCGGCACCGGCTCGGCCGACGGCGCCGACTCGGGCGACCGCATTCCCGACGCGCTGCTCGACCGGACCAAGGCCGCCGGTGCATCGGAGAAAGCCGCTGCCGTCGTCGCCGCGGGTGCCGCTGCGGGCTTGCCCGTGGGTGCCGGACCCGGCGGTCACACCCAGCGACTCCTCACCGTCGTCAAGTCGGGTTCGATCCAGGAGACCAAGGCCGCCCCTGTCGACAAGGTGCACACGTGGCCGCACCTGCTCGCCGTCGAGTTCGTCGCCGCGCTGGCCTTAACGGCGTTCCTCTTCGTCTTCTCGTGGGTGGTCAACGCACCCCTGTTGCAGGCGGCCGACTTCAACAAGACCCCGAACCCCTCGAAGGCACCCTGGTACTTCCTCGGCCTGCAGGAGTTGCTGACGATGTTCCACCCGATGATCGCGGGTGTGACACTCCCCGGCATGGGGCTCATCGCGCTGATCCTGGCTCCCTACCTCGACCGCAATCCGTCCAACAAGCCCGAGGACCGCAAGTTCATGACCGGCATGATGACGATGTTCCTCATGTTCTGGGCGGTGCTCGTCATCATCGGTTCGTTCTTCCGCGGACCGGGATTCAACTTCATCTTCCCGTGGCGCGACGGCATCTTCTTCGAGTTGTGATCGCTGAAGGACGCCGGAACATCGGGAACAACGGAACGCATCGGGAATTTCGGAACAAAGGGAACTGACAGGGAATGAACACCGGAACCATCATCGCCTTGGTCGTCGTTGCGGCGATCGTGCTTGGCGCGATCGCGGTCTTCACCACCGCCCGCGGCAGTGAGGTGCGCGGCGCCGGAGCGCTCTCCCGCGAGACCCGGTCGCGCGACAAGAAGGCCGCCATCACCTCCGACGGTGCGACCGGCCGCGAGGTCGAGGCGGCCGCCCGCTCGACGGCTGTCGCTGTCGTCGAACCGATGGAAGTGGCACCGTTCGTCGCCCCCGATGAGGAGACCATCGGCGTGTCGCGCCGGATGTTCTTCAACCGCACCGCTGTGTCGTTGATGAGTGCGAGCATCGGTGCGTTCGGCGCATCGGTGCTGGCGTTCCTGTGGAAGGGCGCCGAGGGCGGGTTCGGCTCCAAGATCACCGTTGGAAAGATCGACGACGTCATCCAGAACATCCGCACCGGTGGTGGCTTCCTCTATCTCTCGGAGGCCCGCGCATGGGTCACCGAGTACCCGAAGGGTGCGCTCGCGAAGGGTCGCGCCGTGTACGGCAGCCAAGCGCCGGTGCTCACCGGCATGGAGTCCGGTGTCGTGGCTCTGTACCAGAAGTGCCCGCACCTGGGTTGCCGCGTGCCCGAGTGCAAGAGCTCGCAGTGGTTCGAATGTCCGTGCCACGGTTCGCAGTACAACCGCGTCGGTGAAAAGAAGGGTGGCCCCGCACCGCGTGGCATGGACCGCTTCGGCGTATCGGTAGCCAACGGCGTGCTCGTCATTGATACCGGAGCCGTCTTCGGTGGC
>JBJTBF010000046.1:0-15267 GCA_046091145.1 Acidimicrobiales bacterium | reverse complement strand
CTGATCGAACGGCATGAAATCCGCGAGTCCCCGGTCAGCCAACGTCTTGGAGATCGCCGCCGTCAACGTGGTCTTGCCGTGGTCGATATGACCCATCGTGCCGATGTTCACGTGCGGCTTGTTGCGCTCGAACTTTGCCTTGCTCATGTCTTTCTTCCTGTCGTCGTTTCTGTCCGGGTTGTCAAAGTGCAGGTGGTCGGGGGCTACTCGCCCCTGACCCTCTTCACGATCTCCTGTGCAATCACATCCGGCACCTGCTGGTACGAATGGAACTGCATCGTGTAGGTCGCGCGACCCTGGGTCCGCGAACGCAGGTCGGTACTGTAACCGAACATCTCCGAAAGCGGAACCTGCGAACGCACAACCTGCGTGTTGCCACGGGCCTCCATGCCCTCGATGCGGCCGCGGCGGCTGCTGAGGTCACCCATGACGTCGCCCATGTACTCGTCGGGGGTCACGACCTCGACGGCCATGATGGGCTCGAGCAGCACGGGGCGCGCCATCTCGGCGGCCTTCTTGAATGCCATCTGGCCGGCGATCTTGAACGCCATTTCGGAGGAGTCCACGTCGTGGTACTGGCCGTCGACCAGCTTCACGCGCACGTCCACCGTGGGGTAGCCGGCGAGCACACCGCTCTCGAGTGCCGCCTGGATGCCCTGGTTGGTCGGCTGGATGTACTCGCGCGGGATACGACCGCCGGTGATGGAGTCGACGAACTCGTAACCGCCGCCGGGGCCGGTCGGCTCGAGCGAGATCTTCACCACGGCGAACTGACCGGAACCACCGGTCTGCTTGATGTGGCGGTACTCGACCGAATCGACCGACTTGGTGATGGTCTCGCGGTACGCCACCTGCGGCTTGCCGACCGTGGCCTCCACGTTGAACTCACGCTGCATGCGGTCGACGAGGATCTCGAGGTGCAGCTCGCCCATTCCGGAAATCACGGTCTGGCCGGTCTCCTCGTCGGTGCGCACGCGGAACGTGGGATCCTCGTCCGAGAGTGACTTGAGGGCCTTGCCCAGCTTGTCCTGGTCGTCCTTCGTCTTCGGCTCGATGGCCACGTGGATCACCGGCTCGGGGAACTCCATGCGCTCCAGGATCACCAGGTTGCTGCGGTCACAGAGGGTGTCACCGGTCGTGGTCTCCTTGAAGCCGAGGCCGGCGACGATGTCACCCGCCATCGCGACGTCGAGATCCTCACGCTGGTTCGCGTGCATCAGCAGGATGCGGCCGAGGCGCTCCTTGCGCTCTTTGGTGGAGTTGTAGACCTCGTCACCCTTGTTGATGGTGCCCGAGTACACACGGAAGTAGGTGAGCTTGCCGAACGGGTCGGCCACGATCTTGAACGCCAGTGCCGCGAACGGCGCGTTCTCGTCGGCCGGACGCTCCAGCATCTCATCGCCCTTGTTGTTCGTGCCCTGCGCCGGCGGGATGTCGAGCGGGCTCGGCATGAAGTCGACCACGGCATCGAGCATCGGCTGCACACCCTTGTTCTTGAACGCAGAGCCGCACAGGATCGGGACGAAGTCGAACGCGAGGGTCCCCTTGCGGATCGCGCGCTTCACGTCCTCCTCGGTGACTTCCTCACCGGCCAGGTACTTCTCCATGAACTCGTCGTCGCTGGTTGCGATGGTCTCGAGCAGCTGCGTGCGGTACTCGTTCGCCTCGTCGACCTGGTCGGCCGGGATGTCGACCTCGTCCCACTTGGCACCGAGCTCCTCGTCACGCCAGATCAGGGCCTTCATCTTCACGAGGTCGATGAGACCGGCGAAAGGCTTGTTCGACTCGGGCCCGCCCGCGCCGACGGGAAGCTGGATGACGGCGGGAACGGCCTGGAGGCGCTCCTTCACCATGTCGACGGTGCGGTAGAAGTTCGCGCCGATCCGGTCCATCTTGTTGACGAAGCAGATGCGGGGAACGTTGTCCTTGTTGGGCTGGCGCCACTCGGTCTCGTTCTGGGGCTCCACGCCGGCGACCGAGTCGAACACGGTCACGGCGCCGTCCAGCACGCGCAGTGAGCGCTCCACCTCGATGGTGAAGTCCACGTGGCCGGGGGTGTCGATGATGTTGATGCGGTGGTTGTTCCAGATGCAGGTGGTGGCCGCCGAGGTGATGGTGATGCCGCGCTCCTGCTCCTGCGCCATGTGATCCATGGTCGCTGCGCCCTCGTGCACCTCACCGATCTTGTAGCTCTTTCCCGTGTAGTACAGGATGCGCTCGGTCGTGGTCGTCTTGCCGGCGTCGATGTGCGCCATGATGCCGATGTTGCGGGTGCGCTCGAGTGGGTAATCACGCTTGGCCATGTGGCTTCACCTTGTCAATGTTCCGGGGGTCTGTTGGGGGTCTGTGTCTGCGGGCCACCGGACACCGACGGTGCCGTGGATGTCCCGGTTGCGCTCTACCAGCGGTAATGCGCGAAGGCCTTGTTGGACTCGGCCATCTTCTGCATGTCGTCGCGCTTCTTCATCGCGGCGCCGAGCCCGTTCGAGGCATCCAGCAGTTCGTTCGCCAGGCACTCGGCCATGGTCTTCTCGCGGCGTGCGCGGGAGAAATCGACGATCCAGCGGATCGCGAGCGTGGCGGCACGGCGGGGACGGACCTCGACGGGCACCTGGTAGGTCGCACCACCGACGCGGCGGCTGCGGACCTCGAGGGGCGGCTTCACGTTCTCGATGGCGCGCTTCAGCGTCGCGATCGGCTCGGTGCCGGTCTTCTTCTCGATGATCTGGAGGGCGTCATAGACGATCTTCTCGGCAATGCTCTTCTTCCCGTGGAGCATGACCTTGTTGGTCAGCTGGGTCACGAGCAGTGACCTGTAGATCGGGTCTGCGTCCAGTTCACGACGCTGGGCTGGTCCCTTGCGAGGCATCTTTCCGTTCCTCTTTACTTGTCGCGCTTCGCGCCGTAACGGCTGCGCGCCTGCTTGCGGTTCTTCACGCCGGCTGCGTCGAGCGCACCACGGATGACCTTGTATCGCACACCGGGCAGGTCGCGCACGCGGCCGCCGCGTACCAGCACGATGGAGTGCTCCTGGAGGTTGTGGCCCTCACCCGGGATGTAGGCCGTGACCTCGGCGCCGCTGGAGAGGCGCACACGTGCAACCTTGCGGAGGGCGGAGTTCGGCTTCTTCGGTGTCTGCGTGAAGACACGCGTGCACACACCACGACGCTGCGGCGACCCCTTCAGGGCCGGCGTCTTCGTCTTCGTGGACTTCGTGCTGCGACCCTGACGGATCAGCTGCTGGATTGTGGGCACGCTTCTACCTCTTGTCTTGTCGATTCATTCGGGTGCGACCAGGCCGCAGGACGACCGGACGGCTCGCACCGTCAAGACTTGCAAGGCTATGGGCGGGTGTCCCCCGGAGGCAACCTGCCTCCCGGGTCACAGCGCGGAGGACTCGTCGTCCTCTTCTGCCCCGTCAGTCACCGCATCCGAGTCATCCTGTGCCGTCGGCGGGTCCATGACGGCCACGGGGGTCGGGGTGGACACGGTCTCGGCTTCGGGGTTGTATGACCCCTGCAGGCTCTGGAGGTAGGTGGCATCTGCGTCGTCTTCGCCGGTCGAGTAGTACTCGAGCGGCTCGTAGTCCGGTGCGTCCACGTCGAACCACCGGTAGCGCTCCATGCCGGTGCCGGCGGGGATGAGCTTGCCGATGATGATGTTCTCCTTGAGGCCGAGCAGGTTGTCCCCGCGGCCGTCGATGGCGGCCTCAGTCAGCACCCTGGTGGTCTCCTGGAACGACGCGGCCGACAGCCACGAATCCGTCGCAAGCGACGCCTTCGTGATGCCCATGATCTCGGGGCGACCCTCGGCAGGACGCTTGCCCTCCTCGACCATCGACTTGTTGCGGTCACGGAACACCTTTGCGTCCGCGCGCTCACCGGGGAGGAAGCCGGTGTCACCGGGCTCCTGCACGCCGATGCGGCGCGTCATCTGGCGCACGATCAACTCGATGTGCTTGTCGTGGATCGACACGCCCTGGTCGCGGTACACCTTCTGCACCTCCTCGACGAGGTACTGCTGGGTCTGGCGGATGCCGAGGATCTCCATGATCTCCTTCGGGTCGAAGGGACCGTCGGTGATCGGCTGGCCTGCCTCGATGTTCTCGCCGTCGCGCACCTTCGGGCGGCTGCCCGACAGGAGGAGGATGAGATGCTCGTCGCCCTTGTCGTCGACGACGGTGACAGGGATGCCCTTGCCCTCGTCCTCACCGAGGCGCACGACACCCGAGGCCCTCGACAGCCGTGCAGAACCGCGCGGTGTGCGCGCCTCGAACAGTTCCACCACGCGCGGCAGACCGCCCGCGATGTCCTTGCCCGCGACACCACCGGTGTGGAACGTACGCATCGTGAGCTGGGTACCCGGCTCGCCGATCGACTGCGCAGCGATCACGCCGACCGCCTCACCGAGCTCGATGGACTTGCCGGTCGCCAGTGAACGGCCGTAGCACAGGGCGCACACACCGTGAACGGCGTCGCATGTGACCACGGAGCGCACCTGCACACGGTCGATCCTGGGGTCGTCACGGAGTCCGTCGACCTCGGCGTCGCCGAGGATGGTGTTCTTCGCGATCACGGTACCGTCGCTCAGCTCGATGTCACCGAGCACGGCACGGCCGAACAGCTTGGTGTCGAGATGCGCACGGAACTGGCCGGTGTCGGGCTTCACGTTCTCGATCCAGAGACCGAGACGGGCACCGCAGTCGTCCTCTCGGACGATGAGCTCCTGTGCGACGTCGACGAGACGGCGCGTGAGGTAGCCGGAGTCTGCGGTTCGCAGGGCGGTGTCAACGAGACCCTTGCGGGCTCCCGGCGTGGCGATGAAGTACTCGAGGGTCTCGAGACCCTCGCGGAAGTTGCTCTTGATCGGGCGCGGGATCATGTCGCCACGGGGGTTGGCCACGAGGCCGCGCATGCCGGCGATCTGGCGCATCTGGGTCATGTTGCCGCGCGCACCTGACCCGACCATCATGTCGATCGGGTTGAAGCGCTGGGCCTTGAACTCGTCCTCCATCGCCTTCTGCACGTCGGCGGTGGCGTCGGTCCAGATGCGGACCTCCTGCTGGCGGCGCTCACCGTCGGTGATGATGCCGCGACGGAACTGGGTCTCGACCTTCTCGGCCTGCGCCTCGTAGTCGTCGAGGATCCTCCGCTTCGAGGACGGGGTCTTCACGTCCTCGATGGAGACCGTGAGACCCGACTGGCTTGCGTAGCGGTAGCAGACGGCCTTGAGGGCATCCAGGGTCTTGCTGATCTCGGCCTTGCCGTAGTGATCGGAGAGACGCTCGACGAGAACACCCATCTCGCGCTTCTTCACCGGGGCGGTGACGTGACCGAACTTCGCCGGGTAGTCGAGAGGCAGGGCCTCCTCGAACAGCAGACGACCGGCGGTGGTCTCGAACACCACCACCTTGTTGTCGGCACCGCGCACGCGGCGGCCGTTCCCGTCGGTCTCGGCCACGTGGATGGTGGCGTGCAGCGACACCGCACCTTCGTCCAGTGCCCGCAGTGCCTCCCAGCGGGAACCGAACGTGCGGCCCTCACCTCGGGCACCGTCGACCTGCTCGGTGAGGTAGAAGCCACCGATGATGAGGTCCTGGCTGGGCGTCACGATCGGACGGCCCGATGCGGGCGACAGGATGTTGTTCGACGACAGCATCAGCACGCGCGCCTCTGCCTGTGCCTCCGTGGACAGCGGGAGGTGAACGGCCATCTGGTCACCGTCGAAGTCGGCGTTGAACGCCGTGCACACGAGCGGGTGGATCTGGATGGCCTTGCCCTCGACGAGGATCGGCTCGAACGCCTGGATGCCGAGGCGGTGCAGCGTGGGGGCACGGTTCAGCATCACCGGGTGCTCCTTGATGACGTCCTCGAGGACGTCCCACACCTGGGGACGACGGCGCTCCACCATGCGCTTGGCGCTCTTGATGTTGTTCGCCAGCTCGAGGTCGACGAGACGCTTCATCACGAACGGCTTGAACAGTTCGAGTGCCATCAGCTTCGGCAGACCGCACTGGTGCAGGCGCAGTGTCGGACCGGCCACGATGACCGAGCGGCCCGAGTAGTCCACGCGCTTGCCCAGCAGGTTCTGGCGGAAGCGGCCCTGCTTGCCCTTCAGCATGTCGGACAGCGACTTCAGCGGACGGTTGCCCGGGCCGGTGACGGGACGACCGCGACGGCCGTTGTCGAACAGTGCGTCGACGGCCTCCTGCAGCATCCTCTTCTCGTTGTTCACAATGATGTCCGGCGCACCGAGGTCGAGCAGACGACGGAGACGGTTGTTGCGGTTGATCACGCGGCGGTACAGGTCGTTCAGGTCGGACGTGGCGAAGCGGCCACCGTCGAGCTGCACCATCGGACGCAGCTCCGGCGGGATGACCGGCACGACGTCGAGGATCATGGCGTTCGGGCTGTTCACCTTGCGACCGTGTGCGTCGGTCTTGTTGAACGACGCGACGATCTTCAGGCGCTTGATCGCCTTCTGCTTGCGCTGGGCCGACAGGGGCTTGCCCTTGATGCCGTTCTCGATGGCATCACGCAGCTTCTGCTCCTCAGCGTCGAAGTCGATCGCATCGATCAACTGCTTGATCGCGTCGGCACCGGTGCCGCCGTTGAAGTAGTCGCCGTAGCGGTAGGACATCTCGCCCCACAGCACCTCGTCCTCGATGATCTTGCGGGTGTGGAGGTCGTTGAACTCGTCCCACGCACGCTGCAGCAGCGCGATGTCGTTGTTGAAACGCTCCTCGACCGAGGCGGTCTCCTTGTCCATGGCGCGCAGGCGGGCGCGGACGTCTACGTCCTTCGCACCCTCCTTCTCCATGCCCTTGATCTCAGCCTCGTGCTCCTTGCGGATGCGGGCGAGTTCCTTGTCACGCTTGTTGATGGCGTCGGAACGGTCCTTCTCGAACAGTGCCTCGAGCTCGGGCAGGTCGGCATGACGCTGCTCCTGGTCGACCGAGGTCACCAGGTACGCGGCGAAGTAGATGACCTTCTCAAGCTGCTTCGCCTTGAGCTCTTCCTTCGGCTCGAGGCCGCCGAGCAGGTAGGCCAGCCACGAACGGGTGCCGCGCAGGTACCAGATATGGACGACGGGCGCGGCGAGCTCGATGTGGCCCATGCGCTCACGACGGACCTTCGAGCGCGTGACCTCGACACCGCAGCGCTCGCAAATGATGCCCTTGAAGCGCACCCGCTTGTACTTGCCGCAGGAGCACTCCCAGTCACGGGTGGGTCCGAAGATCTTCTCGCAGAAGAGTCCGTCCTTCTCCGGGCGCAGGGTGCGGTAGTTGATGGTCTCGGGCTTCTTGACCTCGCCCTTCGACCAGTTGCGGATCTGGTCCGCGGTCGCAAGGCCGATCCGCAGCTGTTCGAACATGTTCACGTCGAGCATGGTGTCTCCGTCTCCTGTGGTCTCTGCGGTCAGTACGCGGGGGCGCGGCGCTCGGCTGCGTCCTCGTCGTCGGAGCCACGCTCCGGTCGGCTGATGTCGATGCCGAGAAGCTCGGCCGTGCGGTAGATCTCGTCGTCGAACTCGTGGATCTCGATTTCCCTGCCGGCGACATCGAGGACCTCGACGTTCAGGCAGAGCGACTGCATCTCCTTCATGAGCACCTTGAAGGACTCCGGGATGCCCGGCTCGGGGATGTTGTCGCCCTTCACGATGGCCTCGTAGACCTTCACGCGGCCGAGCACGTCGTCGGACTTGATGGTGAGCAGTTCCTGCAGGCAGTACGCAGCGCCGTAGGCCTCGAGTGCCCACACCTCCATCTCACCGAAGCGCTGGCCACCGAACTGGGCCTTGCCGCCGAGCGGCTGCTGGGTGATCATGCTGTAAGGGCCGGTGCTGCGCGCGTGGATCTTGTCGTCCACGTGGTGGTGCAGCTTGAGGATGTACATGTAGCCGACCGTGATCGGGTTGTCGTACTTGTCCCCCGTGCGGCCGTTGTACAGCTCGGTCTTGCCGGTCTGCCTGATGAGGCGCTTGCCGTCGACGCTCTCCGCATTCAGGTTGCCGAGGATGGCCTTGATCGTCGGGTGGTCGCCCGAGGCCTCCTGCTCGTCCCAGTGCGCACCGTCGAACACGGGCGTGGAGATGAAGGTCGCAGGCTCGGTGGACGGACGGGTTTTCGACTCCGTGCCGCGCACCGGCGCGGTACCGACGGTCTTGCCCGTAAGCGGGTCGGTCCAGCCCCACCGTGCGGCGTACCCGAGGTGTGCCTCGAGAACCTGGCCCACGTTCATGCGGCTCGGCACGCCGAGCGGGTTCAGGATGATGTCGACCGGGGTCCCGTCCTCGAGGTACGGCATGTCCTCGACCGGGAGGATCTTCGAGATGACGCCCTTGTTGCCGTGGCGGCCGGCGAGCTTGTCACCGACGGAGATCTTGCGCTTCTGCGCGATGAACACCTTCACCAGCTGGTTCACGCCCGGCGGCAGCTCGTCGCCGTTGTCGCGCGAGAACACCTTCACGTCGATGACCTTGCCACCCTCGCCGTGGGGAACCTTGAGGGAGGTGTCGCGGACCTCGCGTGCCTTCTCACCGAAGATCGCCCGCAGCAGGCGCTCCTCGGGGGTGAGCTCGGTCTCGCCCTTCGGGGTGACCTTGCCGACCAGCACGTCGCCGGGGCCGACCTCGGCGCCGACGCGGATGATGCCGAACTCGTCGAGGTCACGGACGATGTCCTCGGAGAGGTTCGGGATGTCGCGGGTGATCTCCTCCGGGCCGAGCTTTGTGTCGCGCGCGTCGACCTCCTTCTCGTGGATGTGGATCGACGTGAGCACGTCGTCCTTCACGAGACGCTCGCTGAGGATGATCGCGTCCTCGAAGTTGTAGCCCTCCCACGGCATGAGTGCGACCAGCAGGTTCTTGCCGAGCGCGAGCTCGCCCGCGTCGGTGCTGGGCCCGTCAGCGAGGAGGTCGCCCCTCTTCACGCTCTGTCCCTCGGTCACGCGCACCGTCTGATTGATGCAGGTGTCCTGGTTCGAACGGTTGAACTTCATGAGCTTGTGCTCGGCACGCTTTGCCTGGCCGGCGTACTTCATGAAGATCGCCTCGCCGGTGATCTCGGCGACCTCGCCGTCGGCCTCCGCGAGGATGACGTCGGCCCCGTCACGCGCGGCGCGGGCCTCGATGCCGGTTCCCACGTACGGTGCCTCGGCGCGCACGAGCGGGACGGCCTGGCGCTGCATGTTGGCGCCCATGAGCGCACGGTTCGCGTCGTCATGCTCGAGGAACGGGATCAGCGCCGTGGCGACGGAGACGATCTGCTTGGGCGACACGTCGATGAAGTCGACCTCCTCGGGCGACACGTACGCGATGTCGGTGGTGGCACCGAAGAAGCTCTCGGCCTCCAGCATCTTGCGCAGGTCCTCGAGGGTCGCGGCCTGGGGCGAGCGACGCACGAGAACGCGGGCGTCACGGAACGTGCCGTCCTTGTTGATCGGCGTGTTCGCCTGGGCGACGACGTAGTTCTCCTCCTCGTCGGCGGCCATGTACACGATCTCGTTCGTGACCTTGCCGTTCTTCACGCGGCGGTACGGGCTCTCGATGAACCCGAACGAGTTGACGCGTGCGTAGGTGGACAGCGCACCGATCAGACCGATGTTCGGACCCTCGGGGGTCTCGATCGGGCACATGCGCCCGTAGTGCGAGAAGTGCACGTCGCGAACCTCGAAGCCGGCGCGCTCGCGGCTGAGACCGCCGGGTCCGAGCGCGTTCAGGCGACGACGGTGGGTCAGACCCGACAGGGGGTTCACCTGGTCCATGAACTGGGACAGCTGCGACGTCCCGAAGAACTCCTTGATCGCGGCGACAACGGGCCTGATGTTGATGAGCGTCTGGGGCGTGATTGCCTCGACGTCCTGGGTGGTCATGCGCTCGCGCACCACCCTCTCCATGCGGGACAGACCCGTGCGGACCTGGTTCTGGATGAGCTCACCCACGGAACGGATGCGGCGGTTGGCGAAGTGATCCTGGTCGTCGAGGCGGTACCCGGGCGACTGGTTGACGAGGTGAAGCATGTACGACACGGCGGCGAGAACCTCGCAGCGGGTCAGGACCTCACGGTTGTCGGTGGGAAGATCGAGCTGGTCGGGACGCAGCTTGAAGAGCTTCGTGAGCTTCTCGACCTCGGAACCGAGCTTGCGGTTCAGCTTGTAGCGGCCGACGCGGCTGAGGTCGTAGCGGCGGCTCTCGAAGAACGCGCCCTCGAAGTACGCGCGGGCGGACTCGCTGTTCACGGGCTCGCCGGGACGGGCACGCTTGTAAATCTCCTGGAGTGCCTCGTCACGGGTGACGGCGACGTTGCGCTCCTTCTCCCACTGGCCCTCGAGGAAGTCGAAGTGGTCGACGAAGCTCTGGAGGAAACCCGGTGCGTTCTCCTCGTCGAATCCGAGTGCACGCAGCAGGGTGAAGATGCTCATGCGGCGCTTGCGGGCCACGCGGCAACCGGCGGTGACGTCCTTGCCCGGCTTGTGCTCGACGTCGAACTCGAGCCACTCGCCGCGGTACGGGTGCACGGTGCCCTTGACGAGCTGGTGCTTGGAGAGGTTGCGCAGGCGGTAGCGCTCACCGGGCTCGAAGATGACGCCGGGCGAACGAACGAGCTGCGACACGACGACGCGCTCCGTGCCGTTGATGATGAAGGTGCCCTTGTCGGTCATCTTCGGGAAGTCGCCCATGAAGACGACCTGCTCCTTGATCTCGCCGGTGTTGCGGTTCGAGAAGACGGCACGCACGAACACCGGTGTCGCGAAGGTCATCTCCTTCTCGCGGCACTCGGACTCGGTGAACTTCGGCCCGGGGCAGAGGTCCTCGTCGGTGGGGTCGAACTCGAGCTCGAGCTTCAGGTCACCGGAGTAGTCGGTGATCGGCGAGATGTCACGGAACGCCTCGGCAAGACCCTCGGCCATGAACCACTCGAAAGACTCACACTGGACAGCGATGAGATCGGGCAGCTCCAGTTTCTCGACGAGGTTCGCGAACGAATAGCGGTCATGGGACAGAGAACGAGAAGCCACGATCACTCCTGGGTTTCGGTTCGGCGCGACGCAGTGTCATGACCCCACGGGAACCGGGCGTGATTTTGGGCAACGGGGAACCAGGAGGGGCAAGACACGGCAACTCACAACGTTATCGGGCCGAACCCATGCAGGACAACGGGGAAGCAGGCCTTCCGGACACCCGGAGACCCGCCTCGGTGGGGGACGGTAGGGCCCCGGGCGGGGGTGCGTCAAGCACCCCGTAATGCCGACGGGGCCCGTCCCCACATGGGAACGGACCCCGCTCGGTCAGTGGAGGGCGGCCCCGGGGCCGCCCCCGGTCACTTCAGCTCGACGCTGGCGCCGGCCTCGACGAGCTTGGCCTTTGCCTTCTCGGCGTCGTCCTTGCTGACTTTCTCGAGGACGGGCTTCGGGGCGCCGTCGACGAGGTCCTTGGCCTCCTTGAGGCCGAGGCTGGTGAGCTCGCGGACGACCTTGATGACGCCGATCTTCTGGGCGCCGCCGTCGGTGAGGATGACGTCGAACTCGTCCTTCTCGTCCTCTGCCGCTGCAGCTCCGCCGCCTGCGCCTGCCGGGGCGACCATCGCGACCGCGGCCGGGGCCGCTGCGGTGACGCCGAACTTTTCCTCGAACGCGTCGAGGAGCTCCTTCAGCTCGATGACGGTGAGGGCTGCGATGCCCTCGAGGATGTCTTCCTTGGTGAGTGCCATTGCACTGTCTCCTTGTGTGTGTTGTGTGTGTTGTTGATCTGTGTGGTTGGTGTGACTGTGGGGCGCGGTGCCCCGTGTTTGCCTGCGCTACGCCGACTTCTGGTCGACAAGTGCCTTCAAGCCGTACGCCATGTTGCGCGGGAGCGCCTGGAGCAGACCTGCGGTCTTGACGAGCGGGGCCTGCAGCATGCCGGCGAACTGGCTGAGCATGACCTCGCGCGACGGGAGCTCCGCCAGCACATCGACATCCTTCGCGGACACGGCCTTGCCGGCCACTGCACCGCCGCGGATGACGAGGAGCGGGTTGGTCCTCGCGTACTCCTTCAGGCTCTTCGCCACTGCCGCGACGTCGCCCTTCACGAATGCGATCGCGGTGGGACCGACGAGCAGCGTGTCGAGACCCTCAATGCCCACCTCGCGCGCGGCGAAACGAGCGAGGGTGTTCTTGTAGACGTGGTACTCGCAACCGGCCTTGCGCAACTCACGACGGAGGTTCGCAAGGGCGGTGACGGAGAGACCGCGGTACTCGGTGACGATCACGGCATCGGCCTCGTCGATCTTGGTCTTGACCTCGGCGACGACGGCTTCCTTCTCGGAACGGACTGTTGACATTTCACCTCCTCGGGTGTCCTTGGTTTCTCGCCCGGGGCGCTCGCTTGCACGAACGCCGCACCGGACGGACACAAGGCCCGATGGTGAGGAATCCGCCTGGTCAGGTGGGCTTTCGCCCCTTGGCCACCTGGGTGGACCGGACGTCTTCGGCGAGGACCGAGAGATCAGTTGTTGATGTGGAGCCTAGGGGCGACCGGACGGGACGCCACCCGGGCAGGTTCTCACTCCGTGGCGGCCTTGAGGCGGTTGACGTCGACCTTGACGCCGGGCCCCATGGTCGTGGAGAGGGAGATCTTCTTCATGTAGCGGCCCTTCGCGGCGGCGGGCTTGACCCTCAGCAGCTCATCGAGGACGGCGCGCAGGTTGGACTCGAGGTCGGCCTCGGAAAACGAGGCCTTTCCGATGCGCACGTGGACGTTGCCGTAGCGGTCGGTGCGGTACTCGACCTTTCCGCCCTTGAACTCGCCCACCGCGCGGCCGACGTCGGTCGTGACCGTGCCGGACTTCGGGTTCGGCATGAGGCCGCGCGGACCGAGCACACGGCCGAGACGGCCGACCAGCGGCATCATGTCCGGAGTGGCGATCATGAGATCGAAGTCCATGTTGCCCTTCTCGATTTCCTGGGCGAGATCGTCGGCACCGACAAGGTCAGCGCCGGCCGCACGGGCCTCTGCTGCTGCGTCACCGGCGGCGATCACCGCGATGCGCACGGTCTTGCCCGAGCCGGCAGGGAGCGCGACAGTGCCGCGGACGCTCTGGTCGGCCTTGCGGGGGTCGACGCCCAGCCTCACGGCGACGTCGACGGACTCGTCGAACTTCTTCGTGGCGGTCTTCTTCACGATCGAGACGGCCTCTGTGGGTGTGTACTGCTGGTCGCGGTCATAGAGCGCGACCGCTGCCTTGTACTTCTTCGGTTCCGGCATGGTGCCTACCTCTCCTTCCTTGCGGGTTGACCGACCGGGCGAGGTACTCCCGGGTGCGGACTGTTTCTGACGACCTGTCAGACCACCTTGAGACCCATCGAACGGGCCGTGCCGCGGATCTGCTGCTTGGCCGCCTCGAGGTCGTAGGCGTTGAGGTCGGGCATCTTGATCCTGGCGACTTCCTCGATGTCGGCCTCGGTGACGGTGCCGGCAACCGTCTTGCCGGGTGTCTGCGAGGCCTTCTCGAGCCCGGCCTTCTGGCGCAGCAGCACCGGTGCCGGGGGTGTCTTCAGGATGAAGGTGAAGGAACGGTCCTCGAAGATGCTGATCTCGACAGGAATGATGGTGCCGGCCTGGGACTCGGTGGCGGCGTTGTACTGCTTCACGAAGTCCATGATCTGCACGCCGTGGGGTCCGAGTGCGGTGCCGACCGGCGGCGCAGGCGTGGCCTTGCCCGCGGGGATCTGGATTTTCACGATTGCGGCGAGCTTCTTCTTGGCCATGGTTCTCCCCTTCTGGGCGTCCTAGTCTGCCGTGCCGATCAGAGCTTTGCGACCTGGCCGAAGTCCATTTCGACCAGGGTCTCGCGCCCGAAGATGTTCACGAGGACCTTCAGCTTCATGTGGTCCGGGTTGATTTCGGCCACCGTGCCGTTGAAGTCGGCGAACGGGCCCTCCTTCACGCGGACGCTCTCCCCCACCTCGTAATCGAGCTTCGGGGCCTTGCGCTTGGTGGCCACCTGACCGTCGCCCTTGGCCGACAGGAAGGTCTCCACCTCGCGGCGCGACAGCGGCGTCGGCTTCTGGCCCTTGTGGGCCTGGCCGACGAACCCAGTGACGCCCGGGGTGTTGCGGATGCAGAACCATGTCTGGTCGTCCATCTCGCAGCGCACGAGCAGGTACCCGGGGAACACCTTCTTCGAGACGGTGGTCTTGCGGCCCTGCTTGAACTCGACCACGTCCTCCATGGGGATCTGGATCTCGTAGATCGACTCCTCCATGTTCATGGTCTGGATGCGCGAGTTGAGGTTCGCCTCGACCTTCTTCTCGTAGCCCGACTGGGTGTGCACCACGTACCAACGGCCGGGCTTCTCCCAGGCCGGTGTCTCGCGCGGACCCTCGTCCCCGTCGGTCTCCTCGTTGTCGAGGGCGGTGCCCTCCTCGGTGAGGTCGAGAATGACCTCGGGTGCCTCGGTGTCGAGGTTGTCAGTTGAGTCGCTCATGGTCATTCCTTGTACAGCCATCCGGAGAAGATGCCGAACACCGCGTCGAGGCCACCGACGTACGCGGTGACCACCGCGACGGTGACCAGCACGATCATCGAGTAGCGGCGTACCTCGGGCCAGCCCGGCCACGCCACCTTTGCCATCTCGTCGCGCACCTCGCGCACGTAGCGGACCGGTCCGACCCTCTCCTCACGCTGGCGTGGCTGGGGCTGGGTGCGCACGGGGTTGCCCTGTTCGTTCAGGGCCCCCATTCGCTTCAGAGCCCGCTTCTGCTCGCGGTTCAGATCGGTTGACATCTCGGTTCTTCTCTTCGTGTGTGTGCGTGTCTTGCAGGGCAGGAGGGACTCGAACCCCCGACCGTCGGTTTTGGAGACCGATGCTCTACCAACTGAGCTACTGCCCTAGGGGTCCGGGTGCGGTGCCGCAGGGGCACCGCAGTGTCCGTGCCTAGCGCGTTTCCTTGTGGGTCGTGTGCCTGCGGTCGCGTGCGCAGTACTTCTTCATCTCCAGACGCTCACGATCGTTGATCTTGGACTTCATGGTGATGTAGTTGCGCTCCTTGCACTCTGTGCATTCGAGCGTGATCTTCACGCGCTTGTCGCTCTTCGGCATGGTTGCATCCTCCCCGGACGTCCGGACTTGTTATCGGGTGATCTTCGTTACTTGATGATCTTGGTGACACGCCCCGCACCAACAGTGCGGCCACCCTCACGGATCGCGAAACGCAGACCCTCATCCATCGCGATCGGCTTCCCGAGCTCCACCATCATCGACACATTGTCACCCGGCATCACCAT
>JBJTBF010000045.1:0-8025 GCA_046091145.1 Acidimicrobiales bacterium | reverse complement strand
CGCGCGCTCGGCTTCACCACGATCTCCACCACCGCGGAGTGCAGCGAGTCGCTCGTGTACACGGGGGCCGAACAGCCCTCGATGTAGTGCACCTTCGAACCCTCGTCGGCGATGATCAGCGTGCGCTCGAACTGGCCCGCGTTCTCGGAATTGATGCGGAAGTACGCCTGCAGCGGCATATCGCACTCGACTCCCGGCGGCACGTAGATGAACGAGCCACCCGACCACACGGCCGTGTTCAGCGCCGAGAACTTGTTGTCGCCGGGCGGGATGACGGTGCCGAAGTACTGCTTCACGAGGTCGGGGTACTCGCGCAGCGCGGTGTCCATGTCGCAGAAGAGGATTCCCTGCTTCTCGAGGTCCTCACGGTTGCGGTGGAACACCACCTCGGACTCGTACTGCGCGGTGACACCGGCGAGGTACTTGCGCTCTGCCTCGGGGATGCCGAGCTTCTCGTACGTCCTCTTCATCTCCTCGGGCAGGGCCTCCCACTCGTCGACCTGCTCCGTGGCGGGACGCAGGTAGTAGTAGATGTCCTGGAAGTCGATGTCGGGCATGTTGTCGGCGAACCACTTGGCCATCGGCTTGCGGTCGAAGATGCCGAGGCTGCGCAGGCGGAACGCGGTCATCCACTTCGGCTCGCCCTTCCACCAGCTGATCTGCTCGACGACGCCCTGGTTCAGGCCCTTCACCGGGTCGAAGGCGTACTCCACCTCGTCGCTCCAGCCCAGGCTGTACTTCGAGAGGTCAAGATCGAACGTGCTCACGGTGTCTCCTCGTGGGGTGCTCGTCGGGGGATTTGCACTACCCACATAGTACAAATACCCGGGCCTGTTCCGACGGGCTCCGTGCGGCTTCCGTGGCCCGTCCGGCCCGTACCCCACCGATAGCGTCCACCGTCCGTATGGAACGCTTCGGCCTGGTCGGCCTCCCGAACGCAGGCAAGTCCTCCCTCTACAACGCCCTCACCGGCGGCGGAGCCCTGGCCGCCCCCTATGCCTTCGCCACGAAGGACCCGAACATCGGGGTGGCACAGGTGCCCGACCCACGCCTCGAGGCACTCTCCGTGATGTCGAAGACGAAGAAGACCGTGCACGCGAGCGTGCAGGTGGTGGACATCGGCGGCCTCGTGGAGGGAGCCAGCAAGGGTGAGGGCCTCGGCAACAAGTTCCTCTCGAACATCCGCGAGGTCGACGCGATCGTGTTCGTGCTGCGCGCGTTCAAGGATGACGACGTGCCCGGCCCCGACGACCCGCTCGAGCACCTGCGCGTGGTGGAGGTGGAACTGGCCCTCGCCGACCTCGAGACCGTGGAGAAGCGGCTGAAGACGGCATCGAAGGCCGCACGTGTCGACAAGAACGCGGGCGAGGAGGCCGAGGCCATGCAGCGCGCCTACGACGTGCTCGCCGAGGGCATCCCGATCTACCGCAGCAACCTCTCGAAGGACGACCGCGAGGCGCTCGCACCGCACTTCCTGCTGACCAATCGCCCCGTTCTGGCGGTGGTGAACGTGGGCGAGAACGAGCTCGACCGCATCCCGGCCGAGGTTGCGCGCGTGCGCGCCGAGATGTGCCCGCCCGGCATCACCGCCGACATCGAGGCGATCGGCATGAGCGTGCAGATCGAGGCCGAGGCGGCGCAGCTGGACGAGGCGGACCGCAAGGAGATGCTGGAGGCGCTCGGCCTCGGCGACGGTGCGCTCGCCACGATGGTGCGCAGCGCGTACCACCTGCTCGGCCTGCGCACGTACTTCACCACGGGCGAGAAGGAGACCCGCGCGTGGACGTTCCGCGCCGGCTCGAAGGCACCCGAGTGCGCCGGCCGCATCCACACAGACTTCCAGCGCGGCTTCATCCGTGCCGAGGTCATCGAGTGCGACGAACTGCTGGCGATCGGCAGCTGGACCAAGGCGAAGGAACTCGGCAAGGTGCGCCTCGAGGGCAAGGACTACGAGTTCAAGGACGGCGACGTCACGGAGTTCCGCTTCAACGTGTGAGGCGGACCGTCATTTCTTCTTCGCGTTCCTGATCACTGCGGCACCCGTAGGGTCGACGAGGATCCCGTGCGTGTGCAGGTTGTGGGCGTGCCCGAGCACGTGCAGCGAATGCGCCGTCCACATGGAATCGGTGATGCCCATGCGGTCCTCGGCCTGGTTCACTGCCTGCTTGGCGAGCTTCAGTCCCATCGGCGGTCGCTGCGCGATGCGCTGCGCGAGCTCGAGGGTGGCGGATTCGAGATCGCTGCGTGCCACCACGTGGTTCACCATGCCGATTGCATGGGCCTCGGCGGCGGTGATGTCGTCCCCGGTGAACAGCCATTCCTTCGCGCGGCGCGACCCCACCTCGAACGGGTGACGGAAGTACTCGACCCCGTTCACACCGAACGCCACCACGGGGTCACTGAACGTTGCCTCCTCGCTCGCAACAACAAGGTCGCACGGCCACACCAGCATGAGGCCACCGGCAATCACCCGTCCCTGCACCTGGGCGATCGTGGGCTTGGGGATGTTGCGCCACCGTTCGCACAGCCCCACGAAGATCTCGCGCTCGGTGGCCCACCAGCCCTCGATGCCCGGCAGGCCGAAGCCGCCGCAGCAGCCGCGCGGGCCGTCGGCGTCGACGGTGAGCGGGCTGGAGAGGTCGTGACCCGAGGAGAAGTCGGGGCCCTCGGCCGCGAGGATCACCACGGCCACGGAGTCATCGGCGGCCGCCCGCGAGAAGGCATCGTCGAGTGCGTACAGCAGCTCGCCGTTCTGGGCGTTGCGCTTGTCGGGCCTGTTCAGCACGATGCGTGCGATGCGGTCGGCGGGAGTCTCGTAACGGATGAGGTCGCTCATGCACGCTGACCGTAGCCCCGCCGTGGTGGACTGTGTGCCTGTGGGTTCTATGCGGGATGGAGGCGGTCTCTCGCCGGTGTGGCTGGTGAGCAACGGCGCCGTGCTGTCCTCGGCGAACCTCGCCACCTCGCGGCGCGACCGCCGGCGCGGCCTGATTGGCGTGAGCGACGTGCGCGTGCCGCTCGTGCTGCGGCCGTGCAACTGGGTGCACTCGGTGGGCGTGCGGGCGCCGCTCGATGTCGCGTGGGTGGCAGCCGACGGCACGGTGCTGGCGACGGGCCGGCTGGCGCCGATGCGCGTGGGGCCGATGCACCGGCGCGCCGAGTACGTGGTGGAGGCCGCAGCAGGTTCGTTCGAGCGGTGGGGCCTGCGCGCAGGCGACACCGTCGAGGTGAGAGCGACGGCCGGCGCATGAGTGCCGTGCACCCCGGCCTCTGGTTGGTGGCCACCCCGATCGGCAACCTCGACGACATGCCGCCGCGCGCCGTGGAGGTGCTGCGCGCGGCCTCGGTGGTTCTCTGCGAGGACACGCGGCACAGCGGGAAGTTGTTCTCCCACTTCGGCATCTCGGGCGCACGCCTCGTGGTGGCGAACGACCACACCGAGCACGACGCGGCCACAGGAATGCTCGACGCACTTGCCGCCGGTGCGGTGGTTGCCGTCGTCACCGATGCGGGAACCCCGGGTGTGAGCGACCCCGGTGAACGGCTCGTCCGCGCCGCGGTTGCCGCGGGCCATGCGGTGCACGCTGTGCCCGGGCCGGCGGCATTCGTGATGGCAGCAACGCTCAGCGGGCTTCCCACCGCACGCGTCGCATTCGACGGTTTCCTCCCCCGCTCGGGCGCCGAACGCCGCGTGGCCCTCACCGAAGTGGCGCGCGAGCGGCGAACAACCGTGCTCTACGAGGCACCGCACCGACTCGTGCGCACAATCGACGACCTGCGGTCGGCGTGCGGTGGCGAGCGCCGCGTTGCGATTGCCCGCGAGCTCACGAAGATGCACGAGACGATGTGGCGCGGAACGCTGGATGAGGCCGCAGCACACGTCGCCTCCGGGGAGCCGCGCGGTGAGTATGCAATCGTCATCGAACCGGCACCGGTTCAGTCGGTCGATACATCCGATGCCGACATTTCCGCCGAGCTGCGCTCACGCCTTGCTGCCGGGCTGTCGAAACGCGACGCGGTGAACGAGGTGACTGCGGCATTCGGCGTGGCACGCAGCAGGGTCTACGCGCTGTCACTCGAGGTGTGACCGGCTGACGGCTACTTGGGCGGAAGCGGGGCGAGGGCAAGCTGACGGCTGAGGGCCACGACCTGACCGTTCGAGTCCCACATCTCGCCGTCCTCCTCCCACATGCCGCCCTGGATCACGCGGCTGCGGAACGCGCACGCGATCGGCCCGGGTGCCGGCACCCCGCGCACGTGCACGGTGAACTCCACGGTGGGCACCCAGCCGAACATCCCGAAGCGGTTGAACATGACGGGCGGGAATGCATCGGCGGCGAGCAGCAGCGCGAGAGTGTCGACGGGCCGACCGTCGGCGAAGGCGAAGTAGCCCCGGCACAGTGCCTCGCCCGTCGGCTCACCGCGCGCGAAGCCCGTGTCGTCGGGGTGGATGCGCATCGCGAGGCGAGAGCCGAGGCCCACGTTCGGCGGCGGGCCGCTCATCTGGCGGGGCATGCAGTCGTCGTACGAGGGGATGTCGACACGGTCGACGGTGACGGAGTGCGGCGGCAACGAGGAGTCCACGTCACCGAACACACCGAGCGCCGTGGCGATGTCGCGGCCCTCGCGGGACAGCGTGCCCGCCACGGTGACCAGGCGCTTGCCGCTCTTCATCACCTTGGTCTGCGTCTCCGCCGGTCCGGCCGGGCCGGGCGAGAGGTAATGCATCGTGATGGAGATCGGGTGGGCACGGCCGCTCTCCGCGCGCATCGCGTTCGCCGCGAGTGCGAGCAAATAGCCGCCGTTCGCGTTGCCGTTGATGTCCCAGCGGTCCTGGATCGGCGTTCCGTAGAGGCCGTTCCCCATCGGAGCGAGAACAATGGCGTCGTCAAACTCGAAGGGCACCGAACGAGCGTACGCCGTAGCCTGTTCCCGTGACCAAGTACTACCTGACGACGCCGATCTATTACGTGAACGCGCGTCCGCACCTCGGCCATGCCTACACCACCATCGTCAGCGACGCCCTCGCGCGCTGGCACCGTCTGCTCGGCGACGACGTGCACTTCCTCACCGGCACCGATGAGCACGGTCTGAAGATCCAGCAGGCTGCCGACGCGGCAGGCCGCACCCCGCAGGAGTTCGTCGACGAGATTGTCCCGCTCTTCGAGCAGGCATGGGAGCGGCTCAACATCTCGAACGACGACTTCATCCGCACCACCGAGGCGCGCCACCGCGCAGGGGTGCAGAAGCTGCTGCAGGCCTGCTACGACGCCGGCGACATCGAGCTCGACACCTACCGCGGCCTGTACTGCGTGGCCTGCGAGGCCTACTACGTCGAGGACGACCTCGACGGCAGCAACTGCCCCATCCACCAGCGCCCCGTGGAGCAGGTGGAGGAGGAGAACTGGTTCTTCCGTCTCTCCCGCTTCGAAAAGCGCCTCCTCGACTGGTACACCGCGCACCCCGGCGCCGTGGTGCCCGAGCACCGTCTCAACGAGGTCACGGGGTTCATAAGGCAGGGCCTGCAGGACTTCTCGGTCAGCAGGCGCTCGCTCACCTGGGGCATCCCGCTCCCCTTCGACCCCTCGCACGTGGCGTACGTGTGGTTCGACGCGCTCGCCAACTACATCACCGCCATCGGCTACGGCACCGATGACGAGAAGTTTGGTGAGTGGTGGCCCGTGAACCACCATGTGTTCGGCAAGGACATCATGCGGTTCCACAACGTGTACTGGCCGGCGATGCTCATGTCGGCGGGCATCGAGCCGCCGCAGGGCTGGGTCGTCGGTGGCTGGTGGCTGGTCGGTGGCGACAAGATGTCGAAGACCACCGGCAACGTGGTGAACCCGCTCGACCTCATCGACGAGATCGGCGTCGACGGTTTCCGCTACTACGTGCTTGCCGACATCGTGACACTCGGCAACGACGGCGACTTCACCTACGAGGGCCTCATCGGCCGCTACAACTCCGACCTCGCGAACAACCTCGGCAACCTCGCTGCACGCGTGGCCACCGTGGTCGGCAAGAAGTGCGGCGGCCTCGGCACCGCACCCGCCGCAGACAGCCCGCTGGCCGTCGCGGCGCGGGAGGCCGTGGCGGAATCGACGGCGCAGTGGGCGGCGGTGCAGCCGAGCCGTGCGCTCGAGGCCACGTGGGGCCTCATCCGCGCGACGAACGCCCACCTCGAGACGAACGAGCCGTGGAAGGCCGAACCCGGCACCGCGGTGGACGCCGTGATGGGCGATGCGCTCGAGGCACTGCGCATCATCTGCATCCTCGTGGCGGCGGCCGTTCCCGGCACAGCCCAGGAGATCTGGCGCCGCATCGGCATGCCCGGTGCCGTGGCCGATGCGCGCATCCCGCGCGACACCGGCTGGGGTGGTTACCCGGCCGGTCGACCGGTGGAGAAGGGTGACCCCCTGTTCCCGAGAAGGACACTCGAGCGGGAGTGAGTGCATCGATGACCGCTGGCCCCTCCGTCACCGGCTGGACCGACACGCACTGTCACACGCAGGAGCAGATGGTCGAGACAGGCTCCGACGACCTGCTGCGCCGCGCACGTGAGGCGGGCGTGTCACGTTTCGTCGTGATCGGCACCGCGCGCGACACCAGCCTGCAGGCCATCGACATCGCCTCGCAGCACCCCGATGTGTGGGCCACCGTCGGCCTGCACCCGCATGACGCAGTCGAGGGTGTCGACACCATCGCCGACCTCGTGGCCTCACCGCGTGTGGTGGCCGTGGGTGAGTGCGGACTCGACTACCACTACGAGAACTCGCCGCGTGCGGTGCAGCTGCCCGCCTTCGAGGCACAGATCGCGCTCGCCCGCAGCCACGACGTGTCGCTCGTCGTGCACACCCGTGACGCATGGGACGACACCTTCGCGGTGTTCGATGCACAGGGCGTGCCCGCCAACACGGTGATCCACTGCTTCACGGGCGGGCCCGACGAGGCGCGGGGATGCCTCGACCGCGGCGCGTTCATCTCGTTCAGCGGCATCGTCACGTTCAAGAACGCAGTCGACCTGCGCGAGGCCGCCCTGCTGTGCCCGCTCGACCGCATGCTGGTCGAGACCGACTCCCCATTCCTCGCGCCCGTTCCCCACCGCGGACGGCCGAACGAACCGGCGCACGTCGGCGTCGTCGGCACCGCGATCGCGGACCTGCGCGGCATGCACCCCCAGGAACTCGCCGACATCACCTCGGCCAACGCACTGCGGGCCTTCCCGCGCATGGGTGCCTGACATGCAGCTCTCGCGAGTCGACCGCAACCGCATCCGCTTCGCCGCCCTCGTGACCGCTGTCGTGCTGCCCGTCGCGTTCGTCGCCGGCGGACGGCCTGCCGACTCGGTGGAGTCCACCGTTCCCGTGGTCACCACCACCACGCTCGATGTCGGCCTGAACGTGGACGCGGTGCAGGACGCACCCGCGAGCGTCGAGGGCCCGGTGAGCAACAAGCCGAACGGCCAGGGCGCAATCGCGTACCCGGCACAGAACGACGGACGTCTGCTGCGCGGCGTGGCGAGCTTCAAGGAGTTCCCCACCATCGAGGGCAAGGCCTGCACCACCAACGTGATCCCCCTCGGCGCCGTGATCACGGTGCGCAACCTGAACAACGGCAGGACGGTGGTGTGCACCAACCTGAATGCGGTGTACGTGCCGCCAGGGTTCGACATCGTGCTCAGTCTCGGCGCGTTCGACGACATCGCCGACCTCGTCGATGCGCCGCTGCCTGTCGAGCTCACCTGGTGACGCGGCAGTGACTGCGACGATGCCGTGACCATCTCCCGTGGCGACGCGTCACGTCAGCTGGAGTCCCGCGGCCACCGGGCCAAGCGGGCCCTCGGACAAAACTTCGTCGTCGACCCCAACACCGTGCGCCGCATCGCACGGCTTGCCGGCGTCGGCCCGGGTGACGCGGTGGTGGAGATCGGTGCGGGTCTCGGTTCGCTCACCCTCGCACTGGCCGAGACCGGCACCGAGGTCACCGCGGTGGAGATCGACGAGAACCTGCTTCCGTTGCTGC
>JBJTBF010000044.1:0-52968 GCA_046091145.1 Acidimicrobiales bacterium | reverse complement strand
AACCATGTGGAGAGCCCCCCGAACCGCATCCACAGCGACGAGACAGGTCCGGCTGATGCCCCGTTGGTCGTGTTGATCCACGGTTCGCTCGACAGGGCGGCCGGCATGGCCAGGCTCTCGAGGGTGCTGTCGGGACGCTGGCGGGTGCTGCGTTATGACCGGAGGGGCTACGGACGTTCCCGGCCCCATCCGGGACCCTTCGATGTGGGGTCGCAGGTCGATGACCTGGTGGAACTGCTGGATGGTCGCCGGGCCGTGCTGGTGGGTCACAGTTTCGGCGGGCATGTCGCCCTCGCGACGGCGGCCCGGGAGCCCGGACTCGTCTCGGGTGTGTCGGTCTACGAGACACCGCTCAGCTGGATGGAGTGGTGGCCGGCGGGCACTGCCGGCGGGCGCGCCGCAACCTCCGATGATGCTGATGCGGCGGAGAACTTCATGCGCCGCCTGATCGGTGACAGGGCCTGGGATGAACTGCCGGAGCGCGCCAAGGTTGCCCGACGCAGCGAAGGCGTGGCACTGCGCGCCGAGCTGCTGTCCATCCGTGTCTCCGAACCTTGGAACGCAGACATGATCGGCTGCCCGACGGTCTGCGGGCACGGTGGGTCAGGGTCGGCGCACCACGCCAGGGGCATGCAATGGCTGGCATCACGGTTGACGCGAGGGAGCGGAGCCGTGCTCGAGGGAGCGGGACACGGCGCCCCGAACTCGCATCCCGAGGCGTTCGCCTCGGCGCTTGTCGACGTGCACCGTTCCCGGTGACCGGGGTCAGGGAAGCGCGGGAACCTCGACGTCCTGGCCGAAGAACGTGCACGAGGTGGCCGTCTGCCCGGCTGTGGCCTGCACCTTCTTCGCGCAGTCGACGATGTTCGCCCTCTGCGAGAACGACGCGAAACCGAGTCCGAGAAGGAGCACCACAGTCACCACCCTCATGAGGAGGTTCTTCACGACCGTCAGCATCACGAGGGCCAGAACCACCGAACCGGCGGACAGCCCGGACGCGACGTTCTTCGCGGTGTCGAGGTCGAGGGTGGCGGAGATCATGCGCATGGCCGCAATCTAGGTGGCCTGACGCCCGTAGCCTTGACACCATGCCGGCAGCCTTCACCGTCGCGGTGCTCATCGGTGGCGACTCCTCGCGCATGGGGTGCGACAAGGCCACCTTTCCGGTCGACGGTGTCGCGATGGCGAACCGCGTGGCCGAAGCAGGGGCAAAGGCCGGAGCAGACGAGGTCCTGATGATCGGCGGCACGCAGTCCCGTGCGAAGTCCCTGTCGGGCGTGTGGAAGAAGGATGCGTTCCCGGGGGAGGGGCCCCTCGGCGGCGTCATCACAGCACTCAAGGCTTCGTCGCACGACTCTGTTGTGGTCCTCTCGTGCGACATGCCGTTCATCACCCCGGCAGTCATCCGCAGTCTCGTCGACGGTCTGACGGATGCGCAGGCCACGGTGGGCCGTACTGACCGTCTCAACTGGTTGTGCGCGGCGTGGTCGCGTGAGGAATGCCTGGGTTCGCTCCAGGGCGTGTGGAAGCGCAACGAGCGTGCAGTGCACCGTGCAGCGGTTCTGCTGGATGTGCTGGAGGTCCCCGTGCCGGCCGTTGCGGTGCGCAACGTCAACACGCCGGCCGACCTCGAGCAGCCGGTCGAGGATCAGTAGGACCCGCCTTGCGCAGGGGAGCAGGTGGGGGTCCGGCGGCAGCCCCGGTCGAGCATGAGTGGGTCGAGGATGATCCGACGCTCGCGAGACTCGTGTCGGAGGCAGTGGACGAACCGCTGTATTACGTCGACACCGAGTTCCACCGTGAGAAGACCTACTTCCCGCAGCTCGCGCTGCTTCAGATCTCGTGTTCGGGCAGGATCCACCTCGTCGACCCGCTGAAGGCCGACGCCCGGCTTCTCGAGCCGTTGTTCAACGGTCGCGGCACGGCGGTGCTGCACGCCGCCCAGCAGGACCTCGACGTGCTGACGCAGTCGATCGGTTGCGTGCCGGCGAGGATCTTCGACACCCAGGTGGCTGCAGGATTCGATGGGTTCTCCAGCCCCTCGCTCGCGACTCTCGTCTCGTCGCTGCTCGGTGCGAACGTGCCGAAGGGGGACAGGCTCACTGACTGGGTGAAACGTCCGTTGACAGCGGACCAGCGCAACTACGCCGCCGCCGACGTGCTGCACCTGCCCGAGTTGCACTCACTCCTCGTCCGTCGGCTGACCGAACGAGGTCGGCTCGGATGGGCCGAGGAGGCATGCGAGGAACTGCGCTGCCGGCCTGTCGGCCCGACCGATCCTGCCGATGCGTGGCTGCGGGTGAAGGATGTGAGGACACTGAAGGGTCGCGCGCGTTGGGTCGCGCGGGAGGTCTGTCGATGGCGTGAGGTGCGCGCGATGGAGCGCGACATCCCGCCGCGACACATCCTCTCCGACATCGCGGTGCTCGGCATCGCCCAGAGGGCACCGCGTTCGGTGGAGGAACTCGCCTCATGCAGGGGAGTGGACCGTCGCCAGGCCGAGGGCCGCGCAGGCGAGGCAATCCTTGATGCGGTGGAGGCTGGAACAGAGGAGGCACGCGCGGGGGAACTGCCGTTTCCCTCCAGCGACGGGGACGACCTCGACCGGAACCTGAGGCACGCGGTCACCCTCGTCGGTGTGTGGGTCGCGGAACTGGCCCGGCAGAGCGACCTCGACCCTGCATTGCTCGGCACCCGTCGCGACATCGTCGAACTTCTCGCCGGCAGTCCCGCTGCACGGCTCGCGCGAGGGTGGCGGTCGGACATCCTCGGCCGGGACATCGAGATGCTGGTGGAGGGGAGGATGGCCCTCACCTTCCGCAGGGAAGGGACCGAAATGGGCCTGCGCATGGTGCCCGTGGAGGACGGTTCGCGAGGCAAATGACCCCGGTTTGTCTCGCCCCAGGGCTAGCATGGTGGGGTTGTCGTGAACGGACCCAAGGGTCCCGGATTGGAGCCCGACAGTGAAAAAGGGTCGCCACCGCCGCTTCGAGGAAGCGCGCAAGCTGAAGCAAGCTGGTCCCTCCGCGTCCGATCTCGGCCTCACCGACTCCCAGAGGGACGCCCGTTCCGAGGATGACGAGTATGCGGAGATCGCGGAGCGCTACGGCGTGCGCTTCGACGAGGACGAGGACGAAGACTCTGAAGAACACGACTGAGGCAGCGCACCATGACCAACGCGCTGCGGAACGTGGCTCTTGTCGCCCATGTGGACCACGGAAAGACGACTCTCGTCGATGCCCTGTTGCGTTCGACAGGCACATTCGCTTCACACCAGGCAGTCGTGGACCGTGTCATGGACTCGAACGACCAGGAACGCGAACGTGGCATCACGATCTTCGCGAAGGCGGCCCGCGTCCAGTGGCGCGATGTGCTGCTGAATCTGGTCGACACACCCGGACACGCTGACTTCGGCGGGGAGGTCGAGCGTGCGCTCGCGCTCGTCGACGGGATCGTGCTGCTGGTCGACGCTGCAGAGGGCCCACTGCCCCAGACGCGGTACGTGCTGTCGAAGGCACTCGGTCGGGGACTGCCTGTCGTGCTCGTGATCAACAAGGTCGACCGCAAGGATGCCCGGCCCGAGGAGGTGCTGGGGGAGGTCGAGCAGCTCTTCCTCGATCTCGCGGTGTCCGACGAGCAGCTGGCCTTCCCCGTGGTGTCCGCTGTGGCACGCGAGGGCAGGTCGATGCGCGGGGTCGGCATGCCTGCCGACAACGACGATCTCTCCGCGCTGCTCGACACGATCCTCGAGACCGTGCCCGAACCCACGATGGATGCCTCGGCCCCCCTCGCGGCACTGGTGACCAACCTGGACGCGTCCGACTACGTCGGCCGGCTCGCCATCGGTCGCGTTCATGCCGGGGTGATGCGCAAGGGTGATTCCGTCGTCCTGTGGGGCAAGGGCGAGGACTCCCGCAGCACGAGGCGCATCTCGCAGCTCAGTGTCTTCGACGGCATCGGCCGGACCGAGGTCGACGAGGTGCGGGCCGGTGACCTGTTCGTTGTGGCAGGCATCCAGGAGGTCGAGGTGGGTGACACCATCTCGTCCCCGGAGGTCTCCGCACCGTTGCCGCGGCTCGAGGTCGATGAGCCGGTCATCAGAATGAGCTTCGGGGTGAACAACTCCCCGTACGCAGGTCGCGAGGGGAAGTACGTGACCAACCGGCACATCAGGGACCGTCTGCAGAAGGAGATCCTCGGCAACGTGTCGATCCGCATTGCAGACACCGACTCGGCTGATGTCATGAGCGTGGCAGGCCGTGGGGAGCTGCAGCTCGCGGTGTTGATCGAGAGCATGAGGCGCGAGGGGTTCGAGCTGCAGGTCAGCCGCCCCGAGGTGATCACCCGCGAGATCAACGGGAAGAAGCACGAGCCTCTCGAGGCAGGCACGTGCGACGTGCCCGACGAGCACGTGGGGACCGTCACGCAGACACTTGCCCCGCGCAAGGGACGTGTCGTCGATCTCAGGCCGGGCGACCCCGGCCGGACCATCGTGTCGTTCGAGGCACCCTCGCGAGGCTTGATCGGGCTCCGCAGCCTGCTGCTCACGTCCACACGCGGGACCGCCCTTCTGCACCAGCACCATGCGGGATGGACCCCCTGGGCCGGCGACCTCCCCCACCGTCAGGGCGGGGCAATGATCGGTGACCGAACGGGCACCACCACTGCATACGCGCTCGACAACCTTCAGTTGCGCGGGACGTTGTTCGTCGCTCCCGGTGAGGACGTGTACGAGGGAATGGTGGTGGGCGAGTCATCCCGTCCCGAGGAGATGGTGGTGAACGCCGTCAGGGCCAAGGAGAAGACGAACATCCGCACCCACAGCCACGATGACGGTGTGAAACTCGCGGCTCCCGTCATCCACACGCTCGAGACGGCCATCGAATGGATCGCGGACGACGAACTGGTGGAGGTCACCCCCACCAAGGTGCGCATCCGCAAACGCCACCTCGGCCTCGAGGACCGCCGACGGGCCTCGAAGAGGTCGGGCTCCTAGCGGCGCTTCTTGCCGGCCGGCATGCGCACGGCCGGGTGGGGCAGCGGCACCTCGCGCGGCCGCTCCATGTGTCCGACAAGCATGGCGTACGACTTCTTGCCCATCAGTTCGGTGAGTTCATCACGGAAGTAGCGGTACGCAGGGTTGTCGCCGACGAACGCATCGGACGACTCCGTGCACCACCACGCGAACTCCTTGCCGCCGTCGCCCCAGTCGCGCCTCTTCCACTCGCGCAGGGTCGACACCACGTGGCCGTTGTCCTCGACATGGTCCTCGAGGCGCACGGGCACCTGCCAACAGACATCGGGCTTCCAGTCCATCGGACGCTCACCGGCCTCCTCGGCCGCGATGTGAAAGGCACATCCCGTCCCGCCGGGGAAGCCGGGTGGGTTGTGGAAGATGCAGGCACCGTTCAGGGTCCGGGTCTTGGGCTCGCCGTCTGTGTCCTTCTCCGTCCAGCCGTTCTTCTTCGCGTCGGCATGGTTCGCCCAGTGGTGGGGCTCGAGACGCCTCACGTGCTTGGTCACGTTCGAGCGGTCCTCGCGGTCAAGGAAATGCGCCCCGAAACTGCAGCAGCCCTGGCTGAGCTCCGGTGTCTCGGTCTCGTGGATTCCGCAGCAGCCCACCCCGAAGATGCACTTGTAGTTGGAACTGAAGAACGTGGCATCAATGAGCCAGGTCCGCTCCTCGTCGGGATCCTCGAAGCTGATCCATTCGTGGGCAAGGTCGTCTTCAGGCACGAATGGAGACGCTACTGCCTCCCGTGGTGCGGAATGCGCAGGTCGCACCACCTTGTTACCGTGTGCGCATGTCGGCCGGAGGTCACCTGGACAAGTGCGAGGACATCGCATCGGAACTCGAGTCGGTCTCGGAGCGGCTGGGGGACATCTCGATGGCCCTGGTGCGGGACGCGCTGGAACAGGGAAGCGGTCGCCCCGATGACGACAAGGTGCTCGCTCAGGCCCGTCGTTCGGTCGACAAGGCCCTTGACCTGCTGCGCAGGCTCACCACTCGTTGATGGCGGCGATCAAGGGCAGCAGCGGCGCGTAGCCGTGGCCCGTGTAATCGAGGACGAGCCGCTGCTTGTCGAGGCAGTCATTGTCCCGTACCTCGGCCCCGAGCGGGCCCGAGCGTTCGAGGGAGCCTCCGCCGAGCAGATGGGCAAAGCCGCCGCGCAGACGTTCCACTGCCTCGTCGGGCAGGGCTCTCTCCGTGCGCAGCACGAGCCGGTTGTCCACGTGACGCAGCGAGTGGTAGTTCGAGTAGAAACGGCCGATGAAGGTGGCGGCGTCCTCGACGCTGGTTGCGATGCGGTAGAGACCTGCGTCCTCCCGCGAGATCACGGAGTGCGACAGGAGGGTGGGCATCAAGCCGGCCATGATCGGTGTCCAGAACGGCTTGTCAGGAGGGTCAAGGAAGACGATCGGTGCGGGAACGGATCGACCGGTCTGCACCAGGGTCAGCAGTTCGAACGTCTCGTCGAGCGTCCCGAATCCCCCCGGCATGCACACGAACCCATGCGACTCCTTCATCAGCATCAGCTTCCTCGTGAAGAAGTACCGCATCGTGACGTGTTTCTCGTCATCGACGATCACGGGGTTGGCGCTGGTCTCGAAGGGCAGGCGGATGGACACCCCGATGGAACGCTCACGGCCCGCCCCGACCATTCCTGCCTCCATGAGGCCCGGTCCCGCGCCAGTGACGACCATGAAACCGTTGTCAGCCAGCCTGGAGGCGACCTCAACACCGAGGTCGTAGATCGGCGTTCCCGCCGATATCCGCGCCGACCCGAAGATCGTCACCTTGCGCACGTCGCGGTAGGGCGCGAACATCTCGAAGGCGTCCTCCATCTCGGAGATCGCGGCCGCGGCGATCTTCACGTCGAGCGACGACGCATTTCCCCTCACGAGGTCGGCGACTGACCCGACCAGACGCATCAACTGCCGTCGCTCGGCGGCAGAACGCGTGGTGGATTCGAAGGCTGCGGTGAGGGCGGCAATCGCGGCCCCGAGATCGGGGGCTGCCATGCCTATGACCGGGCCTTGTCGCCGAGGGTCCGTAGGAGGTCCTCGAAACTGCCCACGAACGAGGCCAGCCCCTCGCGTTCCAGCGTGTCGGCAATGTCGTCGGCCGTTATCCCGAGCGCCTGCAACCTGTCCCACACGACCCGTGCAGAGTCGGCGTCGGTGTCGATGGTGCGGGCAGGAGTCCCGTGGTCGTCGAATGCCTCGAGGGTCTGGTCGGGGAGGGTGTTCACGGTGTCGGGCCCGATGAGGGAGTCCACGTACAGGGTGTCCGGATACGCGGGGTTCTTCGTCGACGTGGATGCCCACAGGGGCCGTTGCACGGCAGCTCCGTGGGCTGCCAGTGCCTGCCAGCGTCCGGTGTCGAACGTGTCACGGAACAACCGGTACGCGAGGACCGCCTGGGCCACGGCCGCACGACCGCGCAAGGAGAGGGCCGACGCCTCGGCGTGTGCCTCGAGCCTCCGGTCGATCTCGGAGTCGACACGGCTGATGAAGAAACTCGCCACCCCGGAGATGCCCTCGAGGGACCCGCCAGATGCGTGACGATCCTCGAGGCCCGCGATGTACGCCTCCATGACCTCTGCATACCGTCCGAGACCGAAGATGAGTGTCACGTTGATGTTCGTGCCTTCGGCCACGAGTCTGCGGATGGCAGGCAGCCCCTCACGGGTCGCGGGGACCTTGATCATCACGTTGGGCCGCGCCGCGGCCTCACGCAGTGCCCGACCCGCTGCGACGGTCCCGTCGGTGTCGCGGGCCAGTCGCGGGTCCACCTCGACACTCACGAATCCGTCGCCGCCCGTGCTCGCAGCATGCAGAGGGGCGAACACGTCCGCAGCGGCGCGTATGTCAGACAGCACCAGATGCCAGTAGGCGTCCTCGGGTGACGCTCCAGCGGCGAGCAGCGACCGGAACTCCAGGTCGTAGTCGTCGCTTCCCTGGATCGCCTTCTGGAAGATCGTGGGGTTGGAGGTCAGTCCCCGCACGCCCCGTTCCACGAGGGACTGCAGATGGCCCGAGGTGAGATACCTGCGCTGCAGATTGTCCAGCCACGGGCTCTGGCCCTGCTCCGCGTGAAGTGCGTGCAGACGACCGTTCATTGCTCGACGGCTTCGCGGACCGCTCCCACGACCTTGTCGACGTTCATGCCGAGTTCCTCCAGGACCCGCCCACCGGGGGCACTTGCACCGAAACGGTCGATGCCCACGCACACGTCCGCATATCTCTGCCAACCGAAAGTGGTCCCGGCCTCGACGCTGACCACGGGGAGGCCCGGGGGAAGGACCTCGTCGCGGTACGAACGTGCCTGTTGTTCGAACATGTCCCACGAGGGCATGGAGACGACGTTGACCGGCATGCCATCCTGCTCGAGGCTCTCGGCCGCGCGTACCGCGAGACCGACCTCGCTGCCCGTGGCGACAATGGCTGCCCTGGCTCCCTGACGTTCCCGGACCGTGGCCGCTCCACGGGACACTGCCGACCCGTCCGTCACGCTGTCCACGTTCTGGCGGGACAGCACGAGGACAGTGGGCCCCTCGGACTCCACTGCGGTTCTCCATGCGGCCACGGTCTCGTTCGGATCAGCCGGCCGGATGATTCTCAGCCCCGGCATTGCACGCAGGGATGCGAGCTGCTCAACAGGTTGGTGGGTGGGGCCGTCCTCTCCGACCCCGACGGAATCGTGACTGAACACGAACACGCACTTCGCCCGTGAGAGTGCGGCCAACCTGATCGCGGGTCGCATGTAGTCCGCGAACACGAAGAAGGTTCCACCCACGGGAAGAACGCCGCCGTGCAGGGCCATGCCGACGAGTGCCGCGCCCATCGCGTGCTCTCGGATGCCGTAGTACACCTGACGACCTGCAGGGTTCGTGCGTGAGAACGGGTTCTTGCCGTCGATCTTCGCCCCTGTGTTGCCGGTGAGGTCGGCGGCACCGCTCAACACCCACGGCAGCACGTCCTTGCTGGCCTCCAGAGCCTTCTGGAATGCCTGACGGGTGGCGAGCACAGTGTCACCGTCGAACCGGGGGAGGACGGTGTCCCATCCGGCCGGGGCTGCTGTCGCACCGGCCGCGGTGGACCGCCCTGCCCGGGCACGCGCCTCTGCCGCACGCGCACGAACGTGCGATCGGTACTCACTGATGACGTCGTCGGGTGCCCAGAAGGGCACGTCCGGAATGCCCATCACTGACTTCGTCGCCGAGACGTGCGCCGCCGTGAATGGGTTGCCGTGGGCCTCGTGGGAGTCGGTGAGGTCGGGTGACGGCGTGCCGATGTGCGTGCGCAGTCGCACGAGCGTGGGGCTGCCGGTGTGGGAAGCGGCCCGGTTGAGCACCTCCTCGATGTCATCGAGGTCATCGCCGGGCTCACCGGCGTCGATCACGTTCCAACCGTAGGAGCGGAAACGCATCATCACGTCGTCCGAGCACGACAGGTCGGTGCCGCCGTCAATCGTGATCTCGTTGTCATCGAAGATGCACACGAGACGGTCGAGGCCGAGGTGGCCGGCGAGGGAGGCTGCCTCGTGACTGATGCCCTCCATGAGGCAACCGTCCCCGGCGATCACCCAGGTGCGGTGGTCGACTTCATCGGCACCGAGAGTCGCGCGCAAATGGGCCTCGGCGATGGCCATGCCGACGGCATTGGCGAGTCCCTGTCCGAGCGGGCCGGTGGTGACCTCGACACCGGCTGTGTGCCCGGCCTCCGGATGGCCCGGGGTCGCCGAGCCCCACTGACGGAACTCGCGCAGATCATCCATCGTGAGACCGAAGCCGGCGAGATGGAGCATTGCGTACTGCAGAATCGAGGCGTGACCGCCCGACAGGATGAAACGGTCGCGGTCGAACCACGAGTGGTTGTCAGGGTCGAACCTCATCACCCGGCTGTAGAGAACGTGAGCAACGGGGGCGAGAGCCATCGCGGTGCCCTGGTGGCCGCTCTTCGCGGCGAGTGGGGCGTCCATGGCAAGGCCACGGATGATGGCCACGGCCTTCCTGTCGGTGTCAGCGGAGAGTCGAGATGCCACGGACGGACTGTAATCCGCGCCATGCCGCCACCACGTGTAGTCCGGCGTCGAGTGCGATGAGGTCCGCCTCCGCACCGACCGACACGCCTTTCGGGCGGTCGAGGCCGACAACGCGGGCCGGGACGGTGGTGGCAGAAGCCAAGGCGACCCCGAGGTCGACTCCGCAGATGTTCACCGCATTGCGCACACAGTCGGCCACGGTTGCACTGCTGCCCGCGAGCGTTCCGTCGGGCAGACGGGGAGCGCCATCGCGCACCGTGACACCTCTGGACCGAGACCAGTCGTCGTTCCATGCCACCGAGTCGGAGACGAGGCACACGCGCCCCGCTGCGGTGGCGAACACGAGTGCCACGGCGTCGGCGGACACATGCACGAGGTCACCGATGAGTCCGAGCGACGGGCGCGTGTCCACGAGGGCGCGGAGGGCCATGCCGAAGTCGCGGTGGTGCACACCGGACATCGCGTTGAACAGGTGGGTCACCATCGACGCACCTGCAGCGAGTGCAGCATCCCACTGGGACGGTTGCGGTGAGGTGTGCCCAAGCGAGGCAACGACCCCGCGGGACACGAGTGCCGCTGCCAGTCGGGGGGCCTCGGGGTGTTCCGCACCGAGTGTCATCATCCGCAGTGCCGTACTTGTGCCGTCGGGAGCTGCGGTGTCGCCGAGCAACCGTTCCACCCAATGGAGGTCAGGAGCAACGATCCGCGTTGCATCGTGTGCACCGTGGCGGGAGCCGAGGAACGGGCCCTCCATGTGGATGCCCACGCAACCCGGTGCCGACGGCATGAGCCGTGCGATGTCCTGCGATCTCCCAAGGAGGCGCTCGTGGGTGTCTGTGACGATGGTGGCGAGCCAACGAGTTGTTCCGCGCTCGAGCAGGAGCGTGTCGAGACGGGCTGCCCGGTCGATGTCGAGCGACGCGCAGGAGACGTCGTCATAGCCGTTCATCTGGAGGTCGACGAAACCCGGGGCGACGAGGTCGTGTTGCCACGGTCCCTCGTACGTGTCGATCGACGCGACGACACCGTCCGTGACGGTCAGGCACGTACCGCCGTGGACGGCGCGGCCGTCGAAGAACCGCCGGGCGGTGATTGTGTGTGTGACGGGGGCCGTCATGGCCCCCACCGTAGGGGGGTCAGGCGGCCCTGGCGCCCGTCTTGGGGGCGAGTCTCACGTCGGAGAACCTGAGTTTCACGAGGCGGCACGCGGAGAGCACCCGGATCACCCACCAACCGGGGTCGATCTCGCTGCGTCGGTGGGAGAGGCGGGGCGACGAGGGAGCAGCATGGTGGTTGTTGTGGAGTCCCTCTCCCATCGTGCAGAACGCCAGCCACTGGAGATTCGTCGCCTGGTTCGCGTACGGCCTCTTGCCGAAGTGATGACCCATCGCGTTCACGGCCGCGGAACCGGCGAGGTATGCGTTGGCGTGGATGAACGCAGCGAGGAAACCGGCGAGCGGGCCCATGACGACCACCAGGAACGCGATGCCGATCACGAGGCCCACGTAGGAACGGTTGAAGATTGCACGGTCCCAGGCGTCGTCCTTGATGTCGCGCGTGTACTTGTCGAGCAGTTCGGGATCACGCAGAGCGTTGCGGTACAACGCGACGTTCTTCATCTGCACGGCGCGCCACCCGAGCACGACGGGGGAGTGCGGGTCGTCCTCCGTGTCGGTGAATGCATGATGCTTGCGGTGCACCGCCACCCACTCGCGGGACTTGATGCCGGTCGTCAGAAACAGGATCATCCGGAACACGACACTCAGGGGCTTGCTGACTGTCATGGCGCGGTGGCTGAGTGCCCGGTGCAGAAACACCGTGGTGGCGATGTTGGCGACCACGGTGACGGCCAGGCCGACAAGGGTCGAGGTGATCAGGAGTCCGAGGAAGTCCGACATGGACATGATCTTAGCCCGCTACCTACTGGTAGGTAGGCAGTTCGGGCAATGTCGCGTAGGTTCTGCATGTGGCCGAAAGTGACCCATCGGGGCTCCGCAGCACGCGGGACATGGTGCTGGACGAGGCCGTCCGGTGCTTCGCGGAGAAGGGCTACGACGGCACGTCGTTGAACGACATCGCGGCAGGGGTGGGGATCCGCAGGCCGAGCCTGCTGCACCACTTCGGCTCGAAAGAGACCCTCTACGGCGAGATCTTCGAGCGGATTCTCTCCGACTGGCTGGAGCGCGTGGGCAGCGCTGTGGCGATCGACGCCCGCGGATGGGACCGGGTCGAACTCGTGCTGCGGGCAGGGTTCGCGTTGTTCGAGGACAACCCCGACTACGTGAGGCTCATGCGCAGGGAGGCACTTGACGGTGGCTCGCACCTCGGCATCGATCTTGCCTCCGTCCTGCGTCCGTTGTTCGACTCCGCAGCCGAGTACCTGACTGCGCAGATGGAGACCGGTGCCCTGCGTCGGCTCGATCCCCGGCACCTGCTCATCACGGGGTACGGGGCGATTCTCACGTACTTCTCCGATGCGCCGTTCGTCAACGGTCTCATCGACGACGAGGCCCTCACACCGGGGAACATCCGCGCCCATGCTGACGAGGTGATTACGTTCTTCAGGGCGGCACTCGTGGGCAACGGGTGAATCTGCGGGGTGGCCGACCCCGAAGTAGCGTTGCCGCGTGAGCGGAGCCGGCGACACCCTGTCCGAAAGGGAATCCAAGACGATTCTCGGTGGCTACGGGGTGCCCTTTGCCCGGGAGGTCGTTGTCGCGGATGCAAAGGGCGCATCAATGGCTGCCGTCGAGATCGGGTTCCCCGTCGTCGTGAAGCTCGGTGGTGACAACATTGCGCACAAGACAGAACGGGGTCTCGTGCGCCTCGGGCTCTCGTCCGTCGATGCCGTCGAGAACGCCGCCCGGGAACTGCTCGCACTGGCCCGCGAGGACGATGGGCATGTTCACCTGCTGGTGGCCGAGATGGTCCGTGGCTCCCGCGAGTTGATTGTCGGGCTCTTCTGTGACCCGCAGTTCGGTCCGACCATCATGGTGGGTGTCGGCGGAGTGCTGGCGGAAGCCGTGGGGGATGCAGTCTTCAGGCCGGCCCCGGTGGACCGTGCGGAGGCAGAGCGGATGATCGGGGACCTGCGCACACAAAAGCTGCTCGGCGATTACCGCGGGGAGCTGGCGGTCGACCGTGGGGCGGTGGCAGACGTGCTCGTCGGTCTCTCGAGACTCGCAGTGGAGCGCGAGGGCGTGCTGTCGGTCGACGTCAACCCGTTGATCGTGCGACCCGACGGGTCCGTGGTGGCGGTCGACGCGCTCGTGGAGAACGGGCAACGCCCCGGGCTCGTGTCCGCGCCGCGACGGCATGACGATGCGAGGTTCCGGGCGCTGTTTGAACCGAAGGGTGTGCTCGTCACCGGGGCATCCACCCATCCGGGCAAGTTTGGCTTCGTCTCGCTGCACAACATCCTGGCCAACGGATACGCGGGCGCGGTGCACGGTACGAACCTGAGCGGCGAGGAGGTCCTCGGGGTGCAGACCGTCGCGGACATCGACCAGCTGCCCCACGGAGAGGTCGATCTCGTGTTCGTTTGCACTCCTGCGTCCGCCAACCCTGACCTGCTCCGTGCGTGCGCCCGCAAGGGGATCAAGGCCGCATTCCTCACCTCGGCAGGGTACGGCGAGGCCGGCGAGGAGGGACGCAGACTCGAATCGGAGTTGGTCGCCCTCGCGGACGAGCTCGGGGTACTTCTTGCCGGTCCGAACGGACAGGGCGTGGTGTCCACACCGGCATCGCTGTGTGCCCAGATCGTCGCGCCGTACCCGCCGCGGGGCTCCGTCGCCGTCGCCAGCCAGAGCGGGAACTTCGTCTCCAGTTTCATGAACTACGCCCGCCAGACGGGTGTCGGCATCAGTCGTGCGGTGTCGGCGGGGAACGCGGCAGCGCTCGGCGTGGCAGACCTCGTCGAGTGGTACGGAACCGATGACGAGACGTCCGTTTCGCTCGCGTACGTCGAGGGAATCGCAAACGGTCGTGACCTGATGGACCGTCTCGGTGCGGTGGCAGCGCGGAAGCCCGTGGTCGTGGTGAAGGGCGGCGCCACGGAGGGCGGCGCGCGGGCAGCCGCGAGCCACACGGGAGCTCTCGCCGCCAATGACTCGGTGTTCGACGGGGAATGCCGCCATCACGGAATCACTCGTGCCGCCACCGTCGAGGAGGCTTACGAGGCTGCCGCGACGTTCGCGACACAGCCGTTGCCGAAGGGCCCGAACGTGGTCGTGTTGACGACGGCGGGCGGCTGGGGGGTCCTGACTGCAGACGCGATCACACGTGACGGTCTGCTGCGGCTCGTGCCGCTGCCCGACGACCTCCGGTGGGAAATCGACACCAAGCTTCCGCCCAGGTGGAGCCGCAACAATCCCGTCGACTGCGCGGGTGGCGAGACCCGCGACACCATTCCCGAGGTGATGGGCATCATTGCGCGGCATCCTTCGGTGGACGCCATCGTGTACCTGGGCATCGGCATCCAGGCGAACCAGGCGCGGATGATGCGCGAGGGCCGCTTCTATCCCGATCACGGGCTCGGGCGAATCGTGGAGTACCACGAGCGGCAGGACGCACGGTTCGCCGAGGCCGCGGCTGCTCTCAGCCTCGAGACGGGCAAGCCGGTGCTCGTCGCGACAGAACTCGCAGTCGCCGACCCTGACAATGCGGGCCCTGCCGCAGTCAGGGCCTCGGGTCGGCTCTGCTATCCGTCGGGGAACAGGGCTGTTGCCGCTCTCGGTCATCTCTACCGCTATGCGAGGTTCGTCGGTGAGGCCACGCGCTGAGGGGCGCCGACGCTCCGACAATCCACTGCGGCTCGTCCTGGCTGTCGGTCTGTCGGGGTCGATGCTTCTGGGGGGCCTGTGGGTGTGGCTGGACGGTCTCGGATCGCGAGCACAGGCACTGGAGACCACGTTGGAACCGTCGGCGGCCCGGCGGCCCGTCCTGTCCGTGCGCCGGACACCCGATGTCCTCTCGCTCGTCACGCGCACCACACGGGTGACTTCCCGGGTCGATGAGCTGTTGTCCGTGCTGCCTGATGGCTCGTGCCTGACGGTGAAGTGGCTGGGCACGGGCATGGCGAACGTCAACCCGGACACCCAGCTCGTTCCCGGCAGTGTGATGAAGCTCGTGACTGCTGCTGCGGCCCTCGCTGCTCTCGGGGCGGACCGGACCTTTCCGACATCCGTCAGGGTGACGCGTAACCCTGACGGCACTGTCGCCGACCTGTACCTGGTGGGTGGGGGTGACCCTCTGCTCACCCGCGATGAGTATGTGAGGACGGAAAAGTACCCGTCCTTCAACAACACACGTCTCGAGGTGATTGCCGACCGCATCGCAGCGGCAGGGGTCGGGAGCGTCACCGGCCGGGTGGTGGGAGTGGACACACTCCTAGACGCGGAGCGGTACGTGGCTGACTGGCCGGCAGGTTTCCACGGCGTCGAGGCGGGTCCTCTCGGGGCCTTGATGGTGAATGACGGCGCAGTCGTCGGGCAACCGACGAAGCCCGAGGATCCGGCACTCGCTGCTTCCCAGGAACTGATGTCGTTGCTCATCGCGCGTGGAGTCACCGTTGCATCGGGGGCAGCCCACGACGTCCTGCCGGAAGGAACCGAGGAACTCTTCGTGCAACAGTCAGCGACGGTGACTGCGGTCGTCCAGGAGATGCTCGTGAACAGCGACAACAACACGGCGGAGATCCTCCTGAAGCACATCGGACTGGCGCGCAAGGGCGTCGGTTCCACTGCGAACGGTGTCGCCGCCGTCTCCGAACTGCTCGGTGAGTGGGGTGTCCAGTCGGGGGTCGTCGTCGTGGACGGCTCGGGACTGTCATCGGGGAACAGGCTGACCTGCTCTGCCGTCATGCGCATCCTCGACAGGCAGGCATCCGTGTTCCCGGGACTCCTCGCAGTCGCAGGCAGAACCGGGACCCTGCGCGACGTCCTCGAGGGAACCCCCGCAGAGGGACTTCTCGTCGGCAAGACGGGAACATTGTCCGGGGTCAAGTCACTTGCCGGATACGTGCCGACTGACGGCGAGGTGCCGCTCGAGTTCGCTCTGCTGATGAACCGCCGGGGCATCGACAAGCGCAGTGCATACCGGCCCGTGTGGTCGCGACTCGCGGAATCAATCGGCAGGGCATCCGCCGATCCGCGACCCACGGAACTCGCGCCGTGAGCAGTGTCGCGCGGGAGAGTGCGGTCTTTCCCCTGACTCAGGCTTTCCTGCCCGGTGACGCGGTCGTCCTGCGGGTCTTCGAACCCCGTTACCTCGCGATGTTCGCCCGGACGGACGCCGATACGAGCAACACTTTCGTCTCGGTTCTCATCGAGCGTGGTCCCGAAGTCGGCGGCGGTGACCGGCGTTTCGCCCTCGGGGTCCAGGTGCAGGTTGACATGGTTGCCGCCGACTCCGGCACGCTCGTCGTCTCGGGAACGGCGACGCACGCTGTGGAGGTCGTCGAGTGGCTGCCGGACGATCCGTGGCCACGGGCCCGTGTCGTTTCGGTCGACCACGCACCGGAACGCAGGGAGACCCTGCGCGATGCTGCATCCGCGCTCACGGTCCTGGCCCAATCCGTGAGGAGCCTGCTCGCACGACACGGCGTCGATGCCGTGTCGGCCCCGGGAGCGGTCCTCTCGTCACTGTCGACGGTCGCCGGCGGCCGGTGGCACGGAGGCGAGCCGGTGTTGCATGATGTGGACGTCGCACTGTGGTCCGTGGTTCGGGCCCTCCCGTGCGGGCCATTGGACCGCTACTCCCTGCTCGCGGGGAGCAGTGTCAAGGATCGTGTGGGAATCCTGCGCCGCATCGTGGAGCACACCGACGAGGTACTCGCGTTCGGCAGGGATGCACGGCGGTAGCCGTCCCGAGAGCAAGCCTGCGTAGGCTGACGGGATGAGCACGCCGGCAGACCGCTCGATGTCTCCGACCGAGAGAGTGGGCGACCTGCTGGACTCCGTCAGGGCCTACGCAGTGCAGGAGACAGTCGGTCCGGCCAGGGGAGCAGCACGCTGGCTCGCGTTCGGTTCGCTCGGCGCGCTGTTCACGGGACTCGGCATCGTTCTGCTGGCGCTCGGGGTTCTCCGCATGGTGCAGGACCTGGGCGGCAGCGCATTGACTGGCGCCTGGTCCTTCGTGCCCTACCTCGCCGCATCTGCCCTGTTGGCTGCGTTGTCGATCGTCGCTCTCCGTCGGGTGGGCAGGAGCACACTGGGGAGGAAGCCGTGACCGAAGAAGGACGCATCAGCAGGGACGAGCTGGAGAACAAGTTCCGCGCACTCCAGGCGGACATCCAGGGCCGCGCAGAGGACAAGAGACAGTCGATCATCACGGTCGGTTCCGCCGTTGCGGCGGCTGTGGTCGTGCTTGCGTATCTCCTCGGTCGTCGCTCGGGTCGGCGCCGTGCGGGCCGCGTCGAGTTCCGTCGTTACTGATGCGCACCTTGGTGAGGTTCATGGTCCGTCGCGTGTCGCGCGCGCTCGGACGCAGGTACCGGTGGGTCTCCAGGGCCCTCGTGCTGATCGGAGTCGCCCGGTTGCTGCGTGACAGACCTGCCTCGAGGGTCAGGGTGAGGGTGAACCCCGGCGAGACGCTCGTTGTCGGCTTCGAGGACGGCGCACGCCGTGGCTGATGTGTTCTCCGACGGTGAGAAGGCGCTCTTTCTCGACTCGAAGAAGCGTCGTTACCTCGTGACGCTGTCCGGTATGGCCGAGTTCCACAGTCATGCAGGATTCGTCCCCCATGCTTCGGTCATCGGGCGAGAGCCGGGGTGCGAGGTGGAGTCCACGAAGGGCGCCCGCTACATGGTCCTGCGGCCGACCCTCGAGGATTTCGTGATCGAGATGCCGAGGGGCGCCCAGGTCATCTACCCGAAGGACCTCGCCCCGATGTGCATGCTCGGCGACATCCATCCGGGGGTGCGGGTGTGGGAGACCGGCATCGGGTCCGGTGCACTCTCCATGACCATGCTCCGCTGGGGTGCGAGCATCACGGGCACGGAACTCCGCGAGGACTTCCTGAACCGGGCCAGGACGAACGTCTCCTCGTTCCTCGGTGCTGCGGCACTGGAGCGGTACGCCGTCTCGGTGGGCGACTCGTACGCGGGGCCGCCGGAAGGACCCTTCGACCGGGTGATGCTCGATCTCCCGGAACCGTGGAACGTGGTGCCCCACGCCGGGAACGTGCTGGTCAGGGGAGGCCTGCTGGTGGCCTACACGCCTTCGATCACCCAGGCGGTCCAGGTTCGCGAGACGCTCGGCAGGAAGTGGGCGGACCAGCGCACTCTCGAGGTGCTCCACCGCACGTGGCACATAGAGGGCATGTCCGTGAGGCCGGACCACCGGATGGTGGCCCACACCGCGTTCCTCACCGTGGCGAGGTACGTCGGCTGATCAGGGCTCGATGAAGATGCACTCGCCGGGGCATTCCTCGGCGGACTCGATCACGGCCTCGAGCTGGCTCTCCGGGAAGTTCGCGAGTCCCTCGGCACCCTGCTTGTTGCCCTTGGCCTCGGCGTAGATGGTGGAGCCTTCCTTCACGTAGGCAAGGCCGTCGTCGAGGAGGGTGAACACATCGGGGGCGATTTCCTCGCAGAGGCCATCACCTGTGCACAGGTCCTGGTCGATCCACACCTTCATTGGAGGTCCCTTCGTTGTTCGGTGCCGTGAGCCCCTTTTCGGGGGCTCCTGACATGTTACACATCGACCCTCCCGGCCTCACGGTGCCCGGTGGTCGAAGGAGGCAATAGCCTGCCGATGTGACCGATGGCCGCGACGTTCAGACCGAGAACGAACAACTGAGATCGCGCAACGAACGACTGGCCGATGCCCTCCGCGACGCGCGGTCGCAGCTGGAGAGTCTGAGAAGGGAACTGGACCGTCTCGCCGCACCGCCATCGGGCTACGGCACCCTCCTCGAGACCAATGACGACGGCACGGTGGATGTCCTCGTCGCGGGCAGGAAGATGCGCGTCAACATCGGTCCGTCGGTCCCGCAGGAGTCACTTCTCCGTGGCGCGGAGGTCGTGCTGAACGATGCGATGAACGTGGTGATGGCACGGACCCCGGAGACGAACGGCGAGGTCGGCTCGATCATCGAGGTCCTGGAGGACGGCGTGCGTGCAATGGTCACGTGCCGCAACGATGACCGTCGTGTGATGACCCTCTCCGATGGCCTCCGCGGCACGTTGATACGGCCCGGCGACACCTATCTGTACGACCCGCGGAGCAATGTTCTCCTCGAGCGGCTCGCCCAGCCGGAGGTGGAGGATCTCCTGCTCGAGGAGGTGCCCGATGTCAGTTACGACGACATCGGGGGACTGGATGACCAGATCGAGCAGATCGCCGACGCAGTGGAACTGCCGTTCCTGCACCCCGAACTGTTCGCGGACTACCGCCTGCCGGCGCCCAAGGGCATCCTGCTCTACGGGCCCCCGGGATGCGGCAAGACGATGATCGCGAAAGCGGTGGCGAACAGTCTCGCGAAGAAGGTCGCCCAGCGCACCGGGGCGGACAAGGGCCGCAGTTACTTCATCAACATCAAGGGGCCCGAACTCCTGAACAAGTACGTGGGCGAGACCGAGCGCCACATCCGGTTGGTGTTCCAGCGCGCCCGTGAGAAGAGTCTCGAGGGATGGCCTGTCATCGTCTTCTTCGACGAGATGGACAGCATGTTCAGGGCTCGTGGGACGGGAATCTCCTCCGACATGGAGTCCACGATCGTCCCTCAGCTCCTTGCCGAGCTCGACGGTGTCGAGGGCCTGTCGAATGTCATGGTCATCGGAGCAACGAACCGCGAGGATCTCATCGACCCGGCGATCCTCCGGCCCGGTCGACTCGACGTCAAGATCAAGGTGGAGCGGCCCGACCGGGACTCCGCACGACAGATTCTTGCCCGTTACCTGGTGGATGACCTGCCGTACGGTGGGGGCACCGAGGGTCCCGCAGGGCTGATCGACGTGACGGTGGACGAGATGTTCCGTGCGGATTCCGCGACGGAGTTCCTCGAGGTGACGTACCAGAACGGTGAGCGGGAGACGCTGTACTACAAGGACTTCGCGAGCGGCGCGATGATCGAGAACATCGTCCGCCGGGCGAAGAAGACGGCCATCAAGCGGCAGCTCGCCGGCGGTGCGGCAGGAATCGTGGTCGACGACCTTCTTGCCGCGATCCGCGAGGAGTACCGGGAGAACGAGGATCTCCCGAACACGACGAACCCCGACGACTGGGCCCGCATCTCGGGCCGCAAGGGGGAACGCATCGTCTTCATCCGCACGCTCGTGCAGTCGTCCAGGGGTGAGGGTCGTTCGGCGGGTGGCAAGGCCATCGAGCGCACCGTCTCGGGCCAGTACCTCTGAGATGGCCATCCCCAAGGTCCTCGGGATAGAGACCGAGTACGGGATCATCGCACGCAACCTGGACGTGACCCCGACGGTTGCGTCGTCACTGCTCGTGAACGCCTACGGCGACGAGGGACTGGCACTGCGCGTGTGGGACTTCCTCGGGGAGACGCCGCACCTCGATGCACGCGGGGACTGGGTCCCGGAGGGTGAGTACCCGCACGTCGAGTCCCTCATGGCTAATGCGGTCCTGCCGAACGGTGCCCGCTACTACGTCGACCATGCGCACCCCGAACTGTCGACGCCGGAGTGCTCCGGTCCCATGCAGGTCGTGCTTCACGACCGTGCGGGTGAACTGATCATCGTCGAGAGCATGCGTCGTGCACTCGCGCGGCTGCCCCAGGGTGCAGAGCTCGTCGCGTACAAGAACAACTCGGACGGCAAGGGCAACAGTTACGGATGCCACGAGAACTATCTCATGCGGCGCGACGTACCCTTCGGACGGGTGCAGACCGCGATGCTCGCGCACCTCGTGAGCCGACAGGTGTTCTGTGGGTCGGGGAAGGTCGGTGTGGAGCTGCCGCGGAGCGGCGAGCCGAGACCGTGGTTCCAGCTGTCGCAGAGGGCGGACTTCTTCGAGGAGGAGGTCGGGCTCGAGACCACCATCCGTCGACCGATCGTGAACACGAGGGACGAACCGCACGCGAACCCGACCAGGTACAGGCGTCTGCACGTGATCGCGGGCGATGCGAACATGAGCCAGGTCGCTACGTGGCTCAAGCTGGGCTCCACCGCACTCGTCCTGTCGTGTGTCGAGGACGGCGTCTTCCCCGAGGGACTCAGGCCCGTGGACCCCGTCACCGCGGTGAGAGCCGTGAGTCATGACCTGACGCTGGGGGCCACCATCGAGACGACGGACGGTCGAATGATCACTGCTCTCGACATGCAGCGCGAGATTCTCGCTGCAGTGCGGAGGTGGCTCGACGGCACGGACGATGACACCGTCGCAGGGGAGGGTCCCGCAATCATCCGTGAATGGGAGTCTGTCGTGGACAGCCTGTCGTCTGATGCCTCACTGTCGGCCGGCACCGTCGATTGGGTCGCGAAGAAACGTCTCATTGAGGCGTACGCGCAGCGTCACGGTCTGGACACCGACGACGCCCGTCTTCGGGCCATCGATCTGCAGTACCACGACATGCGCCCCGAGCGGGGCCTGGCTGCCAGGGCCGGACTGCGAACACTCGTCGACGACGCCGCGGCGGATGCATCCCGCACCGAACCCCCGCCCGACACCCGGGCGTGGTTTCGCGGCGCCTGCATCTCCCGCTGGCCGGACAAGGTGGTGTCAGCCAACTGGGACGGCATCGTGTTCCACACCCCGGAGGGATTGGTTCGGGTGCCGATGGAGGAGCCGTTGAAGGGCACAAGGGAACTCGTGGGCGGCGTGCTCGAGCGGGCGGGCTCCGTGGAGGAGCTCCTCGAACTGCTCGGACCGCGTTCCAGCGAGGCCGTGGAGGTCGACCCCGGCTGGTGAGCACATCCCCGGCGGTTGGCCCGACGCAGGCGTTCGGTACCTTTGGGGCATGCAGGAGCGGGTGCAACGGGGCAGAGACGCAGACCGGACCAAGGCTGACACGCAGGACGCTGTCGCGTCTGCCGGTCAGGCGGAACGGATGAAGTCCGATCTCGACGACCTCATCGACCAGATTGACGACGTTCTCGAGGAGAACGCGGAGGAGTTCGTGCGCAACTACGTCCAGAAGGGCGGGGAGTGAATGGGCCTGCCACTCTTCGGACCGGTCGATGACCCCGGTCCGAGCTTCCTGGGTCTCCTGAAGTCAACGGGCATCTCGCCCTTTGCCGAGCCGAACGGCGACGTGCAGGTTCCGCACGGCACCACCTGCGTGGCGATGCGGTATGCCGAGGGGGTTCTGGTGGCCGGCGACAGACGCGCGACCGCCGGCAACTTCATCCGTCACCGCACGGTCGAGAAAGTCGTCCAGGCCGATGACTTCAGCGCCGTGGCCATCTCCGGTGCCGCCGGTCCCGCTGTTGCGATGATCAGGCTCTTCCAGCTGCAGCTCGAGCACTACGAGAAGATGGAGGGGCACCCCCTGACCCTCGAGGGCAAGGCCAACCAGTTGAGTGCGATGGTGCGCGACAACCTTCCGGCCGCACTCAGTGGCATGGCGGTCCTTCCCCTGTTCGCGGGTTACGAGGTCCGGGACGGGTCGGGCCACATCTGGGACTTCGACATCACCGGCGGCCGGTACGAGGAGACCGACTTCGTTGCCATCGGCAGTGGCAGCATGCACGCGGGCACCGTCGTGAAGGTTGGATGGCGCAGCACCCTCGACCGGAACGCAGCGGTGGAACTCGCCTGCAGGGCGCTGTGGGTGGCCGCCGAGGCAGACGCCGCCACCGGTGGGCCCGACATGCTGCGCGGCATCTACCCGATCATGGCCACCATCTCCGCGGGGGGATGGCAGGAAGTTGACGACGCGGAGATGGAATCGGTGTTCCGGGCCATCGAGCAGGAGCAGCGGTCGCGATGAGCATGCCCTTCTACGTTCCGCCCGAGCAGTTCCTCAAGGACCGCGCCGATTTCGCGCGCAAGGGCATCTCGAGAGGACGCGCTCTCATCGCATGTGCGTGCAGCGAGGGCATCCTCCTCGTGGCGGAGAACCCGTCCACGACACTCCGCAAGATCAGTGAGATCTACGATCACATCGCCTTCGCCGGTGTCGGAAAGTACAACGAGTACGACAACATGAGAATGGCCGGCGTTCGCCAGGCCGACATCACCGGGTACCAGTTCTCGCGGCGCGACGTCGATGCCCGGCGTCTCGCGAACCTCTACGCGCAGGTGCTGGCACATGAGTTCACCGCCGGGGCCAAGCCCCTGGAGGTGGAGATCCTCGTCGCGGAGGTGGGGGAGAACCCGGCCGGCGACAGGCTCTTCCGCATCAGTTTCGACGGCACCGTGATGGATGAGGACGGTTTGAGCGTGCTCGGTGGTGACACCGAGGCTGTCGCGTCACGCATGACGGCATCGGCCCACGAAGGCACCTTCGCATCCGTTCTCCGCGCCGCTGTTGCTGCCCTCGCGGGCCCGGATCGCAGTCTCGGGGCAACCGATCTCGAGGCCGCAGTGCTCACCCGCACCGGCCGGCGTCGTCGGTTCGACCGGCTGGATGCCGAGCGTGTGCGCCAGATGCTGTCCTGATGGACCGTCGCATCTACGGAATCGAGACCGAGTACGGAATCACGTGCACGTTGCGCGGCCAACGGCGTCTGACGCCCGATGAGGTGGCCCGATACCTCTTCCGCAGCGTCGTGCAGTGGGGCCGGTCATCGAATGTGTTCCTCGAGAACGGGGGACGCCTCTACCTCGACGTCGGGTCCCATCCCGAGTTCGCCACCCCGGAATGCGACTCCATCGCGGACGTGTGCACCTACGAGCGTGCAGGCAACCGCATCCTGAACAATCTTGTTGCGCTCGCCGAGGCGCGCATGAGGGAGGAGGGGATCCGAGGCACCGTGTATCTCTTCAAGAACAACACCGACAGTGCCGGCAACAGCTACGGCTGCCACGAGAACTATCTGACGGGCCGTGACGGGGATGCGCGCCACGAGAGCGTGTTGATCCCGTTCCTGGTCGCGCGGCAGTTGATCTGCGGCGCAGGCCGCACGGTGTCGACCTCGCGGGGTCCGGTCTTCTGTCTCTCGCAACGGGCCGAGCACATCTGGGAGGGTGTGTCGTCGGCCACGACACGCTCCCGGCCGATCATCAACACACGCGACGAGCCCCATGCCGACGGGGATGTGTACCGGAGGTTGCACGTCATCGTGGGTGACTCGAACATGGCACCTGACTCCAACGTGCTGAAACTCGGCACGGCGGCCATAGTCCTGCGGATGGTGGAGAGCGATGACATGAGGCTCCGCGACCTCACCCTCGAGAGCCCGATCCGGGCGATCCGTGAGATCAGCATGGACATCACCGGGCGGCGTCCCGTACGGCTGGCGAACGGACGGGAGATGAGCGCACTCGACATCCTGTCCGAACTCGCGGAGACTGCACTCGCGTTCAGGAGCGAGCGCGGCCTGCCCGACGAGGAGTCAGATCTCCTCGACCTGTGGGTGCGCACCCTCGACGATGTCGCTGCGGGACCCGAGCGAGTGGAGCGCAGGCTCGACTGGGCAATCAAGCGTCGCCTGGTTCACGCGTACGCGGAGCGCCACGGCGTCGACATCGACTCACCGCAGGTGCAGGCACTGGAGCTGCAGTATCACGACATCGACGAGAACCGTGGTGTCTTCCACCGGGTGGTGGCGTCGGGTGCGGTGGACGCCAGCACCGTCGGTGGCGACGTCGACACAGCGGTGACTGATGCACCACCGCAGACGCGGGCTCATCTGCGCGGCCGGTTCATCAAGGCCGCCAAGGAGAAGGGCCGTGATTACACGGTGGACTGGGTCCACCTCAAGGTCAATGACCAGGCCCAGCGCACGGTGGCATGCAAGGACCCTTTCCGCAACGTCGACGAACGGGTCGACAAGCTCATCGCGAACCTCTGAGGGCACGACAGGGATTGATTGTCCGTCTGCGGGCGCTTGGCCTCAAGTAGCGTGACACGGCCATGGACGGAACCGGGAACCTCGACGAGGAGACTCAGCCGGCGGGCGCCGGGAGCACTCGCGCGGTCAAGGTGCTGCGCGACTGGCTGGTGGTTCTCGCTGTCGCACTCGCCGCGGCGTTCGCAGTTCGGTTCTGGGTGCTGCAGCAGTTCTACATCAGCGGACCGTCGATGGAGATGACGCTGTACTCGAACGACAGGGTGCTGGTGAACAAGCTGAGCTACCGGTTCCACGAGGTCCGGCGCGGGGACGTCGTGGTCTTTGACCGCGTGACACGGAACGGGAACGAAGTGGCCCATGACGATCTCATCAAGAGGGTCATTGCACTTCCCGGGGAATCAATAGAGATCAAGGGTTGCCGGGTGTACATCGACGGTGCGGTCCTGGCGGAGCCGTACCTGCCCAAAGGGGACACATCCCGGCCCACGGCCCAGGAACAGTGCCGTGTCTCGGAGATGCGCAAGGTCGTCGTTCCGCGCGCTCATGTCTTCGTGATGGGTGACAACCGGCCGGAGAGTTTCGACAGCCGGTCGTTCGGGTCGATCCCTGAGTCGCGGATAATCGGCAGGGCATTCGCCGTCGTGTGGCCGATCGGTTCGGTCGGCGGTCTCTAGCGGGGCAGTTGCGGGGCGCCGACTGCAGCGGTCACGGCCTCGGTCATCACGTCGACATGGTCGCTGTACAGCGCGTCGATCCCCATGGAAAGGACGGTGTCGATGTGCTCGCGGAACTGCACATCCCACGCGAACGCGAGCAGACCGAACCGGTGGCAGAGCACAACGTTCCCTCCGTTCCATTCCGTGTGGTGGAGATTCAGCGTGCCGATTCCGGCGTTCCGCATGAAATCACAGTGCCGTTCGATGCCGTCACGCAGGCGCGCGATGCGGGTCGAGTGCACCAGGTTCACCCCGGGCACGAGTTCCGCGCAGTTCATGAGCACCCCGGTGTCGGGGCTGCACAACCAGAGGGCCGCGGGATCGACGCCGTGTGAAGCGACCGAGCGCGACAGTGCCCCCACGACTGAGGGATCCTTGACGTCGATGCTGAGGTGAAAGTTGGTCCCCAGTTCCCCGAACAGGTCGTCGACCAGCGGGACACCCTCCGGCAGGTCGGCGCTGCGGACCGTGGCGACCGGGCGTCTGCGGAGGCCACGACGGACCACGCCGTCGTGGTCGAGAACCACCCGCCCGTCGGCGGACAGCCATGCGTCCGTCTCGAGACCGTTCGCTCCCAGCCGCAGCGCGAGCCTGAAGGACTCGAGCGTGTTGTCGGGAGCATGGGCGCGGGCTCCTCTGTGAGCGAACGCAATGGGGGACTCCCGCAGGGATGCGTGTCGCTGCTGCACGTCGCGAGCCTACGGTGCCTTCCTATGCTGGTCATGTGTTCAATCTCTCCGGCAGCGAGATCGTCTTCCTTCTCGTCGCCGGTCTCGTGGTGCTCGGGCCGGAGCGGCTGCCCGGCGTGATACGCGGCGTGGGCAGGACCTACGGGGAACTGCGCCGACTGGCCCGCGGATTCGAGGCGGAGATGAAGGGGACCTTCGAGGAACCGTTGCGCGATCTCCGCGAGACCGCCCGCGACATACGCGAAGGTTTCGGGGCGGTCGACCCGGAGCCCTCGCCGCCGATGCGGCCGGAGCAGAGCGTTCTCCCGCCGGTTGATGGTGTCGGCACCGGACCCGGAGGGGAGGTCACCGATGAGCCGCAGGGCTGAGGCCGACATGCCCGTCATGGAGCACCTCCGTGAACTGCGCTCGCGGATCATTCGGAGTCTCCTCGCGGTCGCGGTCGGAATGCTCCTGCTGCTCGCCTTCTACGACCCCGTCAAGAGCTTCCTTGCGGAGCCGTACGTGAACATCTGTCGTCAGCGTCCAGACTTCGGCTGCGACGGCTCTCTGTATGCGCTCGGACCCCTCGACGGTTTCACTGCCCGCCTCCGCATCTCCACGTACGGAGGTTTCGTGCTGGCGCTGCCTGTAGTTCTGTGGCAGATCTGGCGCTTCGTCGTCCCGGCCCTGGAGTCCCGCGAGAAGCGTTATGCGGTGCCGTTCATCGTCTCCACGGTGGTTCTCTTCGCGACCGGCGGCTTCCTCGCGTACTGGACGCTCGACAAGGCACTCGAGTTCCTCATCTCGTGGGCGGGACAGGACGTGAACCAGGCGTTCCAGGTGACGCGGTACATGCAGCTGGTCGTGCTCATGATGCTCGCCTTCGGTATCGGGTTCCTCAGCCCGGTGCTCATCGTCTTCCTGCAGCTCGTGGGTGCTGTCCGTCCGGCGGCACTCCTCGCGAAGTGGCGCCACGCCATCGTCTCGATCTTTGTCGTCGCAGCAGTCATCACACCGTCGGGGGATCCCATCAGCCTGTTGGCTCTCTCGGTGCCGATGTGCGTGCTGTACGCACTCGCGGTGCTTGTTGGTTGGTTGCTCGTGCGCAAGAGACCCACTTGACGGGCAGCCGGGCCGACTTCCTCCGTGGCCTCGGGTTCGAGCCTGACGGGTTCCAGTCGACGGCCATGACCTCCCTCGACGAGGGGGCATCCGTGCTGGTGGCTGCACCGACCGGCTCGGGGAAGACACTCGTTGCCGAGTACGCGATTCACCGGGCACTCGGCATGGGGAAGCGGGCTTTCTACACGGCGCCGTTGAAGGCACTGTCCAACCAGAAGTTCCGGGACCTCTCAGCCAAGTGGGGACCGGACCGGGTGGGACTGCTCACGGGTGACAACGCGGTGAATGCTGATGCCCCGGTGGTGGTGATGACCACCGAGGTCCTGCGCAACATGATCTACTCGGCCTCCAGCCGGCTCGACTCCCTGGGTGCCGTGGTGCTGGACGAGGTCCATTTCCTGCAGGACGAGTACCGGGGGCCGGTGTGGGAGGAAGTCATCATCCACCTCGACCCCGAAGTTCAGCTCGTCTGCCTGTCGGCGACAGTGTCGAACGCTGACGAGGTCGGCGAGTGGCTCACCACGGTGCGCGGACGCACCGATGTGGTCGTCGAGACCCGCAGGCCCGTGGAACTGGTGACACACCACGCGCTCTTCGACAGAGAGGCCGGGAGGGTCGTGATGCACGACACGATCGTGAACGGATCGCCCAACCGAGGCCTGGAGAGAACGCTCGCGCTCCAGCGCCAGGAGACGGCCCGCAAGGGCCGACCCCGCCGGAGGTTCTCGGCACCGAACCGGGAGGAACTGGTCGAGCTGCTGGACGACGGGGGGATGCTGCCCGCCATCGTGTTCATCTTCAGCAGGGCGCAGTGCGAGGACGCCGTCCGTTCGTGCGTCGATGCGGGACTGATCCTGACGACGGCCGACGAGGAGGACGAGATCCGCGCGATCGTGGAGCAACATGCGTCCCCGCTCGACCGCAGCGACCGCGCCGCCATCGGGTACGAGGAGTTCCTCGACCAGATCGGATGCGGTATCGCCTCCCACCATGCGGGGATGATCCCGCTGCTCAAGGAGGCCGTAGAGGAGTGCTTCGTGAGGGGGCTCGTGAAGGTCGTGTTCGCGACCGAGACCCTGGCGGTCGGCATCAACATGCCGGCCCGGGCAGTGGTGATCGAGAAACTCACGAAATACACCGGTGAGCACCACGTCCTGCTGCGGGCATCGGAGTACACGCAGCTGACGGGTCGGGCGGGCAGACGCGGCCTCGACGAGATCGGGCACGCGGTGACGCTGTGGAACCCGTACGTGTCGTTCGACCAAACCGCGGCCCTCGCCCTCAGCCGCTCCTTCCGTCTGAGTTCCGCATTCCGTCCGACCTCCAACATGGTGGCGAACATGGTGCGGCGGCACTCCCGCGAGGAGGCCATGCACCTGCTGAATCTCTCCTTCGCCCAGTTCCAGGCCGACAGGGACGTCGTCACCTCTGAGGCGCTGCTCGAGCGCAAGCGACGCGACCTGCGCCGCATCGAGGTCGCCGGCGGAACCTCCGTCGACGGGGGCGATGGGGTCGCCGACCGCCGGGCTCCGACCGATGACGGGGACAGCGCACGGACCGCGACCGAAGTGGAGGCAGAGATCGCTCTTCGTGCGCTGCGCCCGGGTGACGTCGTGGTCTTCGACTGCTCGAACATTCGCGGTCGCGGTCTCGTCATCTCCACGTCCTCGCGTCGCAGCGGTACCCGTCTGTCAGTGCTCACACCGTCGCGGAAACAGATCGAGGTCACCTCGCGCGACCTGCTCGCCCTGCCGGTGCGCGCGACGGCGGTCGAGCTGCCCGTTCCGTACGACCCGTCACGGGCCGAGTTCGTGAGGGAGGCGGCAGTCAGGCTCGTGAAGGCCAGGGTCAGCGAGACCGTCGCAGGTCGGCCGGTCGGGGCCGCGGTGAAGCGCCAACAGGGCCGCGACGACGGCGCGCGGGCCGAAAGGCGGCTCCGCAAGGAGATCAACCAGCTCCAGCAACGTGCGAGCGCCCGGGCGGGTTCCGTGGCGGCACGTTTCTCCGACGTGGCAGGGATGCTCGAGGAACTGGGGTACCTCGACGGGTGGAGCCTCACCGACAAGGGACGTCTCCTCGCCGGCATCTTCCACGAGAGCGACCTTCTCGTGGCCGACGTCGTCTCCGGTGGTCTCCTCGAGCGGCTGGCCCCGAGGGATCTCGCGTCGCTCCTCTCCGCACTCGTCTACGAACCCCGGGCCGGGCACACGACCTCTGTGCGCTGGCCAAACGACACGGTGCGGAACAGGTTCCGCCAGTTGGAGCGGGTGAGCAACCGCCTCTCCGAGACGGTTGCATCGCACGGGTTGCAGCGGCACCGCGATCCCCATCCGGGTTTCGCGTTCGATGCGCACGCGTGGTCGAACGGCCGCGGACTGGCCGACATCATCGATCCGGAGATGACTCCCGGTGATTTCGTGCGCACGGTACGTCAGCTCGTCGACCTGCTGCGACAGGTGGAGCAGGCATCACCGACGGCAGAGGTGAGGGACAACGCACGGGAGGCGGTCGTGCTCCTGAACCGTGGCGTGGTGGCAATCTCCGCGGGGGTCCAGGGCTGATGGTCATCGAGCGAGGCGGTGAGTGGGGCAGACCGTCCAGGGTCGTCCAGCCGGTCCGGGCGGCCGATGATGCTGATGTCGTGCGGCTGCAGGACGCTGACCCTCCGTGCACCTCGTCGGGGAATCTCCACCGGGCCCTGGGCGAACCAGGCAGCGGGAGGGAACGTGGTGGGTACACCGAACTGCCGTTGGATGCCCTGGCGTGCACCGTCCGCCATGGGGGGAACACACGGGAGCTGGTGGCCTGTGCCGAAGTGGCGGTCGGCAGGTGGTTCGGCAGGCATGGTCTAGTGGTCGTCACGAACGTCGGCGTGTGGAACGGCCTGGATGTCACCCCGGGTTCGCATCCGAACGACGGCCGGTTCGAGTTCCTCGCCGTCGACAGGGGCATGTCGTTGCGGCAGAGGATGATCGCGCGTCGGCGTGCACGCACCGGCTCGCATCTTCCGCACCCCATGCTCGAGCGGGGGTCGCGCACCGACATCACGATCACCCGCCGGCACGGGCAGCACCTGCTCATCGACTCCGTTGACGTGGGTCCGTGGAGTTCGGTCACAGTCGTGATCGCTGCGGACCGGTTGAGAGTGCTGGTCTGACCACATAGATTCTCCGTGTGCGAGCGTGGATTCTGGACTCCTCACCTGGCGCGTACCGGATGGGACAGATCGAGTGCCCCGCACCCGGGCCGGGAGAAGTGCGCATCACGGTGACCTCGAGTGCGTTGAACCACATGGATCTGTGGGTGACCAGGGGAACCCCGCGGCCGCACCTGCCCCACGTGCCCGGATGCGACGCGACGGGAGTGGTGGAGTCAGTGGGGGACGGCGTCACGGGCGTCTCGCCCGGCGATGAGGTGGTGGTCAACCCGGGAATCTCCCCGGTCGATGACATCCGCAGACTCGGGGTCGACAGTCCGCTTGCACGCGGCTTCCGCATCTGGGGCGAGCACACGTGGGGCGGCCATGCCGACATGGCAGTGGTTCCCGCCCGCAACGTCGTTCGCAGACCGCCCAACCGTTCGCTTGCCGAGTGTGCGGCGTTCCCCGTGGCTTACCTGACGGCCCACCGGATGTTGAGACGCGGTCGGGTGTCAGCCGGAACAAGGGTGCTCGTGGTCGGCATCGGCTCCGGTGTGTCGTGCGCGGCGCTCGACATCGCGCGGCATCTGGGTGCTCATGTGACGGTCACGAGCAGGGAAGAGACGAAGCTCGTGGAAGCAGTGGCACGCGGCGCAGACAGAACCGTGCACACGGGGGAGGCCAACTGGGACGTGGAGGCAGATGTCGTCATCGAGAGTGTCGGGGCCGCAACCTGGGAGAAATCGGTCGGCAGTCTGGTACCCGGCGGACGGCTGGTCGTGTGCGGGGGCTCGTCCGGTGGCGAGGTCACACTGAAGCTGCCCCGACTGTGGTTCCGCCAGCACGAGATCATCGGTTCCACCATGGGCAGTTACGAGGAGTTCGACGAGGTCGTGCGTCTCGTGGGGGACGGCCTGCCGGTTGCTGTCGACACGGTGTACTCGTTCGAGGACTACCCTGCGGCACTCGAGAGACTCCGGCAGGGCAGGCAGCTGGGCAAGGTGGTGCTGAACCATGGGTGAACTGAACGACGATGCCGTTGTGGCAATCAAGGCAGTCGCACGCCGCATCATCGAGGAATCGGCAGCGCGCCTCGTCGAGGTCAGCCACGCGATACACGCCCGACCGGAGCTGAACTTCGAGGAACACTTCGCCTCGGAGTTGCTCGTTCGCACCTCGACCGAACTCGGACTCGCCGCCGAACTCGGTGCGTACGGTGCGCCGACGGGCTTCGTCGCCGAGACAGGATCCGGCCCGACCGTGTGCGTGATGTCGGAGTACGACGCACTCCCGGGCATAGGACATGCATGCGGTCACAACGTGATCGCGGCGGCCGGTCTCGGCGCGGCAATAGGACTCGCCGCAGTGGCGGGGGACAGCGGCGGACGGCTCAGATGGCTCGGCACTCCTGCGGAGGAGGGCGGAGGAGGCAAGATCGTGATGGCCCGCAACGGGGCACTGGACGGTGTCGACGCTGCGATGATGGTCCACTCCGCGGATGCGGACCTGACGGCCATTGATGCCATTGCTCTCCAGCAACTGGTGGTGGAGTACCACGGCCGGGAGGCACACGCCGCTGCGGCGCCGCAACAGGGCCGCAACGCGCTCGACGCGGCGGTGCTGGGGTACATGGGTGTGGCGACCCTCCGTCAGCACATCCGCCCTTCGGAGAGGGTGCACGGGATCTTCCTCGAGGCAGGGGTCAAGCCCAACATCGTGCCGAACAGGGCAAGTTCGGAGTGGTACGTCCGGTCCGATGACATCGACTCGTTGTCCGCGTTGAAGGAGCGTGTTCTCGCCGCCCTGTCGGCGGGCGCCGGGGCGTGCGGTTGCGGCTTCGGCCACAAGTGGGTGGGGGACCCGTACGCCGACCTGGTGACGAACGAACATCTGGCCGCGTCGTATGTCGCGAACGCATCGCTCCTCGGCCGCGTGGTGTCGCGCCCGGGCGACGGCGCATCGCGTGTCGTGGGGAGCACCGACATGGGCAATGTGAGTCATCTCGTACCCACGATCCATCCCATGGTCGCGTGCGCACCACAGGGCACCGCGATCCACACCGAAGTCTTCGCGGACCACGCACGCTCCGCAGAGGCTGACAGGGCCGTCATTGACGGCGCCCTGGCCATGGCGTTCACCGCCATCGACTTCTGGGTCTCGGCGCGCCTCAGGGAGGCCGTCCGGGATGATTTCGTGCGCGCGAACCCGAGCCCGAACGTTCTCTGATTCTCCTTTCCGACCCGTTCGGGGGTCACGGCGCCGGGCAGTCCGACCTCCTAGCATCGATGCGTGACCGTGTACGTGCCGGAGTCGTTCGCTGAACGGGAAGCCGACATCCTGCGGCACTACTTCACGAACCTCGACCAACCCGTCTTCGCGCTCGTGAACCTCCCCGAGGTCGTGAAGGGTGCGTTGTTCGCGCGCTACAGCCGGTCGGCCAAGAGCCTGCGACGTCTGTTCCTCGACGAGTTCGTCAGTGACCTCGACATCACGGGTGACGAGGCGGTCGATGCCACCATCGGCCTCGACAGGGCTGAGACCCTGTACGAGAAGGTCTTCTTTGAGTACGGCGACGACTCAGTCGCCCAGCTCGGGGGAGTGCATCTCGCCTGCGAACAGGCCTCGAACATCCTCACGAAGGTTCTCGAGTGGGGCCGACTCATGAGTTATCTCGAACAGAGCACGCGCTACATCGCCTATGACGAGCGACTCGGCGGGAGGTACCGCTACTACCGGGACCCCGATGTGGTGGCGGGACGCCACGGAACCCGCTACGTCGGGGACCTCGACCGCATGTTCGACTCCTACAGCATGCTGACCGAGAAGGTCACGGAGCACGTGCGGGCTGCCGTTCCGCGCCAGGCGGGCGACAGCGACTTCGTGTGGCGCCAGGCCACGAGGGCCAAGGCGCTCGATGCCACCCGTGGGGCCCTGCCCGCTGCCTCGTTGTCGAACCTCGGCATCTACGGGAGCGGTCAGGCGTTCGAGAACCTTCTCCTGCGGATGCGTTCGCACCCCCTGCCGGAAGCGCGCCACTACGCCGACCTCATGCTCGTGGAGTTGCGCAAGGTGATCCCGAGTTTCCTGAAGCGGGTCGACATGCCCGATCGCGGTGGGAAGTGGACGGACTACCTCGCGGGAACTGCGGCCGACACAGCGGAGCTCGCCGAGGATTTCCTCGCTGACGCGATCGCCGACGAGGTGGAGGAAGTGAGTCTCGTCGATTTCGACCCGGACGGGGAGATCAAGGTCGTGGCCGCCGCGCTGTACGCGCACACTCACCTGCCCGAGTCACAGGTTCTCGCGCGCGTGGAGACGATGTCGACCGACCGCCGCCTGGAGATCCTGCGTGCGTACGTGGGGGAGCGCGATAACCGACGGCACAGGCCGGGTCGCGCCTTCGAACGCACCGACTACCGCTTCGACGTCCTGAGTGACTACGGGGCGTTCCGGGACCTGCAGCGTCACCGCTTGTTGACCATCGAATGGCAGCCCCTCACGCCGTACCACGGCTACTCACGGCCCGACCTTCTCGATGCGGCCGGTGTCGCGGACGATTTCGACGCGGTGATGCATCGCAGCAGCGGCCTGTACGAACTGCTGGCCGCCGACCACCCTCAGCAGGCGTCGTACGCGGTGTCGATGGCGTACAGGATCCGCTACGTCATGCAGTTCAACGTCCGCGAGGCGATGCACATGCTGGAGCTGCGCAGCAGCCCCCAGGGGCATCCCTCGTACCGTCGCGTGGCGCTCGAGATGCACCGCCAGATAGCGGAGGTGGCAGGCCACAGGGCACTCGCGGCTGCCATGACGCACATGACGACGGAGGCTCCCGAACTGGAGCGACTCGCAGCGGAACGTGCTGCCGAGCGCAAACGTACGACCGCCCGGAAGGGTTGACCGGGCCCGCATTCGGGGAAGCGGACACGGTGACGCCCGTCACCCCCAGCCGGCGCGAGTGACGCCCATTCGTCGCGTTCGCGGGGAATGTGCGTAGTATCGCGCCCCGACGGACCGCGGGAGGCTTTCGTGGCGGATGAAGACATCGACCCTGACGAAATCGAGGACCTCGAGATCGAGGAGGACCCCGAGCTTGCGCTCGAGGAGGACCTCGAGATTGACGAGGAGTTCGACGACGATCTCGGGAGCACCGATGAGGGCGACGACACGGATGCCACCGGCAAGGTGGCCACGCGCAAGTCGGTCGAGGACGAGGACGAGGACGAAGAACTGCTCACGCCCGATGATGTGGAGGCCGACCTCGACAAGATCCTGAAGGACCGTCTGGCGAGCGAGGACCCCGCAGCGGAGAACGAGGAGGAGCCGGAGCCTGACGACCGCACCAACGCCGACGACTCGCTCCAACCGAAGAGGGCCGACGAACTCCTTTGCCCCAGCTGTTTCCTTCTGGTGCGAAAGGGTGCACCCAACTGTCCGGTGGGTGATGACGCGTGCCCGATATTCATCCGCTGATCAGGGCGGGGACAGCACCAGCCCGCGCCGCAGGTCGATGGCTGTCGAGAACCGTCGGCAGTCTGCGTCGACAGGCCCCGGGTGCCCGCATGGTGGGGGAGATGACCGTGCGTTACGGCACGCGTGAGGCGGCGACGAGGCTCGGTCTCCGCAAGAAGAACGGGATGCGATGACCCTCGTGGTCCGTGAGGGTTGCCCGGACGATGATGCCCTGCTCGCGGGCCACACTGCAGCCGGCGCTTCCGAACAGGCAGCGCACCGGGGACGCAGGGATGCCCAGCCGCATCCGGAACGTCTGGTGGTCGGCGAGATCGACGGCGTCGCGTGTGCAACCCTGGGCTGGGTGCGCGCCGGTGACTCTGTCCGGATAGTTCACGTCTACGTGGAACCCTGGGCCCGTGAGGTGGGAATGGGAGACGCAATGATGGCCGCTCTCCTGGAGTATGCGGCGCACGAACACGTCGAACGCGTCGGTGGCTCTGCGCTTCCCGGTGACAGGAGCATGAAGAACCTCTTCGAGCGCAACGGACTCGTCGCACGGGAGATCCTCGTGGAGCGTCGGCTGCGTTAGCGGCCCTTCCAGTTCGGTGCACGCTTCTCGATGAAGGCCGTCAGGCCCTCCTTCGTGTCCTCGGAGTTCATCACCGCTGCGATCTCGGAGTTGCTCATCTTCTTGAGTTCGTCCTCCTCGAGATCCGCGGAAGCCAGCACCACCCGCCTGCTCGCCTGCACGGCCAGCGGGGCGGCTGCTGCAATCTTCTCGGCCATCGCGAGAGCCTCTGTGAGGACCGCCGCGGGCTCCACGACCTTGTTCACGAGCCCGAGCTCATAGGCACGCTGGGCACCCAGCGGGTCGCCGGTGAGGATGATCTCCATTGCGGGTGCCTTGCCGATTGCCCGGGGGAGTCTGAAGAGTCCGCCGGCGGCGGCAATCAGGTTGCGCTTGACCTCGGCCAGGCCGAAAGCCGAGCGTGTGGAGGCGACGAGCATGTCGGAGGCGAGCGCAATCTCGCAACCACCCGCGGTGGCGAGGCCGTCGATGGCCGCTATCACGGGCTTCTTCCTGTCGCGGTACACGAAACCCCCGAAGCCACCGCGCTTGGTGCTGAGTCCGGCACCCTGCCCGGAGTTGATGGCTTTCAGGTCGGCGCCGGCACAGAACACGGGGTTCGACTGGCCCTCGGTGTTGGCGGTGAGAACGCCGACCCACACTCCGTCCTCGGCCTCGAACCTGTCGAGGACTGCCTCCATGTCCGAGGCGAGGTCACCGTTGACCGCATTGCGGGCCTCGGGACGGTTCAGTGTGATGATGGCGACGTTGCCGCGCGCCTCGTACTTGACAAAATCTCCCATGCGGTCACCGTAGTCCCGCGCGGGGGAGGCGGGACCAGTCGACTCATTCGTCGTTCTGCGGGGACTCCTGCGCGCTCACGGTCTCATCAGAAGCGGAGGCAACGTTTGCTGACTGCACAGCCGGTTCCGGCACGGGGGCCGGGACATCCCCGCCACCCGCGTTGTCGGCGACCTTCGGCGGCTTGCCGGAGTCCGCGGGGCGCGGCTTGCGGTCAGAGCCACGCTTGGGGGCGTCAGAGCGGCCGGCCGGTCGGCCCTTCTTGGCGTTCTTGTCCGGTCGAGGAGCGGGCAGCGGCTTTGGAATCGGTGCACCGGGTTCCACCTGCACCCCGTAGATGGCGGCGACCTGCGGCATGAGCGGGGCGAGACGCATCACCGTCTTCGTGAGTTCAGCAGAGACCTCGGAGCTCGGTGCAGTCGGTCGCACCATGGTGCGCACCGGCGAGAACGCCGCTGCCTCGAGAATCACGATCCAGCGTTCGGCCGGGGCATCGATCGTGAGTGCCTCCGTCGTCTTGGCGCCGAGTTGGGCCGCCAGGGCCTGGGGGAAGGGAACGCCGGCCTTCGGCGGCTGGGATGACATGCGCAGGGCACGGGCGACACGACCGATGTCGGTCGCCGCCTTGATGTCATCCAGCCAGAGCTTGGTCTCTTCCTGGAGACGCGCCGTGAGAGCAGTCTTCAGAGCGTCGGCGAGCGCCCTCGTGGACTCGTCGCGCACGATCGTGGGGTCGTTCGCGCCGATGACGATCGCGCGGAGGTCGCGAAGGTCGACCTCGGCGACGATGCGCTGGGCGGCCTCGGCGCGGTCCAACCAGTCGGCGACGCGCAGGCGGGGCAGGAGGTTCTCCGCGAGCTGCACCAACCCAGTGCCATCGATCTTGTCGTGGCCTGCGGCCACTGCATTCTTGTTCTGCTCGTCGATCGCGGATCGAACGGCGGGGATGCCGCCGATCAGCACCTTCTCCGCGATGGCGCGGTGCGCCTCGGGAAGTTCTGCCAGAACCGCATCCCGTCGGGCACGTGAGGGCTTCACGCGCTTGGGCTTCGGGCGCTGGGGAAGCTCGGGCGGGACCTCGAACCGCGGACGACGCGGACCGCGATCGCCCGGCTTGCGGTCGGCGCCGCGCTTACCGTCGGCCCGCTTGCCGTCGCGACGGTCACCGCGCGGGCCGGAACGTTCACGGCGCGGACGATCACCGTCGCGTCCCTTTCCGCGCTTCGCTGCGGTCTGTACCACGGGTTCGAACGGCTTTTCGCTGGGGATCAAGTCGAGCAGCCCCGTGCGCGCTGTCTTCTGCTTGGGAAGCTGGATGGACAGCACCCGCGTGCCGTCAAGGTCGGTCTCGACTTCTGCGCGCAGGGTGTCGCGGACGTTCGATCCGGCCGGCACGAGGTCGTTCTCCACGGTGCCCTTCGGCTCGCGTGCTCCTGCAGCACGCCATGTCCACGAACCGTCGTCGCGCTTGCTCGTGAGTTCGATGTCGATCCGCCGTGACATAGGGGCCATACGGTAGCGAAGAATCCCGGCAAGTGTCTCTTTCATCGGCAGGAACCGACGGCATGAAGCCGGACCGTATCGGCTTGGTACGGTTCTGACATGCCGATCTACGCGCTCGGGGACAAGGAACCTGCAATCCACCCCACCGCCTTCGTCCACCCGGACGCCGTGGTCATCGGTGATGTCACGATCGGCGCCAACAGCAGTGTCTGGCCCGGGGCAGTGCTGCGGGGGGACGACGGCTTCATCACCGTCGGTGAGCGTTCCAGCATCCAGGACGGCACTGTCGTGCACACGACGCCGTACACACCCACGATCGTCGGTGACGACTGTGTGGTGGGCCACATCGCCCATCTGGAGGGATGCCGGCTCGAGAACTCCAGCCAGGTCTCGTCGGGTGCGGTGGTGCTGCACAACGTGGTCGTGGGGGAGGGTGCGATTGTTGCTGCGAACTCCGTTGTGCTGAACGGCACGCAGGTGCCCGCCGGTGCTCTTGCGGTGGGTGCTCCGGCCGTCATCAAGGAGGGCCGTGCCCGACGGGCCGACATCGAGATGGGTGCGAGGGCGTACGTGGCGAAGGCCGAACGATTCGGCCGGGAGATGCGTCGCATTGACTGAGCCGACCGGACCCACGGTCTGGACGATTCTCGAGCTCGACGTGGTCGCCGACACCGTCGAGATCGTCTCGGACGGCCTGTGGTGCCTCGGTGTTTCGGCGGTTGAGGAGATCGTGTCGGACACCGACACCGTGACGCTCCGTGCGAATGTTTCCGTCGAATCAGCGGCTGCGGTTGCCGACCTGGCGCATTTGCACGGGGCCGCGTTCCGCTGGGTGTCGGTTCCCGTGTCGGTCACCGAGACCTGGCGGGAGCATGCACAGGCCACCCACGTCGTCGACGACGTGTGGCTCGTGCCTGCCTGGGTGGCACCGCCGGCGGGTCGCCCGGTGATGGTGGAACCCTTCGATGTCTTCGGTCTTGGCAATCACCCGACGACAACCCTGGCCCTCGCGGGGGCGCTGGCGGTGGCGAAGAGTGGCGACCTCGTGCTCGACATGGGATGCGGATCCGGCGTGCTCGCGGTTGCGTTGTCCGCCCTGGTGGGGTGCCGATGCGAGTGTCACGACATCGCGCCGCAGTCACGTCATGCGGTCAGGCACAACTCCCGTCTGAACAGCGTGGAGAACCTGGTCTCGTGGACTTCTGGTCCGGCAGGTGGCGAACCTGCCCGGTATGACCTGGTGCTTGCGAACATCCTCGCGCCGGTGTTGTGCGAACTCGCGGGCGAGCTGCAGACTGCCGTGAGACCGAACGGCTCGATGGTCCTGAGCGGCGTCAGGGATGACCAGACCGACCGTGTTCTCTCGGCATACGACCGCTGCGAGGTCGTGTCGCGATCCTCCCTGGAGGGATGGACGGCGCTCACGTTGCGCGGGCGGTGAGCATGCAGGCCGCTTCCGGGTCGACGTCAGGAGATGTTGCGGGTGCGCACGCCGATGGGCGCGATGAGCCGGAACCCCGCTGCGTGGCGTTCTTCCTCCGACTCGCCTCCCCAGAAGCCGTACTCGCGGTGACGTCGTGCGAAGTCACGGCAGTCGACGACCACCGCGCACGCGCCGCAGACTTCACGGGCCTGCGCCTCACGTCGCTCGCGGGCCTGGGGCCGCTCCGCGGCGGGGGGAAAGAAGATCTCCGACATGCCGCCGCACTGGGCCTCGGCAGTCCACGAGTAGTTGTCCCATTCGCGGAAGGCAAAGAGCTCACCTGCGGCCATCAGAAACCCCTGTCATCCGAACCGGGGCCATTTTCTCGCGTCGGCGGACCCGGCGGCAAATCCCGCGCACCGGGAGACGTCAGGCCCCGACGGTCCGGCGGACACCCGCGGCGAACAAATGCACATCCTCGGCCTGCGTGTCCCACGATGTCATCCAGCGCACCTGGCCCCGCGAGACGTCCCAGTCCCAGAAGAAGCTCCAGGCCTGCTGTTCGGTCCGGGACGCGGGGGACAGGACCGGGTACAGGCTGTTCACCTGGGGTGTGACCAGCTCGAGGCTCCGAAGGTCGGACACGCCGGCGTGGAGGAGGCGCGCCATTTCGTTCGCGTGCGATGCGGTCTCCAGCCACAGGTCGTCGCGCAATGCGGCCACGAACTGCGCCGCGGTGTAGCGCATCTTGGAGGGGAGCTGGGCCGCCTGCTTGCGGAGGTGCTCCGCACGACCACCGGCGAGTCCCGGACGCAGCAGAACAGCCTCGGCGCCGAGCATTCCGTTCTTGGTGCCGCCGAAGCTGACTGCATCCACGCCTGCACCGAACGTCATTGCACGGAATGTCTCGCGCCCGCCGCCGAGCGAGGCCACGGCATTGGCGATTCGTGCGCCGTCGAGATGCACCCGCATTCCGTGACGATGGGCCTCCGCACACAGCGCGACGATCTCTTGGGTTGTGTACAACGTGCCGAGCTCGGTTGCCTGGGTGATCGACACGACACCCGGCTGGACGTGGTGCACGTTCCCGAGAGCAGATGCCGCCACGGTGATGTCCGCAGGCCGCAGCTTTGCATCCTCCGAGAGGACGTCCTGAAGCTTCACACCCAGGAAACGCTCGGGCGCACCGGTCTCGTCCACGTTGATGTGAGCCCACGAGGTGCACAACACGGACTCTGCGCGCTCCAGCAGGCAGGAGAGTGCAACGACGTTCGAGCCGGTTCCCCCGAACGTAAACAGCACCTCCACATCGAGGCCGCACAGTTCGCGGAACATCTGGGTGGCCTCGCGCGTGTGTGCGTCACCCCCGTAGGCAGCCATGTGCCCCTCGTTCGCCCCGGCGATGGCCTCGAGGTACGCGGGGTGCACCCCCGAGAAGTTGTCGCTCGCGAACAAACGGGCTGGTGACGGGGACTGTGGCACGTGCGCGATGCTATCCATGGTTATCTTTTCGTCATGACGAAACCCAGCCCACAACAGAGGAGCAGGGACGTGACGGCGGGGCTGAGGCGTTGCACGTGGTGCAGACAACCCATCGCGCGGTCCGATGGCCCCGGACGTCCGAAGAAGTTCTGCAGTCAGAAATGCCGCCAGTGGGACTGGGTCTCGCGCCAACGAGCCGCTGAGCTCGAGCTGTCGGAAAACGAACTCGTCGTGGCACGTACGGAGCTCGATGAACTGAAGGATCTGGTGTTCGTCCTGCAATGCGCAGTGCATGACGTGCGCACGGACATCGCAGGCGGCCGGCACACACAGCAGTCCCTGCGGGAACTGCTCGAGTGGCTGCTGGATGCGGCAGAACCTGTGACGACGGCTTCCCTGGGCCGCCCCTTGTAATGCTCATAATCTCCGTTATGTAAACTTCAGACTCGGCCCAGGACAAGGGTTTCCCCAGCTCCGTCGGCTCGGCGTACTCTCCCCGCGTGAGCAGCTCCGAGATCTTCCTGGGGTCGGGTCGAGATACCTCGGAGGTGCTCGAGGGTCTCGAGAGTCTGCGCGCCGACGATGTGCGCTGGAGGGACGGCAGGGCGTTCTCGTTGGCCTACAGCGCCGGTCCCGAGGTGCTGGCGCTGTCCGAGGAGGCCTACCGGCGCTTCTCCGGCGAGAACGCGCTGAACATGGGGGCCTTCCCGTCGCTGCGGGAGATGCACAACCAGGTCGTGTCTGCGGCGCTTCGGTGGGTGCACGGTGATGCAGATGCAGCCGGCTTCATGACCTCCGGCGGCACCGAGAGCCTCGTGCTCACCGTGCGAGCCGCGAAGAAGCGGGCAGAACGCGAGGGGCGGCGCCTCGAGAGGCCGAACATGGTGCTCCCCTCCTCGGCTCACGCCGCCCTCGAGAAAGGGGCGGACTACTTCGGTGTGGACAGCCGTCGCGTACCCGTGGGCCCCGACTGGCGCGCCGACACCGAGGCGATGATTGCAGCCGTCGACGAGAACACAGTGCTGCTCGTTGCGAGCGCACCCTCCTACCCGCAGGGCGTGGTGGACGATGTCACCCCGCTCGCCGCCGTTGCGGCGCAGGAACGCATCAACATGCACGTCGATGCCTGCATGGGCGGGGTGACCCTCCCCTACATGGAACGAGCCGGTGGGATGGTGCCGCCATGGGACTTCCGGGTGGAAGGTGTCACGTCGATCTCGATCGACCTCCACAAGTACGGGTACGCGTCGAAGGGTTCCGGTGTGCTGCTGCACCGCAACAAGTTCCTGCGCGCCGACCAGACTTTCGTCACCGACAACTGGCTGGGCGGTACCTACGGCTCGTCGGGCATCCTCGGGACGAAGTCAGGTGGTCCGATTGCATCGTCATGGGCGGTGATGCAACATCTCGGGGACGACGGTTACCAACGCCTGACTGATGCGGCACGACGAGCGGCCCTGCGCATCGCGTCACATGTCGCGGACCATCCCCTGCTGCGCGTCCGGGCACTCCCCGACTCCACGCTCCTGTGCATCGGTGCACGGGACGAATTGCGTCATGACGTATTTGCGCTCGCTGACGCGCTCTCGGCGCGCGGTTGGTACGTCGACCGGCAGGCCCCGCCCAAGAGCATCCACCTCACGGTGAATGCTGTGCACGAGGCAGTCCTTGCGAGTTTCCTGGACGACCTCGACGCTGCGGCGACCGAGTCCCTCGGTGGCACGGGCAGCTCCGGGTCATACGCCAGCGTGGACTGACCTCAGGCGTTCGCGTCGAGAACGTCGCGCAGGGAGTCGACCAGCGAGGCGAGTTCGGCCCGCTCCCCCGCCGACAGAACGTCGTAGCCGGCCGCCTGCAAGGTGTCGGTGAGTTCCTCCGCCCGCCGGCGGACATCTGCGAGCGGTGTCGCGTCCGGATGCCCGTCGCCGAAACCGCGGCGCGAAGCCTCCTTGATGCCGGTCGCGGCGTCGGGATACCCGGTGAGGATCGCCTGTGCGGGTGTCAAACCGCTGGCCCGGACAGCGACAACGTGTTCGCTCCCCCGCCACTCACGCAACAGGCAGATGTTCCAGTACGCACGACCTGCAGGATCGGCGGGGGCGGCCTCGGCCCGGAGCGCGACGAAGAGCGACAGACCCGAGCCATCGACCGCGCTCATCACGCGCTCCGCGAGCTCGTTGAACCGTTCCAGGCCGGTCGCACCCTGCAGGCGCCTGCGACCGAACTCGGCGCATGCAGCGGCATACCTCGTGCCGGCAGCGCGGGCGCCCTCGACCTTGGTTCCCTCCTCCCACATCATCCGGACCATCGGCTCGCCGAAGAACCCGAACGCACTGGCCACCACGCTGGCATCGACGTCACCGAGGACACCACCACGACCGGTGAAGTACCACGCCCAGCCGTTCTCGTAGCCCGCTGCGGTTCCGATTGCCGCCGTCTCGGGGTGAAGCATGTAGCGGGCCCCGAGGCCCCCGATCGTTACCTTCGTGCGGTTGACCAGTTCGAGAGATGTCATCTGTGCCATGGGCGACACCGTAGACGGCAGAAGCCGGATGCCACTCCCCCGGGTGTAGTGTCGGCTCGTTCCCCTGGGAGAGAGCGGGAAACCGCCGCCGAAGGAGCAACCGCCCCGGAAACTCTCAGGCACCAGGGACCGGGGGAACGACATAGACGCTGGAAAGAGGGGGCTCGACCTCCCGCCGACGGGGAAAGCCACGACGTGGCGAAACTCTCAGGCACGCCGACAGCGGGGGTGAACGAAGGAGTCCCCATGTCTGTGTCGTCCACCGAGCTGTTCACCGAGCGCCATCTCGGCCTCACCAACGATGACCGAGCCGAGATGCTGCGCGTGATCGGGCTCGCATCCGTCGACGAACTGGTGCGTGCCACCGTGCCGGAGTCGATCCTCCTGGAGCGACCCCTCGACCTCGCCCCCGCCGTTGCGGAGGCAGACGTGCTCGCCAGGCTGGCCGCGAACTTCGAGGGTGTGCCCCGTCGTCGCTCCTTCATCGGCCAGGGCTACTACCCCACCATCACTCCCCCTGTCGTGAAGCGCAACGTCCTGGAGAACCCCGCGTGGTACACCGCGTACACCCCGTACCAGCCCGAGATCAGCCAGGGACGCCTGGAGGCACTGCTCAACTTCCAGACGATGGTCACCGAGCTGACGGGCCTGCCCCTCGCGAACGCATCACTCCTCGACGAGGCAACCGCCGTTGCCGAGGCGGTGACCATGGCCCACCGCGTGTCGAAGGGCCAGCGCAATGCGGTGCTCGTGGATGAGAACACGCATCCGCAGACCCTCGCGGTGCTTCTCACCCGTGCCGAGCCGATCGGTCTCGAGGTGGACAGTGGTGACCCCGCCATGTTCGATGCGGACCGCCACTTCGCGGTCGTCGTGAGCCACCCCGGCAGTGACGGTCTGGTGCGTGACCCCGATTCCGTCATCGCTCTGACCGGTGCCGCCCGTGGGGCGGGAGTCACCACCATTGCGGTCACCGACCTGCTGGCCCTCGCGTTGCTGCGCAGTCCGGGCGAGCTCGGTTTCGACATCGCCGTGGGTTCGTCCCAGCGGTTCGGGGTGCCGCTCGGTTTCGGTGGCCCGCACGCTGCGTTCATGGCGTGCCAGGAATCGCACGCGCGCTCTCTGCCGGGCCGTCTTGTCGGGGTCAGCACCGACACCGCCGGCCGGCCCTCGTTGCGGCTCACACTGCAGACCCGTGAGCAGCACATCCGCCGTGAGAAGGCAACCTCGAACATCTGCACGTCACAGGTGCTGCTCGCCAACATCGCCGGAATGTACGGCGTCTGGCACGGGCCAGACGGCATCCGCCGCATCGCCCGCCGGGTCGCATCGCTTGCCACCTCGGCCGCGGCAGCCCTGCGCGTCGGAGGTCTGTCGGTGAGGCACGGGGTGTTCTTCGACACCGTTGCCGTCGACGGCGTCGATGCGGGCTCACTCGTTGCTGCCGCGCGCGGCGCGGGGTTCAACATCAGGAGTCTCTCCGCATCCGCCGTCTCGTTCAGCATGGACGAGACCGCGACGGAGGACGAGGTGACCGCCCTCGTGCAGTCACTGGGTTGTCCCGCCCCGGTCTTCACCGACGGCACAGTCCTGCCCGGCTCATTCGAACGGACCGACGACTACATGTCCCAGACGGTGTTCCACTCGCACCGGTCGGAGCACTCGATGCTGCGCTACCTGCGGCGCCTCGCCGACAAGGATCTCGCTCTCGACCGCACGATGATCCCGCTCGGTTCGTGCACGATGAAGCTGAACTCGACGACCGAGATGGAGCCCGTGACCTGGCAGGAGTTCTCCTCCGTGCATCCGTACGCTCCCGACGACGAGACAGCCGGGATGCGGCGTGTGGTCAGCCAGCTCGAGCAGATGCTGGTGGCGGTCACCGGCTACGACGCCGTCAGTCTCCAGCCCAATGCGGGCAGCCAGGGAGAGTTCGCCGGTTTGCTCGCGATCCGCGGGTACCACCGCTCGCGCGGTGACAACCAGCGCACCGTGTGTCTCATCCCGGAGAGCGCCCACGGGACCAACGCGGCCAGTGCCGTGATGGCGGGCATGCGCGTGGTTCCGGTGGCGTGCGACGGGAACGGAAACGTCGACCTCGACGATTTGCGCTTGAAGGCAACGGCTGCGGGTGACACCCTCGCGGCGGTGATGATCACCTACCCCTCCACGCACGGCGTGTTCGAGGAGGCCGTGACCGACATCTGCGCCGTGGTGCACGAACACGGGGGCCAGGTGTATGTCGATGGTGCGAACCTGAACGCACTCGTCGGTCTCGCCCAGCCCGGCAAGTTCGGCGCGGACGTGAGCCACCTCAACCTGCACAAGACCTTCTGCATCCCCCACGGCGGCGGCGGCCCCGGCGTGGGTCCGGTGGCGGTGCGCGCCCACCTCGCCCGGTTCCTCCCCGGCAACCCGGTGGGCGGGGAGTCGGCGGTCGGTCCCGTGTCGGCGGCCGAGCACGGATCGGCATCCATCCTCTGCATCCCGTGGGTGTACATCACGATGATGGGGCCCGACGGTCTGCGTCGCGCCACGGAGGATGCGATCCTCGCCGCGAACTACGTCGCCGCCCGGCTGAAGGATGCGTTCCCGGTGCTGTACACGGGCCGCAACGGCACCGTGGCACACGAGTGCATCCTGAACGTCGCAGAGGTTCTGAAGGGAACCGGACTCACCGTGGACGATGTGGCGAAGCGTCTGATGGATCACTGCTTCCACGCGCCGACGATGAGCTTCCCCGTGGCGAACACGCTGATGGTGGAGCCCACCGAGAGCGAGCCCCTGGCCGAACTGAACCGTTTCTGTGACGCGATGGCGTCGATCGCGTCCGAGATCGCGGACGTGTGCTCGGGCCGCATCTCCGCCGAGGACAGCCCCATGCGCAACGCCCCCCACACCGTCGAGGACGTGGTGGGCGAATGGAACCGCAGTTACGACCGCGACACGGCGCTGTACCCGCTGCCGGGTCTGCGGGCCCGGGGCTACTACCCGCCCGTCAGCAGGATCGACGCCGCCTACGGCGACCGGAACCTGGTGTGCACCTGTGGGCCCATCCAGGATTACGCCGAGTCGCTGTCGGGTACCGTGTCGGCGTGAGCGACAACCGACAGTCGAACCCGATCGAGCAGCTGCTCGCGCTTGCCTCGACCCTCGATCCCATCGACCTCGCCTCGAGGGCCGTCGACGTGTCGCGTCGCACGACCGAGTCGCTCATCTCGATCCTCGAGAACCTCGCCTCGACGATCGACAACCTGAACCGAACGACGACACGGGTGAATGCGCTCCTCGACGAGGTGGAGGAACCGCTGCGCCGGATGATGCCCCAGGTCGGCAGTGCGATGAACGCCGCCGCATCCATGGGAGAGATCGCGACCTCGCTCGGCGAACTCACCAGGCGTCTGTCACCGCTCGTGACTCTCGCCGAGAACGCAGGCGGGCTGTTCGGCCTCCGGGCGCCGTGGCAGAGCAGTTCGGCTCCTACGGCCCCTTCTTCTTCGCCACGAACGGAAGCGGGCTGACCCTCGCGGGGAGCAGGGTTCCCCGCACATCCAGTTGCACGACCGTTCCCGGCTCAGTTGCCGGCGGGAGGAACGCCATTGCGACGCAGTGACCGAGCGTCGGCGAGAAATTCCCGCTCGTGACGGCTCCGACCAACGCACCCGAGTCGTCGAGCACCGGGGTGCCCTCGCGCGCCGGCCGACGCCCGTCGATGGTCAGTCCCATCAACCGTCTCGCCGGCCGACGCTCCTTCTCTGCGGCCAGTGCCGCACGACCCCGGAACGACGGCTTGCTCCAGGCCACGACCCACTCGAGGCCCGCCTGCAGCGGTGTGATGCCCGAACCGAGTTCGTGCCCATGGAGAGGAAGCCCGGCCTCGAGCCGCAGCGTGTCCCGCGCACCGAGCCCGGCCGGGGTCCCGCCTGCCCCCACCAGCCGGTCCCACATCTCGGGAGCACGTGCGGACGGGACCGCGATCTCCACTCCGACCTCACCCGTGTAGCCCGTGCCCGCCACCGTGCACGGGACACCATCGATGTCGATCCGTTCCACCCTGAACCGACCCACCGTCGCGGCGGCGGGTGACACACGTGCCACGGTCTCGCGGGCCGTGGGTCCCTGCACCGCCATCACCGCCCTCGTGGACGTGGTGTCGGTGCCGCCGATGGCCGAGACCACCCGGTCGGTGTTCGAGGCGTTCGGCATAACGTCGAACACCTCGGGGGCGACCCACCACACGATGATGTCGTCAAGAACCGACGCATCGAACTCGTCGAGCAGGTGCGTGTACTGGGCACGTCCGGCCGACACACGAGCGAGGTCGTTGGTGAGGCAGTTCTGCAGGGAGTCGAATGCCGAGGGCCCCTCGACTCGGACGGTGCCGAGGTGACTGACATCAAAGAGTGCGCACGACGTGCGGCAGGCGGTGTGCTCGGCGAGGGTGCCCGACGGGTACGCAATCGGCATGTCCCACCCGCCGAACGACACCATCCTTGCGCCGAGGGCGCGGTGCGAGGAGTCGAGGGGCGAGCGTCTCAGGTCAGACTGCGCGTCTGCCGTCATCGTCCCGCGTGTCCTCGTCGGGAGCGTTCTTTCTCGCGCGCTCCTCGAGGAGGAAGATGCGTCGGTCGATCTCATCCTTCACCCCGGCGAGCGGGAGCACGTTGAGGACACCTTGCCCGTGACGGAGCACGTCGATGAGGTTGTCGCCGTCGCACAGGACGACGCTGGAACCGTCGATGACGATGTGTGCGCTGCTGATCTCCGTGTCGACGTGCTCACGCATGTACGCGAACACGTCGCGCACGCTGGTGAGCTTGATGCCGGAGTCAAGGAGTCGCTTGACAACCTTCAGCTCCAGAAGGTCCTTGTACGTGTACTGGCGGCGCGACCCACTGCCGGTGGCATCGGCGGCCGTCGGGCGGATGAGGTTCGTGCGCGCCCAATAGTCGAGCTGCCTGTATGTGATCCCCACGATGTCGGCTGCGGACTTGCCGCTGAATGTCATGTCCCTCACGGTGGCTCCCTGTCGGTCTGCTGCATGGTTACAGAACCGTAACTACGCAGGTGAAAGACGCTACGTCCCCGGCAGCCGGGCCGCAAGGGGTCAGATGTCGAAATCCTCGGGACTGATGTTCTCGATGAAATCGCGGAACTCGTCGAGAATCTCGGCTGAATCCTCGCCCGTTTCCTCCGGCTCCCTGCCCACCTCGGCCAGAAGGTCCTCCCGGGCGTACACGGGGGCGTTGGCGCGAAGGGCGATGGCCAGCCCGTCGGAGGGACGGCACGACACCACGGTGTCGTCTCCCCCTGACGGGGCCGCTCCGGAGGGGGGCTCCTGCACGGTCTTGGACAGCACGAGCTCGGCAAAGTAGGTGCGGTCGTTCACGTGCGTGAGTACGACGTGCGTCACCTCCACACCCAATCGCTCGAGCGTCATCACGAACAGGTCGTGCGACAGCGGCCGCGGGGTGGTCTCGCCGTCCACCAGCATGTTCAGCACGAGCCCCTCCTGGGCGCCCACGAAGATGTCGAACTGCCGTCTGGGGGCCTCCGACTCGCGCAACGTCACGATCCAACTGTTGGAGGATCGGTCCCGCTCCACCCTGCGCACGGACATCGACTTCATGTTCAGCGCGGCTCGACGAGGCGCGCGGTCTCGCGCGCCAGGATGGCGGAGCGCATCACCCCACCGAGACTCACCAGTTCGTCGAGCATCGTGATCGCCTCGTTGCGTGAAGCCGGGTTGCGCTGCATCAGCAGCGGAAGGATCCGCTGCTCGAAGAGGCTCAGTTCCCGGTCGGTGGAGGCCTTCCACGCGCGGAGGTGCCGGACATCGATGCCGAGCTCCTGGAAGCGTGCGGCTGCGCGGGCCACCTCGACCGAGTGCGGTTCGAAAAACGTGGTGTCGCCCACATCGTGACCTGCCACGAGGCCGGCCTGCTCGAGGTCCTTCAGGAACTCGGGCGATATCGACACACGCTTGAGGAGTGCGTCACGTGGCAGTGATTCCGTCTCGTCGGCATGTCTCCTGGCAATGCGGCGCTGTTCGCGTGCCTCGCCCGCCTGGGGTTGTGCCTCGGTTGGGGTTGCGGGGCCACGGGGAATGGCGGCCCTGGCGGCGGGATGAGCGTCGCTGCGGATGACACCGTCGGACACCAGCTTCAGCTCGCGGCTGATGTCACTCGTCTCGTCATCGAGGCGGTCCTTGATGACGCGCAACGGGAGGTAGTGCGCCCGTTGTTCGCGGAGGATGACGCGGAGTCTGTCGACCTCCGTCTCGGTGAACTTCCGGTACCCCGACGGGGTGCGCTCGGGCGCGATGAGACCCTGGCTCTCGAGGAAACGGATCTTCGAAATGGTGACGTCGGGGAACTCCTCGAGCAGTGCCGCGAGTACCTCGCCGATCGAGAGATAGTCGCGGTCGTTCAACGCTGTCCCCCGGCGCGCTGCAGGAAGACGAGGTGGAACTTGCCGACCTGCAGCTCGTCGCCCTGGGACAGCACGGCCGTGTCGACCCGCTGCTGGTTCACATACGTGCCGTTCAACGAACCGGCGTCACTGACGACGTACCGTCCGTCGACCAGGCGAATCTCGCTGTGACGCCGGCTCACCGTGATGTCATCCAGCACGATGTCGGACTCCGGGTGGCGGCCGATTGTGGTCACCTGCGTGCGCAAGGAGAACCAGTCGCCCTCACCGTCGCCTCCGCGCTCCACCAGCACCGCCTCGCCCTCGGGGATGTGGTCGAGGTCAACTGTGACGTCGTCAGACGTGCCCGGCGCATCCATCAGGGGGTCCACCTTGGTCAGGGTGATCGTACGGTCGTCGACGTTGTCAAGCACGGAGCCACAGGCGCTGCAGAAGCTGCTGGTGGGCGGGTTGCGGTGCCCGCAGCGGTTGCAGAACACGTACGCCATCACCCGAGGAGGCGCGAGTACTCGTCGGCCCCCATGAGGCCCACGTGGGAGGGGTCATCCATGGTGATCTCGCAGATCCAGCCGTCCCCGTACGGGTCGGAGTTCAGCAGTTCGGGAGCACCCGAGAGCGCCTCGTTCGCGGCCGTGACCGTGCCGGCCAGTGGTGCGTACACGTCGTTGACCGACTTCGTGCTCTCGATCTCACTGAAGGACTCCTGTGCCGACACCTTCGCGCCCACCGTGGGCAACTGGATGAACACGATGTCCCCCAGCGCGTCCTGTGCGTAATGGGTGATGCCAATGCGGGCCACGTTGCCCGTGATCCTGGCCCACTCGTGGTCAGCCGTGTACAGAAGGTCGGAGGGAATGCTCACATTCCTCACGGTAGTCGTTTGGCCGCTCGACCTGCCGACAAGTGCTCCCTCACGAGAGGCACGTACTGGAAGAAGGTCCAGTACGACGCGAGCAGTCCCGGCACGGCCGCCGTCCAGCCCATCCAGCGGGCCACGGTCCATGAGCCTCCTCCGGCTCCGAGAATCAGCCAGCTGACTGCACACATCATCAGGAACGTGGCCCTCTTGCCGAGGGTGGTGACGGGAAACCGCTCCATGCCGAGCAGAGTGCCCCCGACCATCATCAACGCGATGGCACCTTCGCGGAAGAGCACGAGCGCCCCGAACCACGCAGGCAGACCGTCCCACACGATTGCCGCCACCACACCGACCCCGAAGATCGCGCGGTCGGCGATGGGGTCGAGCACCTTGCCGAGCTCGCTCATCTGGTTGAACCGACGTGCGATCCAGCCGTCGAAGAAGTCGGTCCACATCAGGGCCCCGAGGAACCAGGCGGCGGCCACGTAGCGGCCGTCGGCCAGCCACACCACGTACACCGGCAGGAGGGCGAGCCTCGTCACCGTCAACAGGTTCGGCACCGTCCAGACCCTCGAGAACAGACCCTCCGTCGCCACGGATGCACAGTATCCGCGGCAGCAGGACAGACAGTGCACTCGCCCCGTCACCTAAGGTCGCCACATGGCACTGGCGCTCGACGGACAGGTTGCGTTCATCACGGGCGGTGGCTCGGGGCTCGGGGCGTCCTCGGCCGAGCGACTCGCCCGGGACGGGGCGATCGTGGTGATCAACGACCTCGACGCGGACGCCGCCGCATCGGTGGCCGGCAGGTTCGGCGGCGCCAGCTTCGCCTTCGACGTGACCGACCCGGCCGCGATGGACTCGGCGATCGACCGCACGGTGGAGCAGTTCGGGCGTCTCGACATCATGGTGAACAACGCGGGCATCGCTCCGCGTAACGTGTCCTCGAAGACGGACCGCTCCGTTGCCAATGCGATGACACGGATGGAGAACCGGCTGCAGGACTGGCAACCGATGGACAACCTCGTCGACATGACCGACGAGGACTGGGACCGCATGATCCGCGTGCATCTCTACGGTGCGTTCCACGGCACACGTGCCGCGTTGAGGCACATGACGCCCCGTCGCAGCGGCTCGATCGTGAACATCTCCTCGATCCTCGGCCTGATGCCGTCGGCGGGAGCGCCCCACTACTCGGTGGCGAAGGCGGGCATCATCGCCCTGACCAAATCAGTCGCCGACGAAGTGGCTCCCCTCGGCATCAGGGTGAACGCCGTGTGCCCCGGGTACATCGACACACCGCTCCTGACCCCGTTCTCGGAGCAGATGAAGGCGGGCATCGTGATGCGCATCGGCATGGGCCGCATGGGCGAGGCAACGGACATCGCCGAGATGGTGAGGTTCCTGGCGGGCCCGGAGTCGGGTTACTGCACGGGCGACGTCTACAAGGTGTCCGGCGGGTACATGGGATGAGCACCATCTTCACGCGCATCATCAACCGCGAGATCCCCGGGACCTTCGTCCACGAGGACGAGCACTGCGTGGTGTTCCTCAGCATCAACCCGCTGGCAGACGGTCATGTGCTCGTCGTGCCACGCGAGGAGGTTGACCACTGGGTGGACCTCTCCCCTGCGCTCGCGGCGCACCTGTTCGTCGTGTCGCACCGTGTTGCGGACGCACTGCGCCTTGCATTTCCCTGCGAACGGGTGGGTCTCATCATCGCGGGGTACGAGGTGAACCACTGTCACATCCACCTCGTGCCGACGGACGACATGTCGCAGTTGAGCTTCGCGAACGCCGCTGCGTCCATCGAGAGGACCGCACTCGAGGCGAACGCCGCACGGATCGTGGCGGCACTCGCCGACTAGAAGAGCGACTCCGGCTCGACGGGTTCCAGCAGGTCGGCCGAGTTGTTGCGCACCGAGTTGACCCTGCGGGACACCTCGTACGGTGCGAGCAGGGGTGGGTTCTCCAGGGACAGCAGTCCCAGAGGTGGACTCTCGTCGCACAGCCACGACAGGGCGTCGTCGAGCGTGAGCTGCACCGGGCTGCGGTCGTGAATGGTCGCCAGGTCCTCGCGGCTGTCGCGGGTGATGATGCAGAACGACACCCGACCGTCCAGTGCGGGGCTCAGGGTCCACAGGCCGGCCGTCCACATCGTGCGTCCGTCTGCCCTCGGCACGTAGAACGGTTTCTTCACCTTCGGGTCACTGCGCTCCCACTCATAGAAGCCCGACATGGGCACGACCGCCCGGTGGCGTGGCACGAGGTTGCGGAACGACGGCTTCTCGGTGATCGTCTCCGACCG